>JBEIKR010000150.1:0-6049 GCA_040379705.1 Crocinitomicaceae bacterium
AAGAAAAAAAGGAGCGCTTTCCATCCTATTTCGGAATTCAAGTGAGAACATTGTTTCCTACCCAGTTTATCGGTCAATCAACATTAACACTCAGTCAAAACGAATTTTCAACGACCATTGAACAGCGACTTGGCTATTCCTTTGGAGGGACCATCCGCGCGGGATTAACAAAACTTTTGGCCTTGGAAACAGGCATAAATTATACACAACGAGAGTTCAATATTTCCATGGAAGTACCTGACTCATCGATTTATGCCGAGAATCATTTAACTTTCATTTCCTACGACATACCGATTAATGGATTGGTGTATATCCAAATGGGGAGACAAATTTTTATGAATGCATCTTTAGGACTTGCATTGACTTTCAAGCCCACCAATGTGGGCATTCTTACCAAACCAGGAGGCTCAAATTTATTTTACCATACAGGATTTGTCAACAGAAAGGCAGGCTTTGATATTAACGCCAACATTGGGTTTGAATACCGCACAAAAAAGTCGGGTTTTTTCTATATCGGTGGATCTGGCAGAGTACCACTCGCTCCTTTATTCCAGATGATTGCGCAATACAAATATCAAGGATATAAGAATACGGTCAAAGGAAATGTGGACGGTAGTTATTTGTCCATTGATGTGAAGTATTTCTTTCCTAATATTCGCAACCGAGGGGTACAATTCACCCAAGGTCCCATCCTTTAACTTACGAAGAAATGAACGCAGAAATTAAAGACATCATCGACAATCTGGAGCTTCTTCCCCATCCCGAAGGAGGCTATTACAAAGAAACTTTTCGTGCTGAAGGAATGAACTCAAATGGCGACAGAAACTTGATGACGGCGATTTATTTTTTACTCACCTCATCTGATGTCTCACATTTTCATCGAATCGTAGGCGACGAATTGTGGTTTCATCATTCGGGGAGTCCACTCATCGTGCATACCCTGGACGAAAACGGGCATACGGAATATCTTCTTGGATCAGACTTCTCAAAAGGACAAGCACCTCAACGCATGATACCTTCCGGAACCATCTTTGGATCTTGTATCGTAGATGAAGACTCGTACGCCCTTGTGTCGTGCACTGTTGCTCCAGGATTCGACTTTCGCGACTTTGAATTGTTTACCAAAGAGCAATTATTGCCTTTATTCCCTGAGCACGAAGCGATTATTTCGCGCTTGACTTAATAAGCACCTCCTCTTGAATCAAAGCGATCCACAGACTCGTTTTACCATCATCCATACGAGGCCAAATCGGTCGAATGGTGCCATTTACCGCTGCGATATTTAGATAATCACCGAAGAAAATTTCTTGATCAGGCAAAAATGATTTTTGAGAAATGTGATGGTCGGTGAAGGTTTTTCCCCCATCCCTTGAAACAGTGAGATAGACATCGGTTTGATTGTCGTTATGGTTCCGGCGATCGTAGTACACAAAATAGAGGTAACCCGATGTTTGATCAACCGCCATCCACGTGAAAAACTGGTGAGAAACCGTGGTATCCTGATTCACTTTTCTGGGTTCCGACCAGGTTTTACCCCCATCTTCAGAAACCGACAGCCACGAATCCGTGTTGTTGTATCCATTTTTTTGGTCACACCAATTCAGATACAAATTTCCTCGATTGGCACCATTACTTAAGTCACATTGAAGAATTGGGAGTCCATTGGCTCTATACATCCCAGGTATAGTCATTTCCCATCCACCATGATGTACATGTAATAGCTGTTCTTCGTCGAGCCACGTTTTACCACGATCCAACGATCGCTGAAAAACGAGCCCTTTTGGACCTGTCCATGTCACATAAATTTCACCATTCGGACCAACGGCAGGAACAGCACCTTCTACTGTATAATCGCCATCTTGGCAGTCACCCGCATATTTAGAAATCCGAATAGGATCACTCCATGTTTTTCCTTGGTCGGTCGATTTTGAGAACATGATCCGCGAAGAATCGAGTGGTTCACGGGAATCATACGCATCAAATTGTGTCCAGGTCATGAAAATATCATTGGTCTTAGGGTCTAGTACGACCCAATGTTTGTCCTGAGCTTTAGTTCCATTCGGCTTAGGAAATGTGCCTGTATTAAATTTCGCGTTGACCTTAGGAGCTGATTGACACACAATGCGATCAATCCATGTAGCCTTGGAGTAATTGCTTAAATGAAAATAATACACTCGACCGGTAGTATCAAACATCAATACTGGATCGCCCCAAACGCCGTATTTACTAGACAACGAATAACTTTTCCACGTGAGGCCCGCATCTGTAGAATAGTAATATGCATTCATGATACTCCCCGCTGCCATGATAGATGGATTCTTAGGATCAATAGCAATGGACGGCTCACTAATGCCATTAAGAACATTTGTTACACCTGTATTCTTCAGTTGAATATTAGGGAAATCCGACTGAGCAACTAAGAAAAATGGAAATATCCACGCTATAAAAAGTAGTTTTCTCATCTTATATTGCTCTAAACCAGTACTTACGCAGTTTCTCCTTGTCAATCTGCGTGGATCCTTTGAACGAAAATTGTGGCCGTTCAAATTCTGACATCACCACCGTTAATTCCAATAAAATCTGATCACGAGATACGAGCAACTTCATGTTTTCACCTACCTCAAGTGACGATAAGAACGATTCCAAGGTACTTTGGTCCACTCGGAAGCCATTGTATCCAATGATTTCATCATTCGCACTTAAACCTGCATTTTCCGCAGATGAGCCTGCTCGAACGGAGCGCACCGTTAAACGACCACCTTCCTGCTTCATCCCAGCCCCAAACGAAGGAGTAGTAATCTTCCTAAATCCAACTTCAACTCCAGCCGGACCAAAGTACTTCTCAAATGGAACAATTTCGGTCCCATACACATAGCGATTGAAAAAATCACTCATGTCCATGTCTAGAAATGCCGACAATTCAGATTGAAATTCTTTATCAGAAAATCCGCGTTTCAATTTGACGTAGTACTTTTCATACAGCACCCGCATGAAATGGTCGAGGCATTTTTTACCCGAATATTTCGCTATAATCATGGCGTCAATAACTGCTGCGAGCATGGCTCCACGTGAATAATAGGTCATCGTGGTATTTGAGCTATTTTCATTTGGTCGGTATGCCTTAATCCATGCATCAAAACTGGCATGTGCGACAGGTTGAACACGCGCTCCAACCGAACCTTCGACATAATTCACAGTAGATTCCAGCTTTGAGAGGTATTCATTTTCAGTGACGTACCCTGCTCGGCGCATCAATAGTTCGTCATAATACGACGTGAAACCTTCCATCACCCAAAGCAATGTGGTATAATTTTCTTCATCGTAGTTGAAAGGTCCAAGCTCGATTGGACGGATTCGTTTCACATTCCACAAATGAAAATACTCATGCGCGACTAAATTCAGGAAATCAAGATATGCCTTGCCTTGGTAGGTCCAGCGATTCACGCTCAATGTTGTTGAATTGCAATGCTCTAACCCTCCTTGACCATCCACCACATTATGAATGATAAAGGTATATTCCTTGTTGGGATTTTGACCAAAAACATCCGTAGCAGCTTCCACAATTTTTGCCATGTCTTCTTGCAATTCGAATACTGAATAATTGGCAACGCCATACATCGCAACGGTATGCTTCACACCTGCAGCCATAAACTCAAATACCTCCTGATTGCCAATTTCAATAGGACAATCTACCAGTTGATCGTAATTGCTGTAAACGAATTTCTCAGATCCATCAGCCGTTACCCCCTCGCCTTTTCTTGGCAAGGCCGTACTAATGGTTTTAAATCCGGAATAAGGATAGATGGTCAATTCTCCAGATCTGTCCTTGTGTCCATCGACATACATAAATACCCCACTCCCACTCACATAGCCATGCGTAAGATCTAAAAAGCTCGTGCGTACAGACAATTCAAAGGAATAGACCTCATAACTCACACGAATTTTCTTCGCATTTCCCTTCTTGAGTACCCAAGCATTCTTTGCATCCTTATCCAGACGCCATTTTTTTCCTGTCTCATCCGTGGCATAAACCAAATCTACGTTGCGGGCAAATTCACGCACCAAATAAGATCCTGGCGCCCATACTGGCATTTTAATGTGCAACTCAGACTCCTTAAAATCAGACAATTCCATGACTACCTGAAAATAATGGTTTTGTGGATTTGGCATCCGCAATTCATAGCGAACCGACTGTGCCAATGACGTGTATGTCAACACTAAAGCGGCAAATAAAAATAGGATTTGTCTCATGATTTTAGTTTACATGTCAAAGATACAATTTGCACGCGAAAGGACTAAATTTACATGAAATACAAAAAACATGAACCACTCATTTACATTCATCATCGTACTGATGCTCTTCATTTCATGTGAGCAACACCCTACAATTTCTCAAAAATCTGACGACCAAAGCCTTCGAGAACGCATTGCAGAACTCGAGAAAGAGAACCAAGACCAAGACTCCATGCTCAACACCTCATTGGAATTCTATAACCAGATACGGTCCAATCTAGAGGCCATCGAACTAAAACAAAGTGAAATTCGCGTGCGCGCAAGCGATCCGGAACAAACAGAAAGCGATAAAGAATGGATCTTGAGCCAAATAAACTACATCAATTTTCTCCGCATCGAAAATGGCAAAAAAGTAACTCAATTGTCGAGGCAATTAAACGTCAAAGACAAAAAAATCAGTGAATTGGAGGCTATGATCGGAGATCTGATTCAAAACATTGATGCGAAAGAGTTTCAAATAGCGGAATTTCAGCAGGAATTAAGTGCGTTGAATCATTCATACTCCCGCCTTTTTGATGCCTATCGTGAAAAAGACGACTTGGCGGAAACGCTCAAAGACGAGATCAACACCGCATATTACTCCTATGGCACGGAAAAAGAACTCGTCAAAAATCATGTAATTGAACAGAAAAAAGGGTTTATAGGAATTTCTAAAAGCATTCGGATTGCAGGAGATTTTAACGAAAAATACTTTTCAAGGATTGACATGCGCGAGGACAATGAAATTTTTGTGGAAGGTTCCAAACCATTAATCATCACCGATCATCCTTCAGATTCTTACACGGTAGTGTCCGTTGGAAAAAACACGAAAATTCGAATCAAGGATCCACATGGATTTTGGAAAGTTTCCAACTATTTAGTAGTGGTGGTTAAATAGTTTTCACTACAAATGTTTAAATGAAAATTCACGTGTATTGTATTCCTTTTCAAATAGATGTGGATAGTATTTCTGCATCTCATCATTCATTAATTGAATCGGCACATCATCAAAGATTCCATAAAAATGGACATACTCCATGAACTTCTTGCCATGTTCAAATTCTTGAAAAAGAGAGTCGCTTTCCCCATCCCATTCCAAGGGTGTCACTCGCGTCAATGCACAAATGCGTTCATCAAAAGCAGGAGTGCATTTTACCCATTGCCCTTCGAGATACATTTCTACAAATCCATGAAACACAATTTCTTCACGGCGCAGCATGTTCGTTAATTTATCCACGCCAATGTGATTGGTTACAATGGCATAGCCCAACCGTGAAGGAATGCCAAATTTCCGTGCACATGCAGCCAGCACGGTCGATTTCTCCACGCACCACGCACGTTTTTTCTTCAGCACATTCGATGCTTTCAAACCCTCAATAGTCAAATCAAGGTGATATGGGTCGTAAATAAACCCGTCACGAACAAGGTAGTATAAGGCAATTGCGATATCTTTTTTTTCTAAATCTGGTTGGATATCAGCCGTAAAAACATCAAATTTTTCGTCCCTATAGTTCAAGAACTCTGTATCATTGAGGTATGTCTGCATTATAGATTGGAAAAAAATGAAAATTTATCTGCAATTTTAGCCAAAGCATGGGAAGCGCACAAACATCATCGAAACAAAGAGTGAAAAAAAGGAAAGAAAAGGATCTTTTGCGCATTTTTTTAGGGAACGAGGAACCCGACGCTTATACAAAACTCACGTTCTACATTCTTCTGATCATTTCGATGCTTTTCTTGATTTGGAATGTGGTGGGTTTTATTGCCATTTCCTACC
>JBEIKR010000151.1:0-5837 GCA_040379705.1 Crocinitomicaceae bacterium
ATTCTTGCAAAGGAAAACATCACAGCAGTTGAAGTGGTTGACTTTGAAGAATTGGGTATGGAGGCAGTGCGTAAGATTACGGTGAAAAATTTTCCGGCATTCATCATCACTGACGACAAAGGCAACGATTTTTTCGAGAATTTATAATCTAAGGCTTGATTCCCGTTGTCATCACAATGCGGAAGCCAATGTTCTTGTGCGCACCAACGATTCCATTGTAAGGATCGGGGGCTAGGATTTTAATTTCCTCGGCGGTATTCATCCATCCACCTCCCGCTGTACCTGGATTGTTGCGGCCCGTAGTGGAATGATAGACCATTTCTGCAACGTTCCCACTCATGTTGAATAGCCCGTTGGCATTGGGAAAATACGATCCGACAGGTGCGGTAAGGTCCTGACCCTGACACGATGAATTGCCATATTCCAACGAATCTTTTGGATTGATGTTGGCGCGATAATCCTGCCGCAGCGGATCCATTTCTGCCCGATAATTTGCCAAAATCAGTCCACGATAATTGCGCAGATAAATTCCGTCCCACGGATAGGGCAATTGTTTTCCTTCTGCTGAAGCTGCGAACACCCATTCCACATGCATGGGCAATCGCACATCATTGTAGCGCTCAGGATGTTTGTCTCCAATGAATTTCTGCAGTTCTTGCGACAGCCACTTGCAATACAACTCCGCTCCTGCGCGAGAAACGTTCACCACCGGGAAATTATCGTACGCAGAATGAGAGAAATAGTATTGCTCCATGGCTGAGTTCTGTGCGTTTTCATTGGACCATTGGCTTTGATCAGGCTTAGCGATGAGAAATTCATCTTTTCTTCCTTGAATGAGCAAATCAAAAAGAAATGTGCGGTAATCTTTGTTTGAGATTTCCTTTTTTCCCATGTAAAACGACTGAACCGACATTGAATCATTTTGATACAGAAAGGTACCTGAAGGAATCAGTGCGTATTCTTTCTTGTCAAACTTTTGAAGGGCACGGAGCATTTCGCGCTTGAATCGATTGGTCTCTTTTATTTCTTCATCCGTCAGTTTCGGGAAGATGTACTCATCGAAAAAATTCATTGTATAGGCATTTGGAGAAGGTATTGCTGCTTGCTCGACAGAGATTTCCTCAGGTTCATTCAACACTTCATCCATCCAGTTCACCAGCGCAACATGGTGTTGGTTTGCGGCATTTTCCTTTTGATGTATCGTCACTTTCGACTTTTCTGCAGAAGAGAGTGTATCCGGGGTTGCAATTTTTGTTTCCCTTGGATGTGGATCCTTCGAAACTGGTGATTCATTCACGTGACTTGTGGTATTCAATAGCCAAACGAGTGCAGTGATCAACGATGTTCCAATAGCCAGCATCATCCATGATTTTAATGATAAACGTAATTTTATCGACTGTTTAGTCGGTATTTGTGATGTATTCACCGAATTTAGAAATTTTTCCTTCGTTTCCTCAAACGATACAACAGGTGTTTCGTTCCTGTAGTTTTCAAACAATTCGTCCAAACTTATAAATTGATCCATCACTGAGAAGTATTGCTGTGGGGCTTCGCCACATAGGTGAGTATTTCTTGCAACCTTTCACGCCCTCGCTTCAAGCGTTGTTTCACAGCATCCTCCGAAACAGATTGTATTTCGGCTATTTCCTTGATTTTAAATCCAGAGATTTCGAAAAGGATCACACATTCCTTCTGGGCGACGGGCAGCTGGGCTAAAGCAAGATGTAAAAAATGCGTATCGGCATGAACTTCCTGCGATACATCCGCAATCGTGTTGTGTTTTTCCGACTGGCGTTCTTCCCTTTTTTTGCGGTACTGATTGTTTAAGATATTTACCGAAATGCTGAAAAGAAAAGAAAGAAAGGCCTGTTCAGACCGAAGTGTTTCCAAGCGTTGAAATGCGATGAGTAAAGTTTCGTTGATGAGATCCCCGAAAGTCCATTTCACCAAAAGCACGTGCACGACAAAACCGTTCGAAGCGATCGTGTACAGGTTCGTACATTTGTAAAAAATGGGCTTGTTTATCCTTACTCATCTCATCGTAAGTGTACGAACTTCAAGAAAAGTGACAAACGAGTGGAAATAAAAAACCCCGAGTTGAAGCCCGGGGTTTTGTAGATATTTATAATTCAAATTTAATCCCTTGTGCCAGAGGAAGGCTGTCGGAATAATTGATCGTATTCGTTTGTCGGCGCATGTACACTTTCCATGCATCAGATCCAGACTCACGTCCACCACCTGTTTCTTTCTCACCACCGAAAGCTCCACCAATCTCCGCACCTGAAGTACCGATATTGACATTGGCAATTCCACAGTCAGACCCCGAATGAGAAAGAAATGCTTCCGCTTCACGCAAGTTGTTCGTCATGATTGCCGAAGACAATCCTTGCGGAACACCATTTTGCAATTTGATCGCGTTTTCAACCCCACCTGAGTATTTCATGATGTACAAAATCGGAGCGAAAGTTTCGTGTTGCACAATGTGAAAATGATTTTGTGCTTCAACGATTGCAGGCTTCACATAACATCCTGATTCGTACCCTTCACCTGAAAGAACACCGCCTTCAACGATGATTTTTCCACCTTCAGCCACTGCTTTTTCCAAGGCTTCAGAATACATGCGTACTGCATCTGTATCAATCAATGGTCCCACGTGGTTGTTTTGATCCAATGGGTTTCCGATTTTAATTTGTTGGTATGCTTTCGCCAAGGCTTCTTTCACCTTGTCGTAAATCTCTTCGTGGATAATCAAACGACGTGTAGACGTACAACGTTGTCCAGCTGTTCCTACCGCTCCAAAGACAGCGCCTGGAACAACCATTTTCAAGTCAGCTGTTGGGGTAATGATAATCGCATTGTTACCTCCTAACTCCAATAACGAACGACCCAAGCGCGCTCCTACAGCTGCACCTACGGATTTACCCATGCGTGTTGAACCTGTAGCCGAAACCAATGGAACACGCGTATCTTCCGCCATTAATTTTCCAATTTCTGGTCCTCCGATGACCAATCCTGAAACACCTTCAGGCACTCCATTCGCATCGAATACTTCTTTCGTAATTTGTTGACATGCGATTGCTGTGATCGGTGTTTTTTCGGATGGTTTCCACACGCATACATCGCCACACGCCCATGCTAGCGCTGTATTCCAGTTCCAAACCGCAACCGGAAAGTTGAATGCCGAGATGATTCCCACGATTCCAAGTGGGTGGTATTGCTCGTACATGCGGTGTCCTGGACGCTCAGAATGCATCGTCAGACCATACAATTGACGAGAAAGTCCAACGGCGAAATCACAGATATCGATCATTTCTTGCACCTCACCCAACCCTTCTTGGAGAGATTTTCCCATTTCGTAAGAAACCAATTTTCCAAGTGGTTCTTTGTAGAAGCGGATGCGGTCAGCCAACTGTCGAATAATATCCCCACGCTTAGGTGCTGGAATCATTCTCCATTCCTTGAAAGCCTCTTGAGCTTTGAGGATGATGGCTTCATAATCGGCCTCCGTGGCTGCATTGACAGATGCAATCAATTTACCGTCAACAGGAGAAATGGAGTCGATACGCTCACCGCGTGTTTTGAACCATTTTCCGCCCGTTGAAGCACCGTTATTTACTTCTTCGATGCCCAATTGAGCAAGAATTTCTTGAATTCCTAAGTCTGTCATTGTCTCTGCCATGCTGTTTTTGTTTTTAACGCTGTAAAATTACATCAAATTCCCGCGTCAATGATGTAACATTGGATACAATCTTGGGAATTTTCAATTCCTTAACAAATCGTATATTTGGAGAAAGTCATTTTTCTATGAATCGACTATTCCTTCTCATTATTCCTCTCCTCTTTGCCGCATGTGCTATTCAAAAGGTGTCATCTGTAGGAGCATCCACGCCTGTTGTGAACTACAAGGTTAAGCTACTTTGGCAAGTTCATACTCCTTACTGTGGCGGTGCGTATCCCACGCCGGAACAAGCCATGGGTTGGAATTCACCACTGGGAAATCAAGAATTTGTGATTCTATATGATGACCATCTCGATCTGAATAAAGAATACGATTTAAAGGTGTACGGCACCGATGGAGAGGGTATTGCCAACTTAACCCTACCAAAAGGGACCTATTACATTTACCGCGCGGAGAAGTTTCAAACCATCGAGTCCTTAGAGAAAAAATACCGACCAACAACAGACAACCAAATGATTTGGTCGGGCATCGAGTGTTTGAAACAATGGCAGTCAACACCTGACTTACAGCTTATTGTGGAAGGAAACATGGAGGCAACAATCACAGAAAATGCCCAATGTTTTCAAGGGACAACGCCGTGTGTAAATTATGTTGGGCCTTATCCTCCGTGACGCTTGAAACCCGGGGCTAAATGAACCCAAAAGCACGATTTTATCGAATAAGCACGAATGCACTGAGTTAAATTACTTCATGCAATTTGGTAGCATTGCTAAAAATGGCAAGGATTTATTATAATTCAACTCATAATAATTTACCCCTAAGTTCAGGTTTTTATAGTAGTCGGCTTGATTGTCTTTGTAGTATTTTTCTGAAGGCAATTTCCAAAATTCTTCGCCAAGTTTTGCTGCTATAAACCACTTTTCAAGAATTCTAGCAGCTCTGCCATTTCCATCTCTGAATGGATGAATATGAACAAATTTTAGATGAATGAATGAGGCGAAATAAAAAACTTCTTCTACACTTAAATTATTGATCAAAAGTTCTTCGATTCCTGAAAAGAAATCGTTCATGGTTTTCTTAACAAATTCAGATTCGATGGCCAAATAAACTAAACCAGATTCACCAAAAACGCCAACTTTTTCCTTTCTATACTTACCTCTTAAACTATTTATCACTAATGTTTCGGATAAAATTTTATGAATATTCAAGAAGTTTTTCTGATTCAAAAATTCGCGCTGTGCAAAATCATAGGCGCGTATCAAGTCTTCAATTTCCTTTAGTTCTTTTCCTACTTTGAATTTCTCATTGGATAACTTAAAATTCATGAAAGAGTTCAGATCGATTGTATTCCCCTCGATGTTTGATGAATAAACTGCAGATGCCTGGGTCTGATACCCAAGATCTAAGTCCTTGTACTTGAAATCAAAGTTTTTGACTAGGTTTTTTATTTCCTTGCCTATCAATGACATGTATTCGTCAAAGTATTGCTTACTTGTGATTTGAAATCCTTCCATCTGTTTGAACGAAGGTAAGACTTTGAATTTACTCTACAAGAGCTTGAGAAGACGATTTACAAACTTTGTGTAACTACTTTAGTCCCCGAGTTGAAACCCTGACCTAAAATGAACCCAAAAGTTAATTCTACATCAATCCCATTTAACCGTTAATTTCCCGGTCGTTTTTCCATTTTCTAGGGCTTCATGGGCTTTGGACACCTCATCGATGGAATAAACACCACCCACTTGAGGAATTAATTTTCCATCTTGGTACAAGGCCACTACCTCTTTCAAGCAATGTGTTAACACCATTGGACGGTTATCTGCGATTTTTAACATGTTGACGCCGAGCACATTCTTCGAGCGCATCATCAATCCGATAGGTAGCACGAGCCCCATTTTTCGGAGGAAATTCAGTTTCGAAAAGAATCCATATTTCCCGGACGACAATTCAGAAGCACCGAAAAGCACCACACGTCCGCCGGAGCCAATCAACTCGAAATCCTTCTTAAACGTCGATACAGCCGCAGGATTGAAACTTGCATCCAAGCGATCGCCATTCAAAAGTCGTTTGATCTCTTCGGCATAATCCCCTTTTTTGTAATTGATGACATGGTCTGCACCCAAGGAACGAACCACATCTGCTTTGCTGTCATCGCCAA
>JBEIKR010000152.1:0-5684 GCA_040379705.1 Crocinitomicaceae bacterium
ATATGATGACAAGCCATTTAGTATATTACATTGGCCAAACCTTTAGGAGGTCATCATTGGTCCTGATTCTTGGGAGTGTATTTATTCTTGCTTCATGTGCTGGAACGCGAGATATGCAAGTAAGCGTATTGCGCCCTGCGGAAATAACCATTCCTACCAACATACGTGAAATTGCCATACTGAATCGTTCAATACCAACATCAACAACAGGATTTGAAGCTTCTTTAAGCGGTGAAACACCGGTGCGCGACAAGGAACTTTCTGAAGACTGTCTGCGCGGTTTAACGGAAACTTTGAATCTCCGTGTTGGAAACGACCGTCGATTTGACGCCGTTCGTTGCGGTCAAACGATGAATGCGGCAGATGGAAAAAGTCTTGGCTTCGGAGTTCCTTTGGATTGGATAATCATTGATAGTATTTGCGCAGCACAGCATGTCCAGGCATTATTGGTCCTCGAATATTTCGATACGGACTACTCCATTTTCAATCCTGGTGCAACAGCCCAAGCTGCCGTTGGCGCGGTATTGAATGGAACACCTACTACCGTTGAAGTAAAAGGGACAGCGACTGCTGAGGCGGGATTTCGTGTATATGATCCCTCCCAACAAAAGATTCTCTATGAAGACCGCTTTCAATTTAAGCAAAACTGGACACAGCGCTCAGTAAACCCAGTTGAGGCATTGGCGAAGCTGATCAAACGTAATGATGCTTTACTTAATGTGAGCCATAATACGGGGGTTGAATTTGCCTACAACATTGTACCACTCTATTTTTGGGAGGACCGTTTAATGTACAAAGGCAAGAAAGGCAATATGGAGCGTGGCGAGCGTCAAGCTTTAGCTAAAGATTGGGATGGTGCGTTGAAAACATGGTCTGAGGTATTTGAAACTACGTTTAAATCGAAAATTCGCGCGAAAGCGGCCTTTAACGCGGCACTGGCTTGTGAGGTTTTAGGGGACTTAGTAGGCGCGCAGAAATGGATTCAACAAGCCTACGTTGAAGGAGGTAAAAAACAAGCATTGTGGTATTCCGATATTATCGACGCCCGAATCCGTGAGCAGTCCAAGCTGGATGAACAAATGGCACAATGACGCTAGATAAACTGCTTTACATTTGGATGAAAGTCACTCAGTACATCTTCATCCGTTACGCCTTGGTTGCAGGCTTTACTTTTTTTCTGTTCTATATCCTATTTCGAAAAAAATGGCAGCAATATAAGATTCAATCTTTATTTCCCAAGCTAAAAAGCCAAGTAATGGAATTTGTACATTCTGTATCAACGATGGCTTTGTTTGGCATCATGGCAGGATTAATCTTTGTGATTTTCCCTGATCAAACGAAAATGTATCAGTCTGCCTCTGAATATGGATACACTTGGTTGATCCTTAGTTTTCCAGTAATGCTGCTAATACACGACACCTATTTTTACTGGTTACATCGATTTATGCACCTGCCAAGAATGTTTAAGTATGTGCATCACGTTCACCATCAATCGACGAATCCAACGCCTTTAACCTCCTACTCTTTTCATTTTCTAGAGGGACTATTGGAATCGGCAATACTTCCACTCATTGCGTTTACTTTACCGGTCCAAAGAGAGACTTTCATCCTCTTCTTTTTGGTTCAATTCATTTATAATGTCTATGGCCATCTGGGCTATGAACTTTATCCAAAAGGTTTCAACCGCACATGGATTGGGAAATGGGTCAACACCTCCGTCGCACACAACATGCATCATAAATTTTTCAATGGCAACTATGGCTTGTATTTCCTTTTTTGGGATCGCTGGATGGGAACCCTGGACGCACGTTATGACACCTTTTTCAATGCACGATCATTGGAAGAAAACAATAATGAATAGCTACGTGTTATTCTAAAAAAAGCTTTTAAAAATGAGTGATATTCAGTTTACAAAGGAAATACAGCAGCAAAGAGATTTCTTCTTTTCTGGAAAAACTAGGGATATCAATTTTCGAATCGCTCAGTTGAAGAAATTGAAACAGCTGATCATGGAGAATGAAACCAAAATGGCGGAAGCAATTCTCCTCGATTTCGGAAAGTCTGAGTTTGATTTATACACGACTGAACTTTCAATCATCTACACAGACATCAATGAGTCCATCAAGAAAGTAAAGTCCTGGTCGAAAAGAAAGCGAATTCGTACCAATGTGTTGAACATGCCTGCGAAGTCTTTTATAATACCTGAACCATTGGGTGTTTCTTTGATTATTGGCGCGTGGAATTATCCTTTTCAATTGAGCTTTTCCCCAGCAATCGCAGCAATTACTGCGGGATGTACAGTTATCCTTAAACCAAGTGAACTGCCGTCGCGCACAAGTGCAATCATGGCAGAAATAGTCAATACCCATTTCGACCCCGGTTTCTTTCGCGTAATTGAAGGTGGAGTTCCTGAAATGACGGCATTGTTGAAGGAGAAATACGATAAGATCTTTTTTACAGGAAGCATTCCAGTCGGCAAGATTGTTTACGAAGCAGCAGCAAAATTTTTAACGCCAGTAACCCTCGAGCTCGGAGGTAAAAGTCCAGCTTTTGTAACGGCAAAATGCAATATGGATGTCACGGTACGTCGCTTAGTTTGGGCTAAGTTTCTTAATGCAGGGCAAACATGCATTGCGCCAGATTACGTGCTGATTGAAAAGTCAATCGAGGAAAAGTTCTTGCAAAAATTCATTGCGGAGATCGAACGGTCAAAATTTGCGGTTGAAAATGGAAATTATGTTCAGATCATCAATGAAAGAAACTTTGAACGTGTATCGGCACATTTGGCTGGACAGGAGATCTTTTATGGCGGAAAAATGGATCGTGAACAAAGACACATTTCCCCCACCTTACTAACAGACATCGCTTTTGATCACCCCATCATGGCGGACGAAATCTTCGGGCCTATCCTTCCGATTATTTCATTTGCGAACCTTGACGATGCCATTCTTCAAGTCAAGCAGCGTCCAAAACCTTTGGCTTTGTACGTATTTTCGGACAACCGTGACGAACAAAAGAAGATTTTATCGTCAATCTCATTTGGAGGTGGTTCAGTAAATGACGCCATGATGCATATTGTCAACCCAAACCTTCCTTTTGGAGGTGTTGGCGATAGTGGAATGGGCAATTACCACGGACACGCAAGTTTTCGCGCATTTTCGCATGAAAAAAGTATTCTCCACAAAAGTAATTACTTCGAACCATCGATAAAGTATTCTCCGCACACAGCTTCCCGATTGCTATGGATCAAGCGTATGTTGAAGTGGTCGTGACAATTTCTTTGTTACTTTTGCATGACTAACATTACCGCTATTCCATCATGTTGAAATTTCTGAAAAGCAAGTGGGTGAAAATCCCCTATACTGTTTTCCTCTATGCCTTTGCTTTATATGGTTTTTTCTTAACTGCGACTTACCTTGCTGTTAAGTTCAAGTGGACCAACAACGAAGGCATGATTGATGAGAACAATCGCTACTTTCAGGACATGCATAACAAATACAACCAATCGTTTCGAGTGGATAGTGTTTCGATGCAACAGCACCGGTACGAGGCACTAAATCGAATCATGGTGTTGAATCAATTTCATCCAAAGAATGCCGAATATATTCTCAAAACACTCTTTAAAACCAACGATGAGCGCATCGCACTAAAGATGTTGGATGCAGTAGATTTGCGACTTCGAAAAAACAAAAAGTACCGCGCTGCTTTGGCTGAAATGCGATCAAAGCGGCGTAATCAGCAAAAAACAACCGGATTAAGTGTCTTTGAATGGATGAATATCGCTGAGTGGCAAGATTTCAAGATTGCTGTTCAGAAAGACAAAAAATACATCGACTCAGCTGCACGAATCACAGGCGTAGAATCCCGGTTAATCGTTTCATGCTTGGTTGGTGAACAAATACGCTTATTTAATTCAAGCCGAGAATCGTACAAAAATTACATTGGACCTTTGAAGGTGCTTGTGCTCGAAAATCACTTATCCTATGGTGTAACGGGAATCAAAGAAAGTACAGCTCAAAAAATCGAACGCTATTTAAAGGATTCTACCTCGGTTTATTACCTTGGGAAAGAGTATGCTCACCTCCTCGATTACGATTCCATTCGTTCGTATCGAAACAACATCAATGACACCATGAGTGTGCGTTTACAGCGCTTGGTGCAGTTCAAAGACCATTACTATTCCTACCTCTATACTGCTTTATTTCTTAAGCAAATGAAAATGCAGTGGGAACGCGCGGGTTACCCGATCGATGACCGTCCTGAAATCTTAGCATCGCTGTTCAACCTGGGATATCAACGTTCTAAACCAAAGAAAAACCCTTCTGTTGGTGGTTCTGACTTTAAAATTCACGAAACAAATTACACTTTTGGTGCTGTTGCTTTTGAGTTCTACTATTCAGGGGAATTGTCAGATGTTTTCCCGTACCAGAAATCGATGTTCGATTGGGACAAAAAACAAGCAAAGTCCAAAAAACGCAAGCGATAAAGCGAAAGTGAACAAATCGTTTTGTTGAGTGTATTAGCTGCCATGAAAATTCAACTAGCCGTTTTGTTTGTAATAATTATTGGGGTGTTCAGGGCTCAAGAGAACTGCACTTTTTCATATTACAATAAAAAAGGAGGCCACTACCTCTTCTCCACTTTTTATTCTGATTATGCCGAAACTCCTATGGAAGGAGTTTGCCAACAACTGGATCAAAAAGGCAAGATCTATGAGAGACGCGTTTTTGTTGTTGGACGAATGAATCAAGAAGTCCTTTATTTCTATGAAGGAGGTTTAAGATCTGAATTTAGAATAACACAACTACCAGGTGACTCCGTAATTGGCTTCCAAAAAACCTACACTGAAGCCGGAAAACTTCAAACCCATTATATCTTTTATTTGAACAAGAAAAAAAGACGTTGCGCTTTCTACAGGGAATATTATCCAAATGGAAATCTCCGTTTTCAACGCAACTATTGCTGGGCAAAACTGGATGATATCGATCCCTCAGCCTATAAAGATCATCCACCTCATACCATTGATGAAGACGGCTATACCTATTTGATGACAGAGTTTGGTGAATCGCTAACCTTCTATGAAAATGGTCAAGTTAGTGAGCGAAAAGTCTACCGAATGGAGTTTAGTTCAAATTACTACGACTATGCCATGGATGGTCCTTACTATCAGTATTTTGACAATGGGAAAGTAATGACAAAGGGGCATTACAGCGAAGGGACAAAAGATGGTACGTGGAAGCGCTATTATTATACAGGGGAACTTTCGGAAACCGAACATTACAAAGAAAATTTACCTGTTGGCACATGGGAAGGATTCTATGCCAATGGTGATCAAAAACACTTAAAGATTTACGATCCGAATTCCAATCACGTTTTCGTGCCTAGCGAAACCTATTGGAATGAAAAAAACATCAAGATTCGTGAGAGAATCCTAGACATCTCTGGCACTGGAATGAATCGCGTTTGGAGTGAAACTGGGGTGCTTTTGGAGGAAACGGAATGGATTCAAAACAGTGAAATCCGAGGCGTCAAGAAAAAATGGTATCCAAGTGGTCAGGAGCAATCTATTCTGGACAATCGACCAAACGCCACCTCGAGATACATTGAATACCATGAAAATGGCGTATTGGCGAAACTTCATGTGCATCAAGTAAATAAAGACACCGTGATCGATACGCGACAAG
>JBEIKR010000153.1:0-5678 GCA_040379705.1 Crocinitomicaceae bacterium
CCATGTCGAAGATTTGTTTCTTTTCTTCAACAGTGAATGGCGTTTTCTTCACAGCTTCAAGCCTTGAGCGCAACCACTGAATTTTCTCGGGGTCACGTATATACATGTACTCGGCGCCAATGCTTTCGCAGTAGCAAGATTGCAAGTGCTTAATAATGTCTTTCAATTTCACATCTCCCAAACCCACTTCAACTCCTGCATGAAACACAGACTCTAAATCTGCTTGCGTAAGCCCAAAATTTTCTATACTCAAATCTGGAGAGTATTTTCTACGCTCTCTTACCGGATTGGTCTTGGTAAATAGGTGGCCTCGCTGACGATATGCATTGATAAGGTTTATGACCTTAAATTCTTTATGCATGCCGTCATCACCAATAGAGGCGGTATCACGTGACAGCACAGGGAATTGTGAATGTTGAAACTCGAAACCTTCGAAGAATCTTCTCCATGAAATATCCAAGGAGCTTGGATCTTCTTGGTATTGGTTATACAATACCTCAATGGTGTTTACATCGGCATTGCCGAGATAGGAATGTTCATCCATTGTAATCAATTAGAAATACGGGCGTAAAGATAGGTATTTCTAATTAAACCATTTGCTTTTCAGGGTGTACTTATGAACCAATTTTAAACGCTTTTCATATGCATGAGCGCTTCGTTTATGCTCGATAAAATGCGGCTTTCAGCGTTTTCATATTCCTGACGAACAAAGCTCTTTCCCGTAACTCGTTCAAAAAGTTCAATGTATCTATTGCTAATCTCTTCCAACCAAGCATCTGTCATTGTTGGCACAACTTGTCCTTCCTTCCCCATAAAATTATTCGCGATGAGCCATTCACGAACGAATTCTTTTGATAGCTGCTTTTGCTTTTCGCCATTGGTTTGTCTTTCAGCATATCCTTCAGCGTAAAAATAGCGCGATGAATCCGGAGTGTGAATCTCGTCCATGAGTATAATCTCGTTTTCGAACTTTCCAAACTCGTATTTCGTGTCTACCAAGATAAGTCCTTGGGCTGCTGCTAACTCAGTTCCACGTTGGTACAGTTTTCTGGTATAGTCTTCCAGAATCAAGTAATCACTTTCAGAAACAATCCCTTGTTCAATGATTTGCTCTCTTGAAATGTCTTCATCATGCCCTTCACTCGCTTTAGTTGTAGGTGTAATGATTGGATTGGGAAGTTTGTCATGTTCTTTTAACCCTTCAGGTAATGTTACACCGCAGAGCGTTCTTTTACCGCTTTCATAGGTTCTCCAAGCATGTCCGGTAAGGTATCCGCGTATAACCATTTCTACCGCAAACGGGACACACTTTTTACCTATAGTAACATTGGGGTCAGGTGATGCCATTTTCCAATTCGGAACCAAGTCACTGGTTGCATCGAGCATGAGAGAAGCAATCTGATTTAGCACTTGTCCTTTGAATGGAATAGGTCGAGGTAGCACAACATCGAAAGCTGAAATGCGATCAGAAGCAATCATGACCAACCATTGATTTGAGATGGTGTACACATCGCGTACTTTTCCGCGGTAAAAATTTGTTTGATCCTGAAATTCGAAGGTGGTATTTCCTATTGCTTGTGTCATGGTCGCATTCCTTTCATCATATTCGCCTGTTTCATCATGGCAGCCATTTGACTTTTATTGGTAAACATTTTCATCATTTGACGCATTTGATCAAACTGCTTCAATAATTTATTCACTTCTTCCACGCTTGTTCCACTTCCCTTGGCTATACGCGTTTTGCGCGACTGATTTATTAAGGCAGGGTTGCTGCGCTCTGAGGGTGTCATGCTTTTAATTATGGCTTCAATAGGTTTGAAAGCGTTGTCATCAACATCAACATTTTTCAATTGACCCATACCCGGTAGCATGCCCATGATGTCTTTCATGCTTCCCATTTTTTTTATTTGACCTATCTGGTCCAAGAAATCATTGAAATCGAATTGGTCTTTTTTAATTTTCTTCTCAAGACGCTTGGCTTGTTCTTCATCGAACTGTTCTTGCGCTTTTTCAACCAACGAAACAACGTCACCCATACCCAAGATTCTACCTGCCATTCGCTCAGGATAGAACACATCAAGGGCATCCATTTTTTCACCCATACCCACAAACTTGATGGGCTTGTTGACTTCACTTTTAATGCTCAGTGCCGCCCCACCTCGTGTGTCTCCATCAAGCTTGGTTAAAATAACACCGTCAAAATTCAATTGGTCATGGAATGCTTTTGCGGTATTCACAGCGTCTTGACCGGTCATGGCGTCAACAACAAAGAGAGTCTCAGTTGGATTCAAGAACGCTTTAACAGCTGTGATTTCTGCCATCATTTCAGCGTCTATAGCCAATCGTCCGGCGGTATCTACAATCACAACATTGTTTCCATTTTGCTTCGCGAAGGCCAAGGCATTTTTGGCAATTTCTACAGCATTTTTATTTTCACGTTCACTGTATACGTCAACACCAATGCTTTCGCCTACTACATGAAGCTGGTCAATAGCGGCAGGTCTATAGATGTCACAAGCCACCAATAAAGGATTTTTTCCTTTTTTCGTTTTAAGGTAATTGGCTAGCTTACCGGAGTGGGTTGTTTTTCCCGATCCCTGTAAACCACTCATGAGTATGATTCCAGGATTTCCTTGATAGTTGAGCTCACTCGCTTCACCACCCATCAATTCCGTTAATTCATCTTTTGTTATTTTGACCAAAAGTTGTCCCGGACTGATGGCAGTTAAAACCTTTTGACCAAGCGCTTTTTCCTTCACTCGATCTGTAAATTATTTGGCAGTTTTGTAGCTAACATCGGAATCCAAAAGTGCACGACGCACTTCCTTCAATGTTTCAGAAACGTTGACCTCTGTTATTTGGCCCTGGCCTTTCAGTACTTTGAGCGCTCGCTCAAGTTTATCGGATAAATTTTCAAACATGTCGACAAAAAATGAGTTGCAAAGGTAAAGAGTTCCGCTATTCCTATCTTCGTGAAAAATTGATTCATGAAAAATCTTCTTACAAGTGTGTTTTTTGCTCTCACGTCATTGCTAGCATTCGGTCAATCATACCGCGTTTCAAATATCTCGCAACGCGTTTTAACTACCGATTTTACGGGTGGTGTGGGTAAAGTGAATGAGTTTTTGCTCTTGAATTCCATTTCAGTGACCTCGCAGAGTCAATCGAAAGGTGAACTCAATGTTGAATTTCGAATGGAACCAAATCAATATGCAGCATACAGCACCATGGTATCCGGATTGGGATATTTTGCTTCAAATAATTTAAGCAGTGTAGATAATGCAAGTCGGGTTGAAGATTTACAATCGAACATTAAATACTACAACGAACGCATTGCACTTCAAAAGGAAATTCTTGCGAAGGTGAGTGATGCAAATTCGGATCAGTACAAAAACATGTGGAATGAAATGAAAGGCTGGGAGAGCAGCGTGCGATCGTATGAAAAAGAATTAAAATCATTGACCATTTCAGAGCACTATTATTTGGTCAATCTCGAACTTGTAGATGAAACGTATACTCCGCAAAACAGCTCTGTGACTTTCGTAAATATGCCTGGAGTTGAGTATTCATATCTTAAAATTGAACAACCCAATGACACCCTTACTAGTCCTTTTTATCAAGGGTATTTCATTAAATACGTGTTTACAAAAGGAAAAAGTTTTGCTACGCTTGGGGCGTATAAATCAACGCAGACAATCGGTTCAGACACCTTACATTATTCTGAAATGTTCGCATTTGGTTTTGGACAAGACTTCTATTCTCGTCATTTGGGCCGAGGAACAAAGAAATTTTTGAATCTATACAGTGGTTACACCTTTGGTGGTTTACTTGCCTCTAACGACGCAAAAAAGAATTTCATGGGCTATTTCGCGCCAGCAATTGGATTGGAATTATTCAAGAACAAATATGTATTGATTGACACAAAAGTGAATTATTTGATTCCCTTCAAAGATGTGAGATATACCAGAGGATTGGCGTTCAACGCCTCCTTTAATTTCGTGTTTTAACGAGCCAATACAATATGCCCCCAAAATTCGTGGGGTTGTTCCATAAGGTCTTTCATTGATGCGTGAAATTGGTAGACTCCGTTTTCAGCATAATGATTTCCTTTCCTGACATTACCGGTCCATGCAACTTTTGGATCATCTGACTCAAAAATCAGTGTGCCCCATCTGTCGTAAATTTCAATCTTGTAGCTGGTTGTGCCCGTTGTTTCTGGAAGCCAAACTTCGTTAATGCCATCTTGATTAGGGGTGAAGCTATTTGGCGCATAGAATAAAAAGCCTTCAACAAAAAGCGACCCTGAAACCTGATCAATGCAACCGTATTCATTCGTAACAGTTTGACTTATGGTTTGAATTCCAGCCTCTGTCCAATCATAGTCGAACGAGCATTCGGTTGAAGAGCCTCCATCGCTCATGCTATAGATACACGAAATAGCACCGCTAGATACATCTGTAATGGAAGTTGTTGGTTCGAAGATGGAAACCGTTTGCGGTGTAATAGTGAAAGCTGCTGTAGGTAGAGGATATACTGTTATGGCGTTGTTTAAAAATTCAGATAAGGTATCTAAACATCCAGTTGTGGTATACACTTGCAATGAGACATCATATATCCCCGGATTCTGATATATATGTGTTACAATGGGCTCGGTAGAGGTCGTGCCATCACCGAAATTCCAGATGTAAAAAAGTTGTGTGTCTGAAGTTGCATTGGCAATGAATCCGCCGAACACCGGTGGACACCCAGCGTCAGGTATGATGGAAGGAAGTAAAACCGGATCTTGAGGCACCCAAATATCATCAATGTATGTTTCTGTGCATCCGTTCTCAGAAATAGTAAGACTCACGGTGAAGGTCCCCGATTCAGGGAAGTGAATGTTTTGTGGATTTTGAACGTTCGAATCGGCCAAATTCGGAGTGCCAAAGTTCCAATTGTAAGTAGCACTATTTGTGCTTGCACCCAAAGCCTGAAAATCAAAGCTGTTCGAACTAAAACATTGCTCTTCAAGGGCTGGAAAACTCGGCTGTAAATTTCCGTAAATACTCAAATTTCCTGTGGTTGTATCGGGGCATGTAAAAGGCGCCGAAGCAATGAGCTGAATTATATATTGACCCGTATCTGGAAAGGTGAAAGAAGGGAATTGATCATCTGCATAATCGCCATTAAATACGGTATTAAATTCCCACCAAAACGAAGTAGCATTTGTTGATGTATTTCCGAAGGTATAACTCAGTCCGTCACAAAAAGTGACCTGAGGTGGAATGGAAGCCACTGGATCGGGCGCATTATTCACAACCAATGTCGTACTCTCAGAACATCCATTATCAGCGGTTACGGTCAGTGTAATGGTATTCGATGCATTCAGTGAATTCAATTGAATGTTTTGAGGATGAACTACATCTGCATTTCCTGGAGAAGAACCGTTTCCAAAATCCCACGCATATGTGCCGCCATTCAATAGTGTAGCACTCCCCCAAAATTCCCATTCGTCAGTATTGTTTACACAGGCATAATCTCCTAGTGTTATGATGGGTTCAATTTCAGGGTAAACCGTGTAAGTTGTTGTGGCCGTATCTGCGCATGACCATCCCGGATTTGCAATCAACGTAATGGTGTAATCTCCTGGTCCGGGATATGTGAATGTAGGATTCTCAACATTACTTGTGTCATAAACC
>JBEIKR010000154.1:0-5675 GCA_040379705.1 Crocinitomicaceae bacterium
AATCGTTTTTATGGAATAACCCTTTCCTTTGCATCGTCTAGGCAAACCGAACGACTATGAAAACTATCCTTTCCCTTCTCTTTTTGATTTCGAGCACTGTTCTTTTTGGTCAAGCCATGGGTTGGATCAAAGGAACTGTAACTGACGCACAAACTGGAGAGGGCGTACCCTTTGTAAAAGTAAAATTGCTGAACGCCGACAGTACGCTCATAGGAGGTGTGATTTCTGATGTTGATGGCGTTTATGTTTTAAATGCTTTAAATCCTGGAGCTTACATTCTTTCCTTTGAATCGATTGAGCATAAGCATTTATCGCTTCGTGCAATTGTGAACAGTGAAAAAATCACTTTTCAGGATGTAAAACTAGAGAAAGAGGTAATCGAATTGGAAGAAGTTCGAGTGATGGCATCCAGGCAAATTCAAAAGATGCCGGGTGTTAAATTACCTTCATTCCAAAGCGTTCGTGATGTGAAGAAAATGAACACTGAATCCTATTCCAAAATCGATGAAAACACCTTTATCGCAGTAAAATCCGACCCATTGTCGACCTTTAGTATAGATGTAGATCGGGCATCCTACAGCAATGTGCGTCGTTTTTTAGAGGAACTTACCTTGCCGCCAATTGATGCGGTGCGCATTGAGGAAATGGTGAATTATTTTCCCTACCACTACCCTGCACCATCAGGAGATACTCCTTTTACACTTCAAACAGAATACACCGAATGCCCTTGGAATACCGCACATCAATTGGTGAAAATTGGCATGCATTCCCAGGATATAGATGCTTCAAAAGCAGCACCTAACAACTTGGTTTTCTTGATTGATGTATCGGGTTCGATGGCTTCCGAAGACAAACTACCCTTACTCAAGAAAGGATTGTATTTGCTCATCGATCAGCTGCGTGAGGAGGATAAAGTTTCAATTGTTGTTTACGCCGGTGCAGCTGGTGTAGTCCTTACGCCGACTAGCGGAATGATGAAAGACAAGATTAAAGCAGTAATCGAAAAGTTAGAATCTGGAGGATCCACTGCAGGTGGTGAAGGCATCGAGTTGGCCTATTCTATCGCAAAATCACAGTTTATCACCAATGGCAACAACCGGATCATCCTCGCTACTGATGGAGACTTCAATGTGGGTGTATCGAGTGAAGGAGATTTAATCCGCCTGATTGAA
This sequence comes from Crocinitomicaceae bacterium, assembly GCA_040379705.1. Lineage (GTDB taxonomy): Bacteria > Bacteroidota > Bacteroidia > Flavobacteriales_D > Crocinitomicaceae > M0103. Next base: position 1,173 of record JBEIKR010000154.1, read on the forward strand.
GAAAAACGTGAGCAAGGGATTTTCCTCTCTGTATTGGGTTTTGGAACAGGTAACCTTCAAGACTCCAAAATGGAAAAATTAGCAGATCGCGGAAATGGCAACTACAACTACATTGACAACATGCAGGAAGCGAAAAAAGTCTTGGTGGAAGAAATGGGCGGAACACTGATCACCGTTGCTAAAGATGTGAAGCTACAAGTTGAATTCAATCCGAATCTCGTGAAAGGATACCGACTCATTGGCTATGAAAACAGAAGCTTGGAAGACGATGAATTCAACAATGATAAAGTCGATGCCGGTGATTTGGGCGCTGGTCATACCGTGACAGCATTTTACGAACTCATTCCTGCGGGATCAACAGAAGTTTTACCGGGAATTGATTCATTAAAATACCAAAGCACAAACACGCCAAATGGTCAATATGGAAATGAAATCATGACAATTAAAGTGCGTTACAAAGCACCAAATGGCGTTGTTTCAAAATTGTTTTCACTCCCTGTAAATGCAGACATCAAACCCTTTAATAGCACATCCGCAGACATGCAATTCGCTGCTTCAGTTGTCGAGTTTGGTTTGTTGTTGCGCTCCTCAAGTTTTAAGGGAAATGCTAGTTTTCAGCATGTCATCGAGACAGCTCAAAATGCTTTGGGTGACGAGAAAAACGACTACCGCGCTGAGTTTGTCCGTCTGGTACGCATCGCTGAATCGTTGACCAACAAGCGCTGATATTGTTCAAAAAAGGTGTATAAATCATTTTAGTGAATGGTTCATTACGGCGTATCGGCGTGTAATTTTGAAGAATAAAATATAGACCATGAAATTCTTCATCGATACTGCAAACCTAAAGGACATTAAAGAAGCAAATGACCTTGGAATTTTGGATGGCGTTACAACCAATCCATCTTTAATGGCCAAAGAAGGCATCACAGGACAACAAAATATTCTAGACCATTATGTAGCCATTTGCAAAATTGTTGATGGTCCAGTGAGTGCAGAGGTAATTTCTACAGACTTTGAAGGCATGGTGCGCGAAGGTGAACATTTGGCTTCCTTGCACAAGAACATTGTCGTGAAAATCCCAATGATCCCAGAAGGAATTAAAGCTATTAAGTACTTCAGCACGAAAAGAATTAAAACCAATTGTACCCTGATTTTTTCTGCAGGACAAGCCTTGTTAGCAGCAAAAGCTGGAGCAACATACATTTCTCCATTCTTGGGCCGTTTGGATGATGTTTCAACAAATGGTCTTGACCTAATTGCTCAAATTCGCTTAATCTACGATAACTATACCTTCGATACTGAAATCCTAGCGGCTTCTGTTCGTCACCCAATGCATATAATTCATTGCGCTGAAATTGGCGCTGATGTGATGACTGGACCATTGAGCGCGATTAAAGCTCTGGCGAAACATCCGTTGACTGATTTAGGATTGCAACAGTTCTTGGCGGATCACGCGAAAGGAAACGGATAGTTTTTAATTACGAACTTTGGTGGCTGAGGTGCGAAAGCAGACTCGAAGCCACGAGTTACCAATTACGAATTACAAAAATTTTGGTGAGTGAGGTTCCGAAGGAAGTCTCGAACCTACCATTCGAAGCCACGATTAATCTAATTAGTCACTTTCAACTACTCCAGCTTGACGTACATCAAGGCGGAGCCAAGGAGTTACAAATTCGTAATTAGTCATTTGTAATTCGTAACTTTTTTGTCTTTCAGCGCAGCGGCTTGTCCGCCGAGGATGGGTCTTTTGTCCATTAAAATCACCTTCAAGAAGAACTAATTTGTGATGCAAATGTTAAACATGTGTATTACAAATTATCTCTATCTCCCTTGAATTTCCCCATTAACTACACCGACATCATAGACAGCATTCACTCCTTGGATCCTGTTGAGTATGGCAAAGACAGAAATTTCATTGATGGTTCGGTGAGTTATTTGTCGCCCTATATTTCTCGGGGAGTAATCAGTACGAGGCAAGTCTATGAGATTCTGATTGGTAAAAACTTTGCTGAAGAAAAGATCGAGAAATTTATTCAAGAATTGGCATGGCGTGACTATTGGCAACTGAACTGGAAACACCATGGTTCGTCAATAAATAGAGACTTTAGACATCCTCAAAAACAACCAAATCGAAGTGGTATTCCCTCTTCCTTGGTAACTTCATCTACCGGAATTGAAGCCATCGACAATGAAATCAAACGATTGTACAAGGATGGATACATGCACAACCATGTGCGAATGTATGTCGCCTCGATGGCATGTAATATAGCCCAATGCCAATGGAAATTCCCTGCACAATGGATGTATTACCATTTGTTGGATGCCGATTGGGCAAGTAATGCATTAAGCTGGCAATGGGTATGTGGGACTTTCAACAATCGGTTCTATTATGCCAATCAAGAGAACATAAATACCTATTGTCGTACAGCACAAAAGAACACATTTCTTGATGTTGATTATTCTGCTTTCGATTTGCTTCAAGTTCCTGAAGAACTCGAAGCGCTAGAAACACTTCAATTGACAACAACACTTCCTGAAACTGATTTTCCAAAGCTGGATACCGAACTGCCAACGTTCATCTATAACTTTTACAATGTAGATCCAACGTGGCGAAGCAATCTGCCAGGAAATAGAATTCTCTTGATAGAACCATCCGTCTTCAAAGAATACCCGATTTCTGAAAAATCACTTCAGTTTTGTTTTGATTTAGCCAAGACAAATATTCCCGATATTCAAATTTGGGTGGGAGAATTCAAGGATCTTGAAGCACAGGTGAATGGTCAAATTTATTTCAAAGAACATCCGTTGAACAGTTACAATGGCATTGAAGATTCTAGGGATTGGTTATCGATAGACAGCGGAGACTACTCGTCTTTTTTCTCGTTTTGGAAGAAATGTAAAAAGCACTTGAAGCCATGAAAAAAAGTCATCTCCCAACCAAAATATGCCCAACATGCACACTACCTTTTGCATGGCGAAAAAAATGGGAAAAGAATTGGGAAAATGTAAAATACTGCAGCGAAAAATGTCGTCGTAACAAATCAAATACAGATGAAAAACGTTAACCTCATTTTTCCAAATCAGCTTTTCGAAGCCAGCCCATTGTTCGATAAAGAAGGCGATTTCATTCTCATAGAAGAACATCTCTTTTTCCGTCAATTTCATTTTCATCAGCAAAAGATTGCATTTCATCGGGCAAGCATGAAAAGCTATGCGTACTTTCTAAAGGAGAATGGCAAAAAGTTCAGTTATGTCGATTCTCATGAGCCTAAGTCAGACATTCGAATTCTTATTCGAGAATTAGCGCAATCAGATGTCGGTTCAATCACCATTATTGACCCTGTTGACAATTGGCTCACATGCAGAATTACATCTACTTGTGCTCACAATTCCATTGAACTTATTGTCTTGGACTCGCCCATGTTCTTGAATACAAACGAAGAGCTGGAATCTTTTTTTCACCCAACGAAAATCAAATTTTTCCAAACAGAATTCTACAAGAAGGAACGCAAAAAACGAGATGTATTACTTACAGATTCTGGAGATCCGCAAGGCGGTCAATGGACTTATGATGTTGAAAATCGAAAAAAGTACCCCAAAGGTAAGCCTGTCGTTCAAATCGATTTCCCTACTGGAAACCCATACTACCTCGAAGCCATTGATTACACACGCAAATACTTCAGTACACATCCGGGATTGCTTTTCGAGAATGCAAAGCACTACCCGATTGACTTTGAAGAGAGTAAACAATGGTTCGCTACGTTTTTAACCCAGCGATTTACTGACTTCGGAATCTATGAAGACGCTATTGTTTCCAATGAATTAGTGTTACATCACAGTGTTATCACACCGATGTTGAATTCAGGATTACTTACTCCGCAATATATTCTTGACCAAACACTTGCATTTAGCAAGAAACACGAAATCCCCTTGAATTCATTGGAAGGATTTATTCGCCAAATTATGGGATGGCGTGAATTCATTCGAGGAGTATATGTCACTAAAGGAAGTCAAGAAAGAACCACCAATTACTGGAGATTTACACGGAAGATTCCTCCCAGTTTTTACACCGGTAAAACGGGAATAGAACCTATTGACCTTACGATTAAAAAAGTCCTTGAGACAGGCTATTGTCATCATATTGAACGCTTGATGGTACTTGGAAACTTCATGCTTTTGTGTGAATTTGATCCGGATGATGTGTATCGTTGGTTCATGGAACTATTTATCGATGCCTACGATTGGGTAATGGTGCCTAATGTTTATGGCATGAGTCAGTTTGCCGATGGAGGTATAATGTCCACAAAACCATACATCAGTGGTAGCAATTACCTTATGAAAATGAGTGACTATCCAAAAGGCGAATGGCAATCAACCTGGGACGCATTATTTTGGCGCTTTATGGATGTTCATCGGCCCTTCTTTCTTCAGAATCCGAGACTTGGAATGTTAATCTCAACCTTCGACAAATGGAGTGAGGAAAAGAAAGATGAGATAAGAATC
>JBEIKR010000155.1:0-5650 GCA_040379705.1 Crocinitomicaceae bacterium
AGTTTCATTGTTTCCGAAAAATACTCGAGGTGATTGCTCAGGCGCATCTTTTCTTCCGAAATATCCAATTTTTCAATATAGAAAATGAGCTCTTGCTCCAAGCGATTGTCGTCGTGTTTCGTGCTTTCCAACTCATCCAATCCTTTACGCAGTCGCTCACGAACAGTGTCGATACGCTCACTTTCATATTTAGGCACTTCTTGAAGTAATGACTGTATATCTCCAAGGCGTTCGTTGAATTCATGTTCAAGAGCTACACCTTCTTGACGTCGGAACTCATGCAATTGATCGCAAGCCGATTTTACCAATGAGAACAACCACTTTTTTTCTTCCTCTGTCAATCCTTCGCGCTCATTATTAAAGATGTCAGGCATGCGTAGAATCATCGCGAGGTAATCTTTCGATTCTTCACCAAGCAATTCATTCATCCCTTTCAAATCCTTGTAATAGGCTGCCGCCAAATCGCGGTTGAGTGTGTAATTGCGCGAGTCTCCACTGCTATCCATGTTGATGTTGATGTCCACCTTGCCTCGATCAAGTTCCTCACCAACGATTTTTCGAATGTCGTGCTCAAGTTCGCGATACGCCGAACAAATCCGCACATTCATATCGAGTGATTTACTATTCAGTGAGCGAACCTCTACACTTACCTTTTTTCCTGCGAATGTTCCGGTAGATTTTCCGAAACCCGTCATTGACATGAGCATAAACTGCAATTTTCATCAAAAGTAGAAAAATTCGGGCAATGGTGGGAGTTAGGACTGAAGCAGTGGAATACCTACCTTTGCGTATGATTTTATACAATGTTACAGTAAGTGTTGATCCGGAGATTGCGGAAGATTGGCTTTCTTGGATGAGAAGCACACACATTCCAGAAGTAATGGCTACAGGTTGTTTCGTGGAAAGCCGCATCTCTCGTGTTCATGGTGAAGAAGATGGTGGCATTACATATGCGATTACCTATTTGTCACCCAGTCAGGAGCACATGGATACGTATAGTCAGACACACGCGCCACTTTTGCAACGCGATCACAGCGCGCGTTATGCAGGAAAATTTGCCGCGTTTCGTACCGTTTTAAGTGTCATTGAAGAGTTTAAATCATGAGTGTACGCCCTAAAAAACACCTTGGTCAACATTTCTTGACAGATAAAAACATCTGTCGGAAAATTGCAACACAGTTTACAGGACATCAAGGGTGCAAGCGAGTGCTAGAAATTGGCCCAGGAATGGGAGCGCTGACTGAATTTCTTTTGGAAGAGGAGGACAACGAGGTCTATGTGATGGAAATCGACCATGAATCGGTGGAATACCTGCACGGACATTTTCCTCAACTCGAAGGTAGAATTATAGAAGCAGATTTTTTACGCATCGACCCACGCAAACATTTAGGTGATGAGCCTTTTGCCGTGGTGGGAAATTTCCCCTACAATATTTCGTCACAGATTTTATTCAAATGCCTTGATTATCGGAACCAGATTCCTGAAGTCATGGGTATGTTTCAAAAAGAAGTGGCGGAGCGTGTGGCAGAACCACCAGGATCCAAGCAATATGGTATTTTAAGTGTCTTGCTTCAAGCCTTTTATGATATTGAATACTGTTTTACGGTGGATGAACATGTGTTTAACCCACCGCCGAAGGTGAAGTCTGGCGTGATTCGTTGCACACGTAATGATCGGCAAACGATGCCATGTGATGAACGTCTTTTCATTCAAGTGGTGAAAATGAGCTTCAATCAGCGACGTAAAACCATTCGAAATTCAATCAAGCAATTATTGAGTGGTTTAGACATCGATCATCATTTCTTAACCTTACGTCCTGAGGTTTTGTCGGTAGAAAATTTTATCGAATTGACACTTTTAATAGAAAATGGCCGCAAATCCGCTACTGAATAGCGTCATTTTTTCGTTAGAACATCACTTATTTCGGGAAAAATCATTTTCTTTGTGCCATTAAATCCTTGATACATGAGTTCATCAGATTTCTTTTACGGTATTGCAGACTTCCTAACTTGGACATTTGGCTTTTTTGAATGGATTGGAAACAAGTTCAACTATTCCATGATTGTGCTTGGTTTTGTTGGTTTGTTCTATTGGTTGAACACCCAACGTAAACTCAACGATAAGGCAGCAAACGATCCGTCGAAGCTGAAATAGTTTTAAGAATTTTAACATGTTCAAGGTTGCCGGGTTATTCTGGTGACCTTTTTTATTTTTTGCGCATTGGATGAATAAAATCTCAGTCATAATAACCGCAGGTGGAATTGGGAAGCGAATGGGTGGTGATCTCCCAAAGCAGTTCATCCATCTTTCTGGTAAACCTATTTTGCTTCGAACCCTGGAGAGCTTTCACACCATTGATCCGAATTTTGAACTCGTGATTACCTTACCAAACGATTGGCATAACTACTGGAAAAGAGTGCTTCAAGAATTTAACTGCGACATTCCACATACCATTGTTGCTGGCGGAGAAGAGCGTTTTCATTCCATTAAAAATGCACTAGCCTCTTGTTCGGGGGATTTTACTTTTGTTCATGACGGTGTACGACCCTTCGTATCCAAGGAAATCATTCAAGCATGCGTAAATGCTTTAGCGTCGGAGGATGCAGTTGTTCCTGTTTTACCAATAAAAGAATCTATTCGTGAACGTCAAGGAACAGTGACTCGTGCGGTTAATCGTAGCGACTTTATGCTTGTTCAAACCCCCCAGTGTTTTCGATCTGGAGTGCTTCATGAAGCATACAGCTTGGACTACCATAGTGGGATAACAGATGACGCCACGCTTGTTGAATCATTAGGTGTAGAAATCCATCTGGTTGATGGTAATGAGGACAATGTCAAGATTACAACGCAAAAGGATTTAATCGTCGCAGAGGCCATATTGGCATATCAGAATAAGGAATAGGATAATTTAAAGATTATATCAGCAATCAAAGGATTATCTTTGCACCTCACGAATTATTGAAATGAAAGTCACACAACATTTACAGGAAGCGAAATCGCCACTTTTCTCATTTGAAATTCTTCCTCCTTTGAAAGGAAAGAGCATTCAATCTATTTTTGATGGAATAGACCCCTTGATGGAATTTAAGCCACGATTCGTGAATGTTACCTACCATCGTGAAGAGTTTATTTACAAAGAACGTGAAAATGGTTTATTGGAAAAAATAGCCATTCGCAAGCGACCAGGAACCGTTGGGATTTGTGCGGCGATTATGAATAAATATCAAGTCGATGCTGTACCCCACTTAATTTGCGGTGGATTCAGTAAAGAAGAAACTGAAAATGCCTTGATTGATCTTCAATTTTTGGGGATTGACAATGTTTTGGCTTTGCGTGGAGATTCCATTAAAACAGAAAGTACTTTTCGACCGCATCCGGATGGTCACCGTTATGCGGTGGAGTTGATTCATCAAATATCGGAAATGAACCGTGGGACCTATACGATGGATGATGTGCAATTGGAACCAACCGCATTTTGCACTGGAACGGCGGGTTATCCAGAAAAGCACTTCGAAGCCATGAACATGACAACCGATTTGCAGTATTTGAAAGACAAAGTAGATGCTGGAGCGGAATACATTGTGACACAGATGTTCTTCGATAACCAAAAGTTCTTCGACTTTGTTGCAGCATGTCGTGCCATTGGGATCACTGTTCCGATTATTCCAGGGTTGAAGCCAATTAAAACAATGGACCACATTACCTTCCTCCCGAAATTTTTTAAGATTGACTTTCCAGAGGCACTTTCAAAGGAATTATTGAAGTGCAAAGACAACAAGCAAATTGAACAATTAGGTATTGAGTGGGGAATTCAGCAGTCAAAAGAGCTTCGTGATGCGGGTGTTCCGTGCATTCATTACTATACCATGTCGAATTCATCGATGGTGCGTGCAATCGCATCTCAAATATTCTAAACCATTTTATGAAGAATACGCTTTATCTATTCTTAGCGCTAATTGTTCTTGCTGCTTCGAATCAAACTTTCGCTCAAAGCAAGGGGCTGCAGCTTAAAAATGCATTGGTGATTGGTCAGTTGGATAAACCAGAAGATCGGTATTCAATGGAAATCAATGTTACAGAGATTTTAACAGAACTTGGAATAAAAGCGATTCCTTCATTGAATATGTTGAAGTTGGGATCTGATGCATCATTGATCGCAACAGATTCGATGAAACAAGTAATCTCCGGGAAAGGATTAGACACCTATTTGCTCGTTTCGGTGCGTGGGTATGATAAGATTTTTAAGGCCACATCAATGAAGGACGATTTCACTACCGCACTCGGAGCGGGGAATTTGTTTCCCTTGTACCGTGATGAAATTGTATCAGTAAGTTTTGAGTTTAAGTTTTTCCGCAATGGCACAATGGTCCAATATGACATTATCAAATGTGGGAACGTTTCCAATCGCGATGCGGTAATCAAGAAGTTGCGAAAACAACTGCGTAAGATTGCCGCAAAGAATTGGAAGTAAACAGTGATTATACACCACATTTCCACACACCAATTATTCATAATAAACAGGGGTTGAAATGAGATCATCCTTTTGTTGATACGCAGTGAAGAATTGATAATTGGTGTCTCAAGGAAAATTTTGGTCTTCTTGCGTAATCGTGTTGTTGATTATAATCGATCTTCTGCTGAACCATCAATTAACTATATATACATACCAAATCGGTGTTATTTATCCTATTTTAACAATATTTATAATTTGTTCGTAGGAAATATTAAGCAATTCAGCGAATAAATAGTGCTGTTCGTGGATTAAAACATGACAAATCAAATAAAAGTATAAATATATACACAAAAAAGGAGGTTATTCAAATTTTACAATTATATATGACAATTAAGGTCGTTGTAAATTTGCACTATGAGTAAAACAGTAGCAGAAAAAATCAGAATTGCACGCTTAGCGAATAGCTTGAGCCAGCAAAACATGGCAGATGAACTAGACCTTACGGTGGCTGCCTATTCGAATATCGAACGTGGTGTTACAGAAATTTCTGTCAAACGTTTGTTACGAATTTCAGAAATCCTTGGTGTGAATGCCATTGATTTGATCAATGACCCAGCTCCGAAAATCTTTAACGAGCCTTCGTCAAATGACTATTCTTCTAATGTACTATCACAACAAGTGTATCAGTTGATTAAAGAAATTCAGTCGTTGACAGACCGCGTTGACAAATTGGAGAAAGCGCGCGCTAAGAAATAATCGAACTAGCGAGCCATCAGCTTCGCTACATATTTTCCAATAATATCGAATTCCAAATTAACTTCCATATCCTTTTGTAGGGTATGGAAGTTTGTGTTTTCATAGGTATATGGGATGATGCACACCGAAAACTCATTGTCTTTCGAATCAACCACCGTTAGGCTTGTGCCGTTCACAGTAATTGACCCTTTCTCAACAGTTGGCATCGCGGAAGCATAGCGAAATGTGTATTTCCAACTTCCTCCTTGATCTTCAACGTCGATGCACGTTCCCACGGTGTCAACATGTCCTTGAACAATGTGTCCGTCGAGCCTTCCATTCATCACCATGCATCGCTCGAGATTCACTTTGGTGCCTTCCGTCCATGTAGAAAGATTCGTTTTTTCCAAGGTCTCTCGAATGGCAGTAACGATGTATTGATTGCCAGTAATGTCCACCACA
>JBEIKR010000156.1:0-5637 GCA_040379705.1 Crocinitomicaceae bacterium
ACCATGTAAAAATTGATTCTTCTAAGCAATGAAAAAGGCCTGCCGAAGCAGACCTTTCAATTATACTTTCATTCCTTTTACCACGCGGTCCTTACGTTTTGTTTTTTGTAGTCGTCTTGTTACGACAAGCAAATAGGCATTGCCACTTGTTGACATCGTTGTAAATTGTTCATTCCCGTACGATATTTTTCCTCCTTGATTGACCGTCCATTCCGCATTCAAATAATATTTAGCGGATGGCTCTTTCGACTTCACAGAGAAGGTAATTGTTTTTCCTGTCCCCGGTTCAAAACGCAACATCAGCTCTCCATTTGGACCAAACCCATCGAATATGCATTTCGTGAAAATGGGAATAATCACGCGGTTTTCTTCCTTGCTCGAGTTGGTTACTAACGCTCCAGCATCGGTTGTTCCTTGATTGCCTGAGGATTTACTTTTCTCAAGAATAATGGTTTGTGAGGTGAAAAACTGAACTTTAGCTAAGTCTTTATCTGTGTTCAAATCAAATCGTTCACGGATCTCGTTGTTGAACGGAACCTTTGTCCCACAAGAGATTAAAAGCAGAACAAGGACAGGTAGGAGTGCAAATTTCATTGTCATTTTTTTTGTAAAGATACAGCATACCATGAAAATCACCTTATTTTTACAGCAATGAAAATTCAGGTACACACCTTTACCTTTAATGGGTTTCAAGAAAACACTTATATCCTAAGTGATTCGGACAAGAATTGCGTGATTATCGATCCAGGATGTTACTCCCGCGAGGAACAAATGGAGCTGGTTCATTTTATTGAAGATTCTGGTTTTGTTCCATTGGCTTTGTTGAATACACATGCACACATCGATCACGTCCTAGGTAACGCATTTGTTCACCATAATTTCGGTGTGAAATACTATTTGCATCCCTTTGATATTCCCACACTTCAAGCCGTTTCGAATTACGCCCACTTATATGGGTTCGAAGGATATGTTCCATCCCCTGAGCCTGATGTACTTCTTAAAGAGGGAGACAAACTCTTTTTTGGTGGAATCGAACTGGAAGTCATTTTCACTCCTGGACATGCACCTGGACATGTGGTTTTCTACAATGCTGAAAACGGGTTTGTCATCAATGGTGATGTATTGTTTTCCGGAAGTTTTGGACGTGTAGATTTACCTGGTGGTGATTTAGATACCTTGAAAGCGACAATTTTCGAAAAGATGTTTACACTTCCGGAAGAAACTGTGGTGTATTGTGGTCATGGGCCAGAAACAACTATAGGCAAAGAGAAGCGAACGAATTACATCTATAATTTTTAATCAGCAGCAATGCGGATTGGAGTCAACGCACGTTTTTTATTGCCCGATCGAATCGATGGCTTTGGTCGATATTCCGAGGAAGTGATTCGTCGTTTGGTGGAGATGCATCCTGAAGATGAATTCATTCTTTTCTTCGACAGGACTTATGATCCTCGGTTTGTTTTTGGGGAAAATGTGACTCCAGTTGTTCTTGGTCCACCCGCTCGGCATCCTATTCTATTCTTGATCTGGTTTGAATGGTCTATCCGTCGGGCACTCAAAAAATACAAGGTTGACGTTTTCTTTTCGCCAGACGGATACTTGTCTCTCTTCTCAAGGACACCTCAAATCGGTGTTATTCACGACATCAATTTCGAACATTACCCGAAAGATCTCCCATTTACAGCAAGACATTACTTGCGCACATTTTTTCCGCGCTTTGCAAAAAAAGCGGCGCACGTGATTACCGTTTCAGACTATTCAAAACAAGATATCATTCAAACGTATGGGATTTCATCTGAAAAGGTAAGTGCATTTTGGAACAGTGCATCAGATGATTTTAAACCCCTTGAAGAGAAGGAACAAATCCTTATTCGCGAGAAATTTACTGATGGGAAACCCTATTTTCTTTTTGTAGGAACTATTCATCCGCGTAAAAATATTGCTCGACTCATCGAGGCTTTTTGTACGTTTAAAAGAGAAACGAATTCCGACGACCAACTTGTCATCGTTGGCGTGCCCCTTTGGGATAACTTTAGTTTCACAGCTCCTCCGAAAGAAATCGAGTCACAGATTCACTTTACTGGACAACTGTCACAAGTAGAACTCGCGCAGGTCATGGCCGCCGCCAAACTTTTCGTTTACGTTCCCTATTTTGAAGGATTTGGTATCCCACTCGTAGAGGCAATGAAATGTGGTACACCAATCTTAAGTGGCGACAAAACAGCCTTACCTGAAGTAGGGGGAGATGCGGTTGCCTATTGCGATCCGTTTGACACAAGATCTATTGTAAATCAAATGGTTGTTTTGCATAATGATCAGGATGCACTTAACATACTTGGCGCAAAGGCTTTAGAGCGATCGAAACTTTTTAGTTGGGAGAACACCGCCATTGAAATTTATGCGGTTATAAAAGTAGCGAGTAACGAGTGACGAATGTCGCTCAAGTCTTTTGTCCTTTGTCCTTCGAAGCTCAAGGAGCGAAGAAGTGTCTTTTGTCCTTCATGGTAGCTTCGAGACTTCCTGCGGAACCCCAGCAATTACAGAGCGAGAACGGAGAGCGACCGAAGTTTACGCTAGTCCTTGCTCCATGTTCTTTCAGCGCAGCGGTCCTTTGTCTTTTGTCAATAAGTCCCTTAAACGTAAAACGGAGAAATCATAAAGTAAACCGCCACTCCACTTACTGCGACATACAGCCAGATTGGGAATGAGAATCTTGTCCATTTCTTATGGTCTTCGAAACGACCTTCCCAGGCTGCAAGGTAAGTAAACAGCACCATTGGAATAACGGCTACACTCAAGACGATGTGACTGATGAGTAACGAATAGTACACTGCAGGAACACTACCTTTATATTCTGTTGGACTTGACGTTGCATGGTAAGCAACATATGCCGCTAAGAAAAGCAATGACAACAAAAGAGCGACACGAATGAGGTTGCGGTGAAGATTCATATTCTTCGATTTGATTGCCACCAACGCCATGATCAACACAATGGCTGTCAAACCATTGATTCCCGCATAAATTTTGGGTAGAAATGATAGGTCAACACCATCGATTTGCACTTTGAATAGCAACGCAACAACAACGGGAATTACCACAGAAAGTGCAATGATTACACTGCGCACTTGTTTCACTTTTTTTGGATCATTCAATGTCGTACTCATACTTCAATAATTTTCGTAAATCTTCTTCCAATTGTTTCACTTGTTTCTTATCCGTTCCTAGATAAACGCCTCGAACAAATCCTTCCTTGTCCACAAGTGTAAAAGCACCAGAATGTGCAAATCCTCCTGCTTCCTCTTCATCCCGACCTGCAAAGGTTTTAAAATTCTCGATTCCCAGAAAATGTGTTTCTTCCTCATCTCCGGTTAAAAACACCCAATTAGACTCATCTATACCATAGTGTTTGATATATCTTTTTAGCACCTTTGGTTGGTCAAAATCAGGATTGATTGTGAAAGACATGAATTGAATTTCTTTCTTAAGATCACGCGTAGTTTGCTGCAAGCTAAGCATATTTCGCGTCATGGAAGGACAAATCGTTGGACATGAGGTAAAGAAAAACTCAGCCACCCAAATCTTCCCTTTGAAGTCTGAAGACTTTACCTTCTTCCCATTTTGGTTTGTAAAGGCAAAGAAAGGGATTTTGGGATAAACAGTGTCAGCTACTTCTACTCCATCGACCAGTTTATATTCAATATCAAAATTGCCTATGAAAGGGAGAACACGCTCCTTTTTCTTAGGAGTGCATGCCGAGAGAAATAAAAGTGCTATGAATAAAACCGGGCGCATCATCAAAAAAACAGATTTGCTCAATTAATGTTTTCTTTCCTTGTCATATTGCTTTTGAAGCAGTGCGATGTTGTCTCTCATCCTACGAACCATTCCCTCTGTTTTACCAGAAAGCACCATTCGCAAGTGATTTTTCTTATCCAACAAGAGCATCAATTCTTGAAAGGCATGACCACCATAATATTCTTTGCCTTCTCGCAATAGCTTTTGACCATTGTGCGTAAAGTCATACATGCTTTTTACATCGCCAGTAACCACAAGCCATAAGTCAGGATCGTAGCCTTCCACGTTGTCTTTGATGGCAGCCACTGTAGTCGAAAGATCAGTTACAGGATTTCCATTGCCATCTGTCACGAAGGAAATGATACGCACCTGTTTCATTTTTTTACGCTTGTTCTTACGGATGTGTTGGTATATGTGTTGGTCGAGATGCCACATGGATATGGAACAGTTTCCAGGACATGATTCCTGAATCGCTGTAACAATCACTATTTTACCGTGGAAATCAGCTGACGTCATTTTTATTCCACGGGAATCAGTAACGACATACTCTTTCGCTGCACCATAGTCATCCAATGTTTTGAATTTATGACTACAACCACGTGTTGAGATGAATACCAATAAAAAAGCCGGACCAAATGTAAGTAGAAACGCAAATGCTACTTTCATTCGTCCGGCAGTACTTTTTTGTGCCATGGGACTATCCTCCGTATGTTGACCAAGCGTTACCTACAGCCAAAGCCTCCATCAATGCGATGAAAATAAGATACAAGATGAATAAAATGTACGGTACCAAAACCACATACTTTAAGCTTTTACGCTCATCACCAAGGTGCATAAATACCAAAACGATATACGCCGCCTTCACCAATGTCAACACGATGTACCCGTATTTGATCAATTGCCAAGTTGTTCCTGTTGTTGTGGCACGTCCCCATTTTGCACCTACAACAACTTCGATAACGGTGATTATTGTAAGAAGGATTGTAACATTTAAAATTTTCTTGCGAATTTGTTTTCCTACTTCTTCGCTGTGGTGAGCATCCAATGAGTACTCAATGATATCATCTCTTTCCATAATCTGGATATTTTCAATTAACTAATTAAACGAGGTAGAAGAAGGTAAATACGAATACCCAAACTAAATCGACAAAGTGCCAGTAAAGTCCAGTTTTCTCAACCATCTCATAGTGACCACGCTTGTGGTACGTTCCAGCCACAGCTCCCAGGCAGATGATGATGTTGATCACCACACCGGAGAATACGTGGAACCCGTGGAAACCTGTGATGAAGAAGAAGAACTGGGCGTATTGTTGCGGTCCGTACTCATTTTGTTTCAAGTTCGCTCCGTAAATTACCTTGTTTTCAACACCACTATTTATTACCTCATAGTACTGCTTACATGCCTTATCACCTTCAAGCTTATCACCTACTTTGTGTTTCTTACCATCTTTTTTAATGATCATTTCAAAGTGTGAGTCTGCCGCTTTGTTGATTGTCGCTTTTGAACCATCATGCAATGTAATTACTCCATTTTCGATGTTCCCTGCCACTACCGCATGTTGGTATTGGTGCATCAAATCTTCTGTGATGACATCCCCTTTTTTGTGGTGTTTACCCGCAACCGTTACTTTGAAGTTTTCGATTTCACCAAAATGACCTCTTACAATTGCTTGAGAACCATCAGCCAATTCCACCTTTCCGAATTCAGAACCATGGATGAAGTGGTACCACTCCCATGCTTGAGAACCTACAAAGAAGAATCCACCAATAATCGTTGCAATCATCCATTTCACCACCCCACGCTTGTCCATGCGGTGACCAGCCTCAACCGCCAACACCATC
>JBEIKR010000157.1:0-5525 GCA_040379705.1 Crocinitomicaceae bacterium
ACCCCAGTTGTCGTCTGATGTGTTCACTTGTGATCCAGTTGAGGTCCAAGGCACGGTATTGCCAGTAAAGGTTGAAGTTCCATCGCCCCAATTGATGGAGTAGCTTGCAATAGCAGAATTGTAGGTGTCAGGCGTGTTTTCTGAAAAATTTATAGATCCCGATGTCGCTCCACCAGTTAAACATCGTTTGAACATGTTCAAGCTCGCATCCCAAAATGTGCTTGACAGCGCTGGGTCTAGCGTTACCAATGTAATTTGATCAGATACACTGCAACCTGAACTTGATGCTGTAACAGTATAGGTTCCCAACTGGTTGTTACCAATATTGGATAAATTAAGCGTAGCATTGCTACCCACATTGTTATTCTGAAGTTGCCATTGATAGGTAACATTGGCTGGGCCATTCGTTACTGTAGCTGTTTGAGTGAATGTTCCGCCTGAACAAACGAGCGCATCAGACGGTCCCGCATCTACAGAAAAACCGGGCAAATAGACCAAGTTCAATTGATCAGTAAGAACGCAGGCCCCCGTTGTATAAGTTAAATTGTAAGTACCTGCCGTAGCCGCAGAGGCAACAAAGTTGGGAGGATCTTGAAGATTTGAGCTATAGTTGTTTGGACCTGTCCATGCATAAATACCGTTACTTGGCAAACCACCAAGATTTGTTAAAGAAGAATTCAAATCAAAATTTCCGCTAGTTACGCATTGATTATTACCGGCATTCAAGTTGGGGTTGTAAACATTCAAATCTACTGAACCACTTGTAACAGTGCTTCCATTACAACCACTCAGGCCTGAAAAAGTAACAACACACCAATAATAGTCATCATCATTACTTTGAATATTATTTAATACAAGATTGCTACCTGTTGCACCACTTATTGGATTATTATTATTGAAATTAGAACCATTCGTTGTATACCATTGATACCCTGTGATTGTAGCTCCAGCCGGGATACTTGTAACCACAGCCGATAAGGTCAAATTGTTACCTTCGCATATGTTGAGAGCGCTGGTGACTGGGGTATTTGAACCATAGGAGAATGAAATACTCGGACATTGCGAAAAACCAACAGAGCGCATGAATAGCAGAACCATCAGCAGTCAAACAAGTGCGCGCATCCTTTTAATATTGCTATCAATCATTTCCGAGACCAACAAAATTAAGGCGATTTTGCTCAAATCACTCGCAAAAAAAGAAAAAAATCACATTTAATTGACTTGGTGTATGGATAATTAGACCTTCATCTTCAATTCTCAATGAAAACTGCTATCTTCGTCGCTGATTTTAACCATAATAATCCTACTCATGAGGCAAAACCCCTGTAAAATTTTTATTGCCATTTTTGTTTTTCTCTGTTCTTACGTTCATTCCAATGCCCAAACCCCCAATGCAAGCTTCGTTTCTGTGCCAGCGGCCTCAGGAGGAACCATTACCGTTTGCCAGGGGCAAAACGTAACTTTCATTAACAACTCCATAAACACAACTGTAAATGCCTCCTATTCCTGGAATTTTGGAACGGGTGCTACTCCCAATAATGCAACCGGTTCAAATCCACAAACAACAACATACAATGTAGTTGGAAGTACCACTGCAACACTAACAGTTAACAACAACAACGGTAACGCAGCATCAACTTTTACCGTTCCTATTCAAATATTAGCAAGCCCAGTTTCTAACCTTTCCTTAACAAACTCGGGGCTTGGTTATGGAACATCAACTCAAGGAGGTATAACATTTTTTAAAAATTGTAGCGGTCTAGACTCGGTCATTTTCAATTTTCTTTCAACATACTCCAACGGTGTGCAACAAACTTTCAATTGGGGTGATGGAAGTACAACAGAAAACCAAACCAACATGGTTGGCAATTCAATATCGCATAACTATCCACTTGGTCAATATACATTAACACACAACGTAGTGCTGGCGAATGGTTGTACCATTACGAAAGAGTATATTGTCTTTAATGGTAGTGCTCCGGTAGTGACGGTATCAGGATCCGGTCAAACAACTTGTCTTCCCTCACCATACGCTATTGACATACTTTCAAATGACGTTCCCATCAACTACACTGTATCTTTTTCAGATGGGTCTGCAAACACTGTTTTTACAACGGCAAATGATACTACCATTGCCCACATATTCAATACTTCTTCATGCGGAATAGATTATAATTACGCACCCGGATTTCCGCCCATTGAAAATGCCTTTTCAGCAACAATTGTGGCGCAAAATGCTTGTTCTACCAATGGTCTTCCAACCGTAATAACGGTTGGTCCAATTACCATTTCAACAGGTACTAATGCAGAATTCACCACAGACCCACCCTCGCCCATATGTCTGAATGAACCGGTATTATTCACCAACACAAGTCAAGGTGGTGAGAATATAAATTCGAATGGGTGTGACAACAGTTATTCTTTTTATTGGACTATTGAAGAGGCCTCTGGGTATGTGATTTCCAATGGGGCTTTGGGTTCTTCCAACGGATTCGTGGGTGATCAACAAGATTATACTCAATGGTCAAATGGTTCAGATGAATTGGAATTAACTTTCAACGTAGCCGGAACCTATCACGTTTGGATACATACTTCTAATTTCTGCGGTGCCGATTCTATTCGTCACGAGGTGGTTATTAACCCAATTGGCACTGTAATCATGAACCCCATTGAACAAACCATCTGCAGTGGTGAAACTTCGAACGTTTTCACAATGACAGGAACGGTACCCTCTTATAACATATATTGGAATGTTGTTAATTCACAAAACGTTTCAGTTGTAAATCCATCAAGCGGCTCTGGTCCCAACCCCACAAGCTCCCCACAATACACACTATTTAACAATACAAATGATATTGGATTTGTTGAAATAAGCGCTACTGTTGGATGTACAAATGAACCCGCGGTGATACATACCATCTATGTAGAGCCACAGGCTAATGTATTCGCTTCACCTTCAAATGATAATATCTGTAGTAACGAAACCACAGACTTTCAAATTACTAGTAATCTCAACAATATCAATTTCAGTTGGATAGCAACTGGGCCAAGCTTTATTTCAGGATATAGCAATGGAATAGGAAATTCAATTGTTCAAACCCTAGTCAATAATGGAAATCAAGCCGACACTGTCTTTTATCATATTTCCGCTAGTGGTGTTCAATGTCTAGGTAATGACTCTACCGTTTTTGTTATCATTCAACCTAACCTATCCATATCTAACAACCCAGATTTATCTGGTTGTCCCAACTTTATTTTCGACCCCAACAACTACGTGACCAATCCAACCGGTGCAACATTGAGTTGGTCTAACTCCAACACAACCATTGGACTTGGTAGTAATGGAAACGGTGATCTTCCAACATGGACGGCTCCTCAAAATTCAACAGGTTCTGGGATTGTTAGTACCATTACCGTAACCGCACAAATTAACGATTGTCCAACCGTTTCAGATGAATTCAATATTACAATTCACCCTACTCCTACCCTCAGTACGAATATTGACCCCAGTGGTGGATTAGATTGCTTTACTGGAGAAGCTGTTATTACTTCTTCGCCCGTCCCTTCTAATTCAACCCTTCAATGGAATGGTGGAACAATAGTTTCAGGTGCAAATTCAACTTCAACAACAGTGAGTGAAGCCGGAACCTACACAGTGCTTGTCACAGACCCGTTAACAACTTGTCAATCACAATACAATGTCATCATTAATCCTCCTACTCCAATAAACATCATCAACTCATCCACAATAGACCCCACTTGTTTTGGTTCAGATGACGGTTCCATTTCGGTAAGTACAGATGATACCGATTTGGTTACATACAATTGGACGCCCAATGTTTCAAATTCTCAAACAGCTGAGAATTTGGCTCCAGGATCATACTCAGTCACTGTATCAAACACCTCAGGATGCACTGACACAGAAAGTTTTGACTTAATTGAACCATCACCACTCACTGTTTCAGTCATAGACACGCTTCGTTCAGAGTGTGGTGAAGCCAATGGCTATATAGCTGTAGGAGCTAATGGTGGAACACCTGGATATTCTTACAACTGGATCAATCAAAATAATGGCCCCGTACTTACCAATATTGATGCTGGAGTATATACGGCAATTGTAACCGACCAAAACGATTGCTCAACACAAATCAGTGTTGAAATTGGTTGCACTCCTCTCATTCCTGTTGAGCCTGTGCAATTCATCTCACCAAATTACGACAATGTCAATGACAGTTGGACCATTCAAAATTTAGAACTTTATCCGAATAACGAAGTTTGGATTTTCAATAGATGGGGGACTCTCATTTTTCATGCTTCACCATACGACAACACGTGGAAAGGAACTAACGACGAAGGGAACGGTGAAATTTTGCCTGCAGCAACATACTATTACTTGATTGACACTCACAAAAAATCTCAAGAGCCATTCAGAGGATTCATAGAAATTCAACCATAAGAGCCTAACCATGAAAAAAATATTTTTTAGTCTTATTCTCACCATTGTTGGTGTGGCGACCTTTGGTCAACAAGACCCCCAAAGTTCATTTTATTTCAACAACCCTCTTTCATTTAATCCAGCATATGCCGGAACTAGAGGCACATTAAATATAAACACCGTTCATCGTTCCCAGTGGATTGGCTGGGACGGTGCCCCATCTACCCAATATTTGTCCATCCATGCGCCAGTTGCAAGGCAGCGTGTTGGACTTGGAACAAATTTAACCTTTGATAAAACCGGTGCAAGAAATTCCATTGATTGGATGAACCATGCCTCGTTTCAAATGCAGTTAAACCCAAATAATTTGAGATTAAGTCTAGGTATTTCAGGGGGCATACAAAAAAATCAATATGATTTTAATGGTTTAGGTGTAAGCAATTCCAATGACCCCAATTTCACAACACCTTTCAATAAAACACAAGCCAACTTTGGAGCTGGTGCCTATTTATATAAAGTCGCTAGCGATATTCACATTCGTCAAGCGAGTTATTATGTTGGATTTTCTATCCCCCATCTTATGGAAAGGAGTCTTGATAACAATTCAGTTGAGGCGGTATTGCAAAGACATTACTTTCTAACAGGAGGCTATGTTTTTCCTGTTAATGCTGTGACAGATATTCGAACATCAGCATTGTTAAAATTCACGAAAAACAGCCCTGCTACCATGGACATAAATGTGTCCGCTTTGTTTTACAAGCAATTTTGGGTGGGGGGAATGTACCGCATAGGTGAGGGCATTGGTTTCAACACATCTTATCAAATTAAAGATTACATGATGATTGGCTACGCATTCGATTTACCATTAAACGGAATGAAATTAAATCAATGGGGGAATCATGAAGTTGTAATTTCTTTTGATATCCGTCCTCGTAACAACGCATTCGTAAGTCCACGTTATTTCTAATTCAACATGAAAAAAACAATTACATTTCTCATACTTATTTGTGCCTCACATTTAGTGCAATCTCAAAGTTTCAAAGAAGATTACGCTAAATCCTTATCAGCGCAGTTCAAATTCATAGAAGCA
>JBEIKR010000158.1:0-5465 GCA_040379705.1 Crocinitomicaceae bacterium
CATCTCGTACAAATCATGACCTTGGTACATTTTCAACGTGCTGGCCATAAGCCTTATGCACTGGTTGGAGGAGCAACAGGGATGGTGGGTGATCCTTCCGGAAAATCACAGGAACGCAACCTGCTTGATGCAGAAACATTGAATCACAATGTGGCTTGTGTCAAGGGTCAACTGGAGAAGTTTCTTGACTTCAATGCTGGAGATAATTCAGCCGAAATGGTCAATAATTACGATTGGTTCCGCGACATGAGTTTCTTGGATTTCATTCGCGACGTAGGGAAACATATTTCTGTGAACTACATGATGGCGAAAGATTCTGTAAAGAAACGCCTTGAAACAGGAATGTCGTTTACAGAATTCAGCTACCAATTGGTGCAGGGCTATGATTTCTATCATTTGAATAAGCACCATAACTGCATCATTCAGCTGGGTGGTTCAGACCAATGGGGAAATATTGTGACAGGTACGGAATTGATTCGCCGCAAGTCAGGTGGTGAAGCCTATGCCGTGACGACTCCATTGATCAAGAAAGCCGACGGGACAAAATTCGGGAAGACCGAGGGAGGAAGTGTATGGTTGGATCCAGAGCGCACCTCACCGTATGAATTTTACCAATTTTGGTTGAACAGCAGTGATGCAGACTCAGTAAATTATATCCGCATCTTCACCTTGCGTTCAAAAGAACAAATTGAGGAATTGGAAAAAGAGCACGCGGAAGCCCCACACTTGCGGATCCTTCAGAAAGCCATTGCCGAAGACATTACCACACGTGTTCACGGTGAAGAAGCATTGCATACTGCCATTGCCGCATCGAACATTCTTTTTGGAAAATCAACAGCTGACGACCTTCGCAAGTTATCTGAAAAAGATTTCTTTGCCATTTTTGAAGGCGTTCCACAAGCGACTGTTACACGTGTAGAATTTGGCGATTCTATGTCCATTGTAGAAGCCCTGGGAGCGAAAACGAATTTCTTATCCTCCAACGGCGAAGCCCGCAGAGAATTGAAGGCCAATGCCATTTCTGTGAATAAGGAGAAGGTAGGTGAAGATTTTCAACTGACAAGTGAACACCTAATCAATGACAAATATGTATTGCTGGGGAAAGGGAAAAAGAACAATTATATTTTGATTGTGGAATAGGAATTACCTATTACTCCTTTGTTGAATTTAACTGAACATACTATGCGATTCATTTTGAGTTTTGTACTACTATTCTTGGGCACAGTATCTTTTGCTCAACCATGCGTTGATTCCGCACTCATTGACCCCAACATTTTATGTCCTGATGTATTTGATCCCGTTTGTGGTTGTGACGGCAACACCTACGAGAATGCGTGTGTAGCACAATCAGTAGGTGGAGTTATTGATTATACGGATGGTCCTTGTTCTTTTCCAGACACATGTATGATTATACCAGCAGGCGTTGATTTTGGGTTTTGTGCAATGCCTCTAGGATGGGTTTCGTATGGTGATCAATGTGAAATGATCTCAGGCTGTTCGGTGATTGGCTCCGATGGAAATGATTACACGGCCTACTTTTTTACAAGCTCCTATGCGTGCAATTCCATGTGCATGTCTGATACGACTGTGGTATTGCCTTGCATCGATACTAG
Source organism: Crocinitomicaceae bacterium (assembly GCA_040379705.1). Lineage (GTDB taxonomy): Bacteria > Bacteroidota > Bacteroidia > Flavobacteriales_D > Crocinitomicaceae > M0103. Next base: position 1,614 of record JBEIKR010000158.1, read on the forward strand.
TTTGATCGACATTAGTGTTCAGATTCCAAACATTTATGAGCCGGTTTGCGGTTGCGATTCAGTTACTTACCAGAATAGCGCTGATGCCATGTACCACCATGGAATTGTTTCTTACGTTGATGGAGAATGTCCGACCAATGGTATAAATCATTTAATAGAGTCTCCATTGAGCGTTTTTCCAAACCCATTTGTTGATGAGTTGGTTATACAATTAACGAATGAAGAAGCCCTTTCCTTAGAGTTATTCTCTATGGATGGTAAGAAGCAACATGTTGAGTTTGCAACAAACGGCAACGTCACAACACTTGATACGAAACATCTTCAAAAGGGAATGTATATTTTAGTCATTCGGAACCAAGATACGGATGCGAAAAGCTTTGTACACGTTACAAAATAGATTCAAAGAGAACGATAGTCGATTATTCAACAACAAGTTTTGTTCTTAACACGGAATTTCCAACTTTAGCCTCTACGGTGTACATCCCTGCACTCAAATGAAGAACGAATTCAATCGTTGGATTCTCTTCTTTTCGAACAACAGCCCCTTTTGCATCGTAAATAATTAGTTGATCAATTCCAACGGGTAAGTTAATTTTATCACTCGCTGGATTTGGGAAAATGCTCCAATGGTCAGACAATACGTCTGAAACACCTACCATTCCGATATAGACAGAATCCACTATCGTACACCCATTAGAATCCGTTACTGTAGCAGTAATCCAACCTGGATTGAGATAAACCGCCAAGTCTCCCATTTGCCCATTCACATCATTCCATTGAATCTCATATGCTTGCGTTCCACCTGTCACTGTAGCCTGCGCCATACCATCAAACGATAACAATCCGGTAGAAGGAGTTCCAACAAGTACAATCGATAAAGGCAATGGTTCCGTGATCATAACGGATAATGTATCTGAAACACATCCATTGTTGTCTTGAACGTAAACATCGTAGTCATTTGCAGTTAATCCAGAAATAAGTGAATCTGAAATCGAAAACCCATTTACAAAATAAGAATATGGAAATGTTCCACCGAATACAGAATTCGTAATACTTCCATCACTATTTCCTGAACAAGTGACATTCGTTGATGCTAATGTAAACTGAAGCAACTCGGGTTGAGTAATTGAAAAAGCTATAGAGTCTCTGCATGGTCTCGAATCTTCAACAATCACGTAATATTCTCCTGCAGCCAAATCCGTTATAGTATCATTTACACCTCCATTGGACCAAGAAAACTGCATGGTTTGCGGATTTTGAGTATAATGTACTATAGCCGAACCAGATTGATCACCGTAGCACAGTTCAACATGTTGAATGGAGATCGAATCAATAACAGGCGCTGGTGATGGAATAAATACTGAATCTTCCACAACGCAACCGTTCGAATGAGTAATAATTACACTATTCCACCCTTCTTGCAATGCGTAGTTAGGTTTAGTAGTCCCACCATTTTCCCAGAGAAATGTACATGTTGAAAACATGCAATAGCAACCTGTTGAATTCAACGTCGCCATTCCGTTTGAGCCACCAATACACGTTGGCGCAGCAATTCCTCCGAAGGTAATCACAAAAGGATCATTCACTATTACTGTTTGCGTTTCGAAACATCCCGCATCGTTTGTTACTTGCACCCAATATGTTCCTGCGGATGCATTTTGAAGAGTTGATCCTGTACTGCCCGTTGACCATAAGTAGGTATGCTGACTTTGAACATCTACAACCGATACATTGACACTTCCATCCGAAGCACCATTGCATGTCGGCGAAGAAGGAAATATACTACTGATGACAGATCCAGGCCCACATTCTGATGGTACATATTCATATACTCCATTAAACGCAGAGCCCATGTAACTACCCCAAGCAATTCCAGCATTTGGCTCCGTTGATGTTAATTCGTGTCGGTAGACATAAATCCCCTTCCAACCCGTTGGATTCGTGCTGTCCTTTTTTACTGAATAAATGAGGTCCAAAAGCCCGTTGTTGTCTAGATCTAAAATTTGAGGTGTAGATCCAATGTTCACACCAGTGCGTGTTGCATCCAGATTAGTTACCGCATTTGATGTGAAATCTACAGCAATCACTCTACTTCTGAAATACGAATTTTCCATGTAGGAAAGCGAAAAGACTCCCTCATCGCGGCCATCGTTGTTTAAATCTACAGCGTTAGCTGATGCAAAATGAATACTACCAATACTATCTATAAACTCAACATTTCCTGTTGCCCCATCTAAAACAACTTGATAAAAATCGGCGTAGGACGAAGCCTCTCCTTTAAACAAAACCAATAAAACATCCGGAGTTAAATCACCAACAAAATTTCCAATGACCGGAGCTGCACTTGATTCCGTGTTTGGCTTAGTGTATGTCCATTGAGGTACAAGATTATCACCATTGATTTTTTGAACAACACCCCCAAAAGACTGAATATAAATATCAAATACACCATTGCTCTTTCTGAAAACTGATGCTGGAGCGATAAATCCCTTGTTGGGATCTTGTGCGAGAATAATACTGTTGGATAATGTACTTTGAGAAATTAATTCATTTAATGGAGCAGCATAAAAGTGTCCCCCTAAATTTTCACCTCCTGTCCCATACAAAATCCATTTGTTTCCATTGTTTTGAACATCAATCACGAGAGGTGAACAATAAATTTCTGCACTATCAGGTACAATCGCTTGAGACAATAGACTTCCAGTTAAACTACTTACGATCATTAATCTTCCTGGAGGCCGGTCTGTTTCCCAAGCTGGTGCCAAGTGGTCACCGCCATTTGAAACTAAAATATCTTTGTAGTTATCACCATCCACATCTTGAATAAACTGAGGGTTATAGAAATTATACAATCCACTATCCACGGGATTTGTCCCATAAGGGAAATAATCCCAGAGTAAATTACCGGAAGCGCCATCAATTGCCAATAGTTGCGCCGAGCGACCTACAATAAACACATCGACGATTCCATCCATTGTGAGATCCTGAAAAATAGCGCTGCCAAAGACCTCATTACGGGTGCTTCTTTTCCAAAGGAGTGTACCATCTATACCATTGAATGCCATGACACCATTGTTGCTAAATACTCCATCAGTTCCTCCGCCGATGACGATATCCAGAATTCCATCATTATTTAGATCTGCAGAACGTGGCGAAGAAAGCGTCGGGATAGAATCTATAAAAGATTGCCAATTCTGTGCGATTGTAGTTGAGCAAATTAAAATCGAACAGACAACTAGTATCTTTTTCATACTTAAAAATATTTTGATGGTAAAGGTAAAAATTTATGTGCAATGATCTTAGGACAGAAGTTGATCTTGCTATTATTATTAGATCTAGACATCCGTTGCGTTGGTATAAGTTAGCGGGGAGTCTATTCTTAGTGGTTATCAGGTGCTACCCCGGGGGGCTTGTAATTAGAGTGCGCATGAATCCCGAAGGATCGGAACAAGAGTGAGCGCGAGGATTTGATCTCTACTTTGAACTTTAATTCCTTTTGTGGCTAGGTATAAAACAGAGTGAGAAACAGAGCGAGAGCGAGGATTTGATCTCTACTTAGAACTTTAATTCCTTTTGTAGCTAGGTATGCAACAGAGTGAGAATGAGTGTGAGAGCGAGGATTTGATCTCTACTTTGAAAGCGTTTGTTCAATTTGAGGCTGGGATAAAACAGAGAGAGAATGAGTGTGGGAGCGAGGATTTGATCTCTACCGGTAGTATTCTAAAAAGTGTGTCAAGGTAAAAATTAGGAGTAATAATCTTAAACTTGAACACATGGAAAGAAAGACAAGAAGTCGAAAGGAAAAGACAACATCTTTTGACTATGCCAATTTTGAAAAAGAGGCAATCGAAA
>JBEIKR010000159.1:0-5442 GCA_040379705.1 Crocinitomicaceae bacterium
ACGAAATCCAAACCATCTGGTGGTGGTAATCGCGGTGGCGGTGGTCGACGTGATGGTGGTTCTTTTGGTGGAAAGTTCAGAGGTGGACGCGATGGCGGCGGTCGTGATGGCGGCGGTCGTGATGGCGGTGGTCGTCGAGACGGTGGATTCAGAGGTGGAAGCGATGACCGTCGTGGAGGACCTAAAAGAGATGGTGGATCAAGCAGGGACGGTGGACCTAAAAGAGACGGTGGACCCAAAAAAGATGGCGGTGGCCGTCCTCGATCTTTTGGGAAGCCATTTAACAAAAAATCAAATTAACAGTTAGTATTTCTACGAATAATATGGAAATCAGAAACATAGCAATTATTGCACACGTTGACCACGGTAAGACTACCTTGGTAGATAAAATGATCGAAGCTGGAGCTGTTCTGAACGAACGCGACCGACCAACGGGTGAATTAATAATGGATAACAACGATTTGGAGCGTGAACGTGGAATTACCATCGTTTCGAAAAACGTTTCCGTTTCGTACAAAGGGACAAAAATTAACATCATTGACACCCCTGGTCACGCCGACTTTGGAGGTGAGGTAGAACGTGTATTGAACATGGCTGATGGCGTATGTTTGTTGGTGGATGCTTTCGAGGGTCCAATGCCGCAAACGCGCTTTGTACTTGGTAAAGCGCTGTCTTTAGGATTGAAGCCTTTGTTGGTGATCAACAAGGTAGACAAAGACAACTGTACGCCAGATGAAGTCCATGAAAAAGTATTCGATCTGATGTTTGAATTGGATGCGAATGAGGAACAATTGGAGTTTCCAACAATTTACGGTTCGGCTAAAAATGGCTGGATGTCAACAGATTGGAAAAATCAAACAAGCTCAATCGCTCCTTTGTTAGATCAAATTCTTGAGTACTTTCCACCGAAAAAAATCGAAGAAGGAAATACTCAGATGTTGATTACATCATTAGACTTTTCAACGTACGTAGGACGAATCGCTATCGGTTGTTTGCGACGTGGCGAAATCAAAGAAAATCAACAAATCATCCTCCAAAAACGCGATGGCGCGCAAGAAAAGCACCGCATTAAAGAAGTGTTTGTGTTTGAAGGTTTGGAGCGTACGAAAGTACAATCTGTTCAAGCAGGGGATATCTGTGCGATCACAGGAATTGAAGGGTTTGAAATTGGAGATTGTATCTGTGACTTCGAAAATCCAGATCCACTGCCAACAATCGAATTGGATGAGCCAACAATGTCCATGTTGTTCTCCATCAACGATTCTCCATTCTTTGGAAAGGAAGGTAAATTCGTGACTTCGCGCCATATTCAAGAACGTCTTCAAAAAGAATTGGAGAAGAACTTGGCAATGCGCGTGTCTGATACAGATAAAGCGGACAAATGGATCGTTTACGGACGTGGAGTACTTCACCTTTCAGTGTTGATTGAAACAATGCGCCGTGAGGGATACGAACTGCAAGTTGGACAGCCTCAGGTCATCATCAAAGAAATTGATGGCAAGAAGTGCGAGCCAGTGGAAGAGTTAACAATCGACCTACCGGAAGAATACAGTGGAACAGCTGTTGAGGCCGTGACAAAGCGTAAAGGGGAGATGACCAATATGGAGCCGAAAGGTGAGCGTATGATCATCCAATTCCAAATCCCTTCTCGTGGTATTATCGGTTTGCGTAACTACTTGTTGACACAAACAGCAGGGGAGGCAATCATGACACACCGTTTCCTTGAATACCAACCGTACAAAGGTGATATTCCTGGACGCCAGAATGGTTCACTTATTTCATTGGAACTTGGAACGTCAATTCCGTTCTCTATGAATAACCTTCAAGACCGTGGTAAGTTCTTTATTCACCCGAATGAGAACATCTACGAGGGACAGGTAATAGGTGAAAATTCACGTGCAGGCGACCTTTGTGTGAATGTCACAAAAACGAAGAAATTGACCAACATGCGTTCTTCTGGTGCAGATGACAAAGTGCGTCTTGCTCCACCTAAGGTGTTTAGTTTGGAAGAATGTCTCGAGTATATTCAGTCAGATGAGTACGTTGAGGTTACACCTGAAAGCCTTCGTATTCGTAAAATTCTTTTGAAAGAAACCGATCGCAAACGATCTGGAAAGTAAGAATATAAAATTCTCCTTTGTTCGAAATCTGTTCATAACCTTTTTTCGCAACAAAGGAGAATCCTATCGTTTTTTGTCTACCTTTAGTTGACAACAGTGCCTATGTTCGACGATGAAGATGAATATTTCGAGACGAATCTAAACGAGGACCTCGAAAAGTTTGAAGCCCATTTGAAAGGAGCATCTATTGCTTTTATGGATAGTGACCGCTTGGAAGCTTTGGTTGATCATTATTTGATTAATGGCCAATACTCCAAAGCGAAGTTTTGTGCTGAGCATGCGATATCCCAATTTTCATTCAATCTTGTGTTTTACTTACGTCGCGCTCAAGCGATGTCAGCCATGGGACAATTGAAGGAAGCATTAAAACTCCTTAGTCAAATTGAAAAATGGGAAACGCCTTCGTGCGAGTTCCTATTGACTAAAGCTTCAATATTTAGTCAGTTACGCGATTCTAAAAATGCCATTCGTTACTTTAAGGAAGCATTAGTCCTTTCAGAAGAAGAAGATCGCGATGAGATTTATTTGGATCTTGCCATGGAATTCGAAAACGCTGGTGACTATAAGAATGCGGTGAAAGTGCTTCGCGAAGCGATCCATAGTAATCCGCACAACGAAGGAGCAATTTATGAAATAGCTTTCTGCTACGATCAATTGGGCGAATATATGAGCGCAATTAAATGCTACTCTGATTTTATCGATGAGAATCCATATTCCTTTACGGCATGGTATAACCTCGGAAATACCTACTCTAAACTTGAGGATTTTGAAAAAGCAGTTTGGGCCTACGATTACTGTATTCTTATCAACGAGGAATTTGGCCCTGTATATTTCAATCTCGGTAATGCATACCTTTCCCAAGAGAAATATAGTTTAGCCATTGAAGCATTTCACAAGTGCATGGAAGTCGATGGCGACGATCCGATGGCTTTATGTTACATCGGTGAAGCCCACGAACAATTAAATGAACTTGCTCTTGCAAAACATTTTTATAAGAGAAGTCTGGAACTTGCTCCATTGTTGCCTGACGCATGGTTGGGACTTGGGATTATCGAGGATCTGGACGGAAATACCAAAGAGGCACTCGTTCTTATTCACAAGGCCGCAGAACTTGACCCCGAAAACGCTGGAATATACCATGTGCTCGCTGGAGCCTATGAGAAATTAGACAATATCGTCGAGGCAGAGGAATATTATCGCTTATCCTTAGCGCTCGATCCTACAGATGGAGAATGTGTGACAGGACTTGTTAAATTGCTGGCTCAACGCTCGTTCGTCGAAGCATTGGCTTTCGTTCGCGCGTTTATGGAACACAACAATGTATTCACAGCGAGATTGATGGAAGTGTTAGTCCTTTACAAAATGGGTAAATTCAAGGAGTCAATCGCGCTCTTCCAAGGATGTGTAATGACTGATAAATCGGCATCTCGAGAGATTTTTGACATTGAACCTGAACTATTGAATATTACAGAATTTGTACTTTTGTGCGAAGAATAATTAGACTATGAATTTCAAATTACCATACATTCCTGAACGCAGCGCGAAACCACGGGAAAAAGGAGTGACTATGATGATGGATAAAGGTTTGAGCCTTAACGAGGTAGAAAACTTTATACAAGCATCTGGGCACCTAACAGATATCGTTAAATTTGGATTCGGAACGGCATATGTCACGAACGATCTCAAAGAGAAATTAAAACTTTATCGCGAGGCAGGTATTCGTCCTTACTTCGGAGGTACCTTGTTTGAAGCATTCTATGCGCGCGGTAAATTCAATGATTACCTGAAAGTATTGGATCAATATGACTTGGATCTTGCTGAAATTTCTGATGGCTCTATCATCATTCCACACGATGAAAAATGTGAATTGATTCGAAAAATTGCCAAAGACCGCACGGTAATGTCGGAAGTTGGATCAAAAGATTCTGGAATTATCATTTCTCCTGCAAAATGGATAAAAATGATGAAAACAGAACTTGAAGCAGGAAGCTGGAAGGTGATCGCTGAAGGTCGTGAGGCTGGAAATGTAGGTGTTTTCCGTCCAAATGGTACCGCTCATACGTTTTTGATCAATCGCATCATTGCCAATGTTGCTCCAGAGAAAATTCTTTGGGAAGCTCCACAAAAAAATCAACAAGTGTGGTTCATCAAACTTTTTGGTGCTGAAGTTAACCTTGGAAATATTGGTCCTAACGAGATGATTCCTTTGGAATGCTTGCGTCTTGGCCTCCGTGGGGATACGTTCTTCGACTTCTTACCTGAAGACTATGCAGCTCGCTTAAAACAAGTGAATGATGACGACGCTGTCGAAGATGACAACGAAGAGTGATTCAATACTTCAAAAAATAAGTGAATTTTCCGGTCATTCATCGGGCATCTACTCCTTGTTTGTGCATGATGAAAAAATTTATTCTGCCTCTGCGGATGGATTTATAGCGCGATGGAATTCGGAAACTGGTCTGCAAGATAAGTTTGCCATCAACATTGGAAAACCAGTGTATGCTTTGATCATTACTGGAAATTATTTGTGGGCAGGAACCAATACGGGTGATATCTATGTCTTTGACTTGGAAAAACGCATCGAAATAAAACATTTCGTTCAACATCTTACGGGAATCTTTGTCTTAGTTGAAAATCCGCAAAAAAACGTCGTGTACTCGGCAGATGCAGAGGGGAATGTTGCTGTTTGGGATTCGATAACACTTGATTTACAACTTTTTATTCCTCTTGGGTGCGGCAAAATCAGAAGAATGTCTGTCTCTACATGCGGTGAATTTTTGGCCATCGGAGGACAAGATGGATACGTTCGTATATTCGATACTCAATATTACAATGAAATTTCATCCTTCTATGCTCACCAAGATGGGGTGAGTGCAATCATATTTCATCCGAATAAAAAGAATGAAGTGTATTCAGGTGGAAAGGATGCTATCATTCGCTTGTGGGATTGGCAATCGGGCTGTCGTTTGAAAGAGATTCCAGCACACAATTTTGTGATCTACGATTTAATTTACCTGCCTGTTTTTAAGTTTATCGTTTCTGCAAGTAGAGATAGGACAGTGAAGATTTGGTCAGAGGATTTAGAATTCATTGAACGCATTGACCAACGCTCAGGTGGACATCGTCATTCAGTAAATACAATTGCGAAATTCTCAGAAAATCAATTTGCAAGTGCTTCAGACGATAAAAGAATCATGTCCTGGCGAATTTTAAAGGAAGAAATTTAAACGATTTAGCGTATTTTTACAAGTGTTAGAAAAGAAGAACTCCTTACTTTTTAACCCTACATATTTAATTCTTCATATTTTTTGAATAATGAATA
>JBEIKR010000160.1:0-5407 GCA_040379705.1 Crocinitomicaceae bacterium
AATTCCTCCAATACATGAAGTGTGATTTTCGGATTAATGTCCTTTATGCGTTCTCCAAGAACTACCGCTTTGTTTCTGCCAATTGTGGAGTCCAGCGCCGTGAGCTGACGGTTTTTGTTCGTTGGATCAAACACGTCGCCATCAATGATCGTCATGGTGCCAACTCCCGCTCGAGCGATGAATTCAGCCGCATACGAACCAATGCCACCAAGACCTACGATGAGCACATGCGCGTTTTGTAAAGTGTCAATTTTCTCTTCGCCGATTAACAATTCAGTGCGTTCTAGCCATTGTTCCATTTGGTAAATATTCGTTTAAAATTTTGTTCAATTTGCGCTTGCAATGTCTCACTTGAAATTCCAAAGATCTCTGCAATTTTAGTGTAAATAAGCTCAATTGCGATGTTGGAATCATCCGTTTCAATAAGGATTTTGTCTATCGGGACGATTTTTATTTTCGCTTGAAGTGTTTCATTTGTGAGAATATCTGCACCAATGCTCACTGTCAAACCTTCTCGAATGATGTCTTCCATTGCACTTGCCTTTGATGCGCCATGATACACCCATTTTTGTTTTGGTTGAACGATGTGACGAATGGATTTTAATTCATTCCAACATCGGACACAATGGATGATTATTGGCAGTTGGTACTTTTCGGAAAGTTCGACATGCTGTTGAAAAACTGTCATTTGTTCGTGAAGTTCAGGACCTCTCAATCGATCTAAGCCCGTTTCTCCGATGGCCACACACCCTTTCAATTGGAGTAGATTTTCTATTAAAGGCATTGAATTCAGTGAATTGCATGAATCCCAGGGATGAATTCCTACGGAATACCAAGAATGAAGTTCATCCCCTAAAGCGTGGTTGTAAACCTCGTGGAATTTATCTTTGGGATGGTGTGTATGAGCGTTCAAGAACATGGACTACGGATTCAAATGGCGAAGTTTTAAATAATTTTTTATATTTTCACCACACAAATTTTAACAAACTACCATGGAAAACACTGCACAGAAGGGGCATCCTAAGGGGCTCTATCTCCTTTTTACAACGGAAATGTGGGAACGATTCTCCTACTATGGAATGCGCGCCATCTTTACGCTATTCCTTACCCAAGCCCTTCTTTTTGATAAAGAAACAGCATCAGGAATTTATGGTTCTTATACCAGTTTGGTGTACTTGACACCAATCATTGGTGGATATTTCGCGGACAACATCTGGGGAAATAGAAAGTCAATCATGGTCGGAGGTGTCATGATGGCGATTGGTCAATTCTTCATGTTCTTGGCGGCATGGTTTTATGAAAATTCTGCGCTTTCATTGCCTTTGATGATTGTCGGTTTGACTTCTTTAATCTTCGGAAATGGATTTTTTAAGCCAAACATTTCTACGCTTGTTGGTCAATTGTACTCTGAAACAGATAAACGTAAAGATGCAGCCTACACCATATTCTATATGGGGATTAACCTTGGAGCTTTCATCGCTCCATTGATTTGTGGTGGATTGGGTGAGCGTTATGATGCGGATGATAACGCGATTCCTTATGCATTCAAATGGGGATTCTTGGCAGCATGTATCGGGATGATTATCTCCGTGATTACCTTCCAAATGCAAAAGAACAAATTGCTCGTTTCACCGGAAGGAACGCCAATTGGAGATGTTCCTAACCGTCAACGTTTGGCACAAGAGGCAGGTGATTCAACGACTGAATCTTCTGCGCCGAAAAGCAAAAAGAATGTGTATATCGGTGTGTTGGTAGGAATGGTTACGCTTGTAGTATTGCGCTTGTACGTGTTTACGACGGCGGATGAGACGATGATTAAAATGGTGAATAACTATATTTCTGCATTTATCTTCGCGATTTCTTTGGCGATTCCATTGATCATCATCTTTGATCCATCACTGAATAAAGTGGAAAAACAGCGTATTGGAGTAATTTACATCGTTGCTTTCTTCGTAATCTTCTTCTGGGCAGCCTTCGAACAAGCTGGAGCTTCACTTACATTCTTCGCTGCGGAACAAACAAACCGAAACATTTTAGGATTCTCAATGCCTGCGAGCTGGTTTAACAGTTTCAATGCGGTATTCATTGTAATCCTTGCACCAGTAATCTCTGTGTTATGGACTGCGCTTTCTAAGCGCGGTCTTGAGCCAGCCTCCCCTTACAAGCAAGCATATGGTTTGTTCTTGTTGGCACTTGGATATGTCTTCATTGCTTTCGGTGTGGATGGTGTAGAGCCAGGAATTAAAGTGAGCATGGTTTGGTTGACAGGGCTTTACTTGATTCACACGATTGGTGAGTTGTTCCTTTCACCAATTGGACTCTCCATGGTGAACAAATTGGCGCCTGTGCGTTTTGCTTCATTGCTGATGGGGGTGTGGTTCTTAAGCACAGCAGCAGCAAATAACTTCGCTGGATTCCTTTCTTCTTTTTACCCAGAGCCAGAAGTTACCGCTGCACAAGTGCGCGCTCTGGAAGAGAAATATTCAACGGCAGAGCACAATGCTTACGTTTTGGTATCGGATAAGTATTCAGATCAAACCATTGGTGTGGAATTGACAGAGCAAGTGAAACAACAAGCTGTTGCGGATACTATCGTTGTTTCTGATACGGTATCAATCTCTGCAAATACTGGAGTGGATGTGAAGAATGTTAAAATTACGGTGAACAAAGCCATTTCAGTTGCCATTGATGACGTGACCAAAGACTCGGTGGAAGTCGCACAAGTATGGGTGGCCACTGAAAAAGAGGTGGAAGGATACAAGGCGAAAGGATTGAAATTCAAAGATGTTCACGCGAATGTAATTCCAATGACGGATGCGGACGGAAATGAAACGAAAATCCCTTATTCTGCCGTAAATTTCAACAACCTCTTCCCTAAAACAAAGGATAAAAAGAAACAGGAGGAGTACCATAAAATTATCCAAGAGGAGAAAATTGCCATGGCTAAATTGGCAGTGAACAAGGAGAAAGAATTTATTGGAATGAAAATCGTTGATTTGAAATCATTCTTCTGGTTGTTCGTTTACCTTGCGGGTGGATCATCAATCATTCTATTCTTACTGAGCCGTTTCCTCGTGAAAATGATGCACGGAGTAAAATAAATCGAATTTTATAACTTGAAAAGCAGCCTCAATTGGGGCTGCTTTTTTTACACTCTAATGAACATGAACAAGGTTTTTTTTACCATTGCTTTGATTGTAGTTAGCGGATTTACACAAGCACAAATTAAGGCCATTACCGAAAATGGGGAAGAGGTGGTACTCTTTCAGAATGGCCAATGGGAATACACGACAAGTAATGAAGTGGTTGAGGAGGAGATTCTCATGAATCCTGTAAAATTTACACGTCCTACAACATCAACTTTTTTATTGAAGAGTACCAAATTGAATGTGGGCACTTATTTAGATTCGAAGAAATGGACCATTGAAAAGGGTAAAGGAGACGATGCCTTTGAGTATCAATTGACCTTGAATCAAGGGGATTTGTACGCCATGATGATCACAGAGCAGGTAGAAATTCCATTGGAGTCCTTGAAGGAAATCGCACTAGACAATGCGCGTGACGTGGCGCCAGATGTGTATGTGGTAAAGGAAGAATACCGGATGGTGAATGGGCTCCGTGTGTTGATGTTGCAGATGAATGGAACCCTCAGTGGAATTAAATTCAGCTACTACGGGTACTATTTTTCGAGTGAAAAAGGAACCATTCAATTCATTGGATATACTTCTCAAAATCTTTTAGCGAAATACCAAAAAACAATGGAAGACCTGTTGAATGGTCTCGTTCAATACTAAGCATATAATTACTTATAAAATGGCAGCACAAAAACACCCGAAAGCTTTACCTTATTTGTTCTTCTCAGAAATGTGGGAGCGCTTTGGTTACTACCTCATGATTGGAATCTTTACGCTCTATCTGAAGGATAAGGTTGATGGTTTTGGAATGAGCGAGGAGGAAGCATCGGATTTGTACGGAACATTCATCGCCTTCGTGTTCTTAACACCATTTATTGGAGGTTTACTTGCTGACCGATTATTGGGGTATCGTCGATCCATTACCATCGGTGGATTATTGATGGGTGCTGGGTACTGTTTGATGGCGGTTCATGACTTAAACATGCTGTACCTGTCCATGTTCCTCGTCATTTTAGGGAATGGTTTCTTCAAACCGAATATCTCTACTTTGCTAGGTAATTTGTACAACGATGATGAATACAAGGCACTCAAAGATTCTGGCTATAGTATTTTCTACATGGGAATCAATGTGGGGGCATTCATCTGTAATTTCTTCGGCGCGGCGTTGTACAACATGATTGGATGGGGTGCGGCGTTTATCGCTGCTGGAGTAGGTATGTTCATTGGAATCATAATCTTTTGGATGGGTACACGCCATTTCAAGCACGCGGATGTGATCAAACCAAAAGCTGAATCAGATATGTCACTGGCGAAGATTTTTGGTATTATTCTGCTTCCTGCAATCGCTTTTGGGTTGATCGGATATTTTTTACCTGAACCTATCGTGAAAACACGAACAACCGATGCCTTCTTGTTTGGATGTATCCCAGTAATCTTCTTCTATGTGTATCTCTTGGTGAAAAGTCCAAAGGAGGAACGACGTCCTGTAGCAGCCATGTTAGCCATTTTTGCTGTGGTGATTGCTTTCTGGGCAGTATTTAAGCAAAATGGTTCTACATTGAACACATGGGCTGACCAATACACAGATCGCCAAGTATCGGAGTCGTCGTTGCCTGTATTGAATGGTCTGAAACTAGTGAAAGAGTATGAATATGTGAAGGATTCAATTCAAGTAACGGACAAGCAGTTTCGTCCGCAAGTGACAAAGGATGACAAACCAGTGATGACTTATGATTATCCGGATTACTTCAAGAATTTACCAAAAGAAAAACTACCAAAAGATGGTGAAGTGGTGTATGCCTTGAATACCAACCTGTTTCAATCAGTAAATCCTTTCTGGGTAGTGGCATTGACACCACTTGTTTTGGCATTTTTCGGCTTCCTGCGTCGCCGTGGCAAGGAGCCAACAACACCTGAGAAGATTGCTTTCGGATTGGTGATCTCTGCATTGTCTTGCTTAGTGATGGTCGGTGCAGTGTATGCCAGCAACAATGGAGGGGTTAAATCTTCCGCGTGGTGGTTTATCTCATCGTATGCGGTCATCACCATCGGTGAGCTTTTCTTAAGTCCTATGGGGTTATCCCTTGTGAGTAAATTGAGTCCTCCACGCTTGACGGCTTTAATGATGGGTGGTTGGTTCTTGGCAACATCTATCGGAAATAAGCTATCTGGGTTATTGAGTTCGTTCTGGGATGGCTACCACGACAAAGCGAATTTCTTCTACGTGAACTTTATTCTCCTAGGATCTGCAGCCCTTATTCTTTTCGTGATGC
>JBEIKR010000161.1:0-5370 GCA_040379705.1 Crocinitomicaceae bacterium
GATACGTGTTGTACACATCCATGTTGGAAATGACAAGGTCAAATGCATGACTATCGTGATCTGTTCGAACTCCTTTTGCGCGCTTATTTTCTAACAGAATCTCCCGAACTGGTGTGGAATACAAAAACTCAACACCAATATCTTTGGCAAGCTTTTCCAAGGCTTTGGTAATCGACACCATCCCTCCTTCTGGGTAATAAGCACCGCGTTCAATTTCCACGTGCGAAATGACATTCAATGTTGCGGGTGCCAAGAAAGGGCTTGAACCATTGTAGGTGGAATAGCGATTAAACACCTGAACTAAACGTGGGTCTTTAAATGCTTTTTCGTTTGCACCATTCATGGTATTAAAAGCACCAATTTTACCGAAATTCAAAATTCCTTTCGCTACGGCTTTAGTGAAAAAGTTCTTCGGAACATGCAAGGAATTGTGTAAAAACACTTCATCCGTTAAATTGTACATTTCCTCTGTTTTCTTGAGGTAATTATGAATCACTTCCTTGGAATCTTCCGCATGTTCAGCCATTGTTTCCGCATAGCGTTCATTTCCATCAACTCCCTCAAGAGTGGATCCATCTTCAAAAAAATAGCGGTATACTGGATCTAATCGTTCGTAGCGAAAATAGTCTCGTGGGTTCTTGCCAGAAAGTGTAAACAATTCATCTGCAAACTGAGGCATAGTAAACACAGAAGGTCCCATATCGAAGCGATACCCTTGATTGCTTTCACTCGACAATTTACCTCCTGGAAACGAATTTGCCTCAAAAACAGTTACTTTATACCCTTTGTTGCGCATACGAATCGATGCGGCTAGGCCGGATACCCCCGATCCAATGACAGCACAACTTTTTCCATTTTCTTTTATCATATCCTACCGTTTACACCTTTCATTATAAAAAATGAGCGTGAAAAAAGTTCCTTGATTGAACTAAATTCTATTTGGACTGATTTAATTTTCGCACCATCGTTAAGATGGTAGCCAACGCCACCGTTTCCCCTGTTTCATCATATACATCCACGAGAAACTTCACAATACCTTTCGCAATATCGTCTTCAGAGCGTTTCTCTTGGTCCACTTTTTCTTTCACTGTGAATCGCACACCGAGTGTTGCTCCAGGATAAACAGGCTTTGTAAATCGTGCTTCATCCAAGCCGTAATTCAGCAATACAGGTCCTTTTTTAGGATCAACAAACAATCCTGCAGCCTTTGACAACACGAAATAACCGTGTGCCACTCTGCGTTCAAAAATTGTCCCTTCCAAAGAAGTTGCATCCATGTGCGCATAGAAGTTATCCCCGGAAACATTAGCGAAATTGACAATGTCCGCATCCGTCACGGTATGCTTATGTGTGAATACAGTTTCTCCAACCACGAGTTCTTCGAAGTGCTTTCTAAACACATGAGGATTTGCCTCTGGCATTTCCGCACCCACTTGAAACTGCTGGGTAATCTTGGTAATGGTCGTTGGATGTCCTTGGATGGCCGTGCGCTGCAAATAATGAAGCACCCCTCGTTTACCTCCCATTTCTTCACCACCACCCGCTCGACCTGGACCACCATGTGTCAACAATGGCATCGGTGATCCGTGACCTGTACTTTCCTTCGCACAGTCTTTATTCAAGACCAAAATACGACCGTGCATGCTCGCTGCATTCACCACATATTCTATGGCTTCTTCGTCACTTGGTGTCACAATCGACGATACCAAGGACCCTTTCCCCATTTTCGCCAATAGAATCGCTTCGTCCAAATTCTTGTATGGCATTACCGTCGCAACCGGTCCAAAAGCTTCTATTTCGTGAACATCCGTTTGATTGAATGGATCATTATTACGGAATAAAATTGGTGAGAAGAATGCTCCTGCTTTGGCATCGGCGCCAATGACTTCGCACTGATTCATATCGCCATAAACAATGGCCTGCGACTTCGCCAAGCGCTCAACATTCGCGCGAACACGTTCTACTTGAAGTTTAGATGCCAAGGCCCCCATTCTCACACCATCTACCGAAGGATCACCAATTTTGGTACTTGCCAAGCGCGCGGCAATTGCCTTTTCCACCTCATCGATACGGTCCTCAGGAACAATAATCCGACGAACAGCGGTACATTTCTGCCCAGCTTTTATGGTTATTTCTTTCACAGTCTCTTTGATAAACAAGTCAAACTCTTCAGTTCCTAGGACTGCTTTTTCACCTAAGATTGTGGCATTCAATGAATCCGCTTCTAAATTAAATGCTACACTCTCCGCTGCGATCCGCGGATGCGCTTTCAACACCTTTCCAGTCGCTGCACTGCCGGTGAAGGTAACGACATCTTCAGAAGATACATGGTCGATGATTCCTCGGCCGAGACCACAAATTAATTGTAAGGAACCTTCTGGTAAGATTTTCGAATCGATGATGTCTCTTACAACCACCTCCGTTAAGAAACAGGTATATTCAGACGGCTTCACAATGGCAGGAACTCCCGCCATCAAGTTCACCGCAATTTTTTCCAGCATGCCCCAAACAGGGAAATTGAACGCGTTGATGTGAATGGCCACACCCTCACGAGGAACCATGATGTGGTGACCGATGAATGTTCCGTTTTTCGACAAGGGAGCCGCAACCCCGTCAACGTAATACGGAAGGTCGGGAAATTGTCGTCGCAACGATGCATTAGAAAACAAGTTTCCTATCCCACCTTCAATATCAATCCAAGAGTCAATCTTTGTTGCTCCTGTCCAAGCGCTGACCTGGTAGTATTTATCCTTTTTTTCCATCAGGTAAAGTGCAAGCGCTTTTAGCATCCTACCCCTCTCCTGAAAGGTCATTTTACGCAACGCGTATCCCCCTGTTCGTTTAGCGTAGTCCGAAATCGCTAAAAAATCAAGACCTGCGCTTGAGACTTCACCTATTTTCTGACCATTGATTGCATTAAACAATTCGGTTTCCACACCTACCCCACCAATCCACTGACCTAGGACGTAATTTTGATAACGTTGCATTTTCTTTGAATTAAAAGATAAAAATAAAGAATGTAGGGGAATAAGCACTTAAAATGCATTGGAATAAACAAAGTACTCGAGAACCGATGAGACATGCTTTAAAATAAATCCATGATTCTCTGTGAAAGTTTTTAATTTAAGGCCACTATATTCTATGAAATGAATCGAATCATCTTGTTAATCATGTGCGCATTGCCCATGATATCCCAAAGTCAGAAAAGCTTGAAAAAGCTCATCGATGACGGATTTAATACGCATAGTTCATTAAAGTCAAGGATAAAAGCCCTGCATTCGGCAGCTGAAATCATGACGAACTCAAATCCAGACAGCTCGTATATCCTCTTAGATTCCGCATTTTCTTTATTATCTAAGTCATCGAGTAAAGAATTTCGTCAAACCAACCATTTAATTCGTGCCAAAACACTTCTCATTCAAGGAGTATATCCTAAGGCCTTGGATTATGCTCAAAAATCATTAAAACTGTCCGAAAATCTAAACAACAAACAACTTATTTCGGATTGCTATAGTGTAATAGGTGAAATTTACGAGCGCCAAGAAAACAACAAAAAAGCCGCTGAATACCATAAAAAAGGATTGCACCTGAATCGTGAACTTGGTGATTCGGTTCGTATTTCGACCTCTTTAAGTTTACTGGGCAATATCTATGGGGCGACATCCCGTTTTAATGAGGCACTGCATTGTTACCGGGAGAGCCTTAGCTTCATCGATGTAAAAAAAAATCCTGAACAAGCCGGAATAGCCTACGGAAACATTGGTTATGTGAATTATGAGCAAGGGCTGAATGCACTCAAAGAAAAAAAGGATGCTTCGAACTACTTCGCACAAGCTTTAATCGCATCAGAACAAGCGAAATCCCTATTTCAATCCATTAGAAACCGTCGATTTCAAATTATCGCAGAATTAAACATTGGACTTGTTTACAACGAATTGAAGGACTACAACACAGCAAAAAAATGGTGTGCTTCAGCGTATAACACAGCAACAGAATTGAAGGTTCCGCCACTCGAACGAGATGCCTGTGATTGCCTCTACAAAAGCAATAAAGCACTTGGGAAGCACAGCGAAGCACTCACCTATTTTGAGATTTATAAGAACTTAAGTGACTCCATAGAGAATATAGATAATGAACGTTCGATGGTAGAAAAAGAATTGAATTTTACCTATGAAAAAGAGCAACTCGCTGATAGTTTGAAGTATGCACAAAAGGAAATTGTTGCTGATTCCCAAATTCAAAAACAACAAATCGGGTTAATATCCTCCGCAGGTATCCTGTTGCTAATTATCGTCCTCATGGTAGTTGTCGTTCGCGGCAAGAAACGATCAGATGAACTATTATTAAACATCCTTCCATACGAAACAGCTCAGGAACTCAAGCAAAAGGGAAGAGCAGAAACAAAGAATTTCGAGAATGTCACTGTTCTTTTCACTGACTTTAAGGGGTTTACTACCATTTCTGAAACACTCACTCCAAAGGAACTAATTACCGAAATAGACACCTGCTTTAAGGGCATCGATCGCATCATGGATAAATTTGGCATTGAGAAAATTAAAACAATCGGCGATGCATATATGGCGGCAGGTGGACTTCCAAAAGAAAACACGACGCATCCCATTGATGTGGTGATGGCTGCCGAAGAGATTGTAGTATTCATGGCTGAACTAAAGCAAGAGCGCATTGAGAAGAATTTACCTTACTTTGACATTCGCATAGGTATTCATTCAGGCCCTGTGATTGCTGGAATTGTAGGAATAAAAAAGTTCTCTTATGATATTTGGGGCGACACTGTAAATACGGCCTCACGCATGGAAAGTAGTGGCGAGATCAATAGAATCAATATCTCCGGGGCGACACACGAATTGATTAAAAGCCACTACATCTGCGAGTACCGAGGAAAAATCGAAGCCAAAAACAAAGGTAAAATTGACATGTACTTTATCGACAAGAGGATGGCGTAAAGTGAATTCTAAACAAACACAAACTCTTCCTCGTGGGTGCTGATGTAGTCAAGTAACTCCATAACTTCTTGCAAATCTGTAGAGGTTACCAATTTCATTCGGTAATCCTTGAAATGTGAAATGCCTTTAAAATAATTGGTATAATGGCGCTTCATTTCGGCAATACCTAATACTTCACCCTTCCAATTCACCGACATTTGAAGATGATCGCGTGCAGCTTCCACACGATCTTTCAGACCAGGAGCCGCAAGATGTGTTCCTGTCGCCAAGAAATGTTTGATCTCATTAAAGATCCAAGGGTAGCCGATACTCGCACGGCCAATCATGATACCATCCACGCCATAACGTTGCTTGTATTCCAATGCCTTTTCTGGGGTGTCGATATCACCATTTCCAAATACAGGAA
>JBEIKR010000162.1:0-5303 GCA_040379705.1 Crocinitomicaceae bacterium
ATCCGTGTAAAGTAATTTTCGTGATTCAGAAAAGGTCTTTGAACCTCTACCTTCTACCATGTAACAAAAAATCGTCCATGGCGCTCCTGCAAATCCGATGAGTGGAACTCGGCCAGTAAGTTCTTTCTTTGTCAACTTAATCGCATCGAGCACATACCCCAAGCGATCATAGACATCAATGTTCGCATCAGCATGCACAAGACCTTCACGGCTGCGAATGGTCTTTTCGAACCAGGGGCCACTTTTTTCCAACATCTGGTATTCCAAGCCCATCGCTTCAGGCACCACCAAGATATCAGAAAAAATGATTGCGGCATCAACATCCAATAAATCCACTGGCTGAATGGTTACTTCAGCGGCAAATTCAGGTGTTTCTACCAATTCCTTAAATCCAGATAATTTTGCTCTTACAGCACGATATTCCGGCAAGATTCTACCTGCCTGGCGCATTAACCATACGGGGTATCGTTCAATATTCTCTCCTCGCGCTGCACGGAGAATCAAGTCATTCTTCAATTCCATGTTGGTCAAAGATACTGATTCTTGAAAGATTTTTCGACTTTACCATTCAATCCGTTTTCTACCTTTTCCAATTAAGTAGGTGTTGGCTTGACTAAAATGCTTGCAACCAAAGAAACCTCGGTAGGAAGAAAGTGGCGAAGGATGTGGAGCTCGAAGGATAAGGTTCGTATTTTCATCTAACATTTTCGCTTTCTCTTGAGCCTTGCTTCCCCAAAGCATATACACTATTCCATGACGTTCTTGGGATATCTTTTTAATCACAGCATCTGTAAACTCCTCCCACCCTCTTCGCGCATGGCTTTCAGGCTGACCTTCTCGAACCGTCAAAACCGTATTCAACAATAATACACCCTGTTCCGCCCAACGAATTAAACTGCCATTTTCGGGAAATGGTTGTCCTAAATCACTTTCAATTTCTTTGAAAATATTAAGTAAGCTCTTTGGAAACGGTCGGACATGCTCCTCTGCTGAAAAACACAAGCCATGTGCATGCCCTTTTGTTGGGTATGGGTCCTGACCTAGAATGACCACTTGAACTTCAGTCAATGGGCAAAGGTCAAATGCGCGAAAAATCAAATCTTGACCTGGAAAGATACTATTCGGACTTGCTGCATATTCGGATTCTATAAACAGTATTAAGTCTTTGAAATAAGGCTTTTCAAACTCCTCAGCGAGTGTGGTTCGCCAACTTGTCTCTTGAATCAATTCCATACCTCAAAAATAATATTTCTCATTCCTTCTGAAGCATCTATCTTTGTTGCATGAAACAAATGATACTTTTTTGGGCACTTCTTCTTGCTGCAGCATGCACGAATCCTTCTGAGCAAAACGACAAACCTGTAAATGATAACCTTCAAGCAAACGAAGATTTTGACACCAAGGTGCGTCGTCATGTCGAGGGCCAGTTGTCCATACCTAGAATGGAAAAGTACACCTTGACGATTCACCGCGAACAATTGGATGCGGATGGTAAGTTGGATGGAGTGATTGCTGTGAACCGTTTAGAATTCGCCTTGGAAGAAGCCAAGAAAAGTGACAAGACAGCCAAGCGTGCTGAGATTGGATTCATGGGTTCGTACAATTACATCTTTTACTACGATGGTGCTACGAATAAATTATCTCCTCCGATCAAACTTCCATCGAGCCCTTATGCTCCGTTGGTTGTTCAATTCGAAAATATCACTTCTGAAGATTACAAGGATATCTTGATTGATTACCGCGTATTGAGTGCGAGTTACAAAGACTTTTACACCATTTCGAATAGAGTTCCGCGACGCATTTTCCAATGGAAAAACTATGATGGTTTAGGAAAGAATGCTTACGAGGCCTACGTTTTTGAATACGACAAAGGAAACATGGTGGAGTCGAGAGATATCATTGTGAGAAAAGCCAAACTGCAGCAGCCACCAGCGAATGTTGACATCTATACCTTTCAACCGGAGCTGACACCATCCAATGAAATTGCCTATCGCTTTTTTGTTCATCCTGCCCATGGAAAGTATGTAACAATGAAGCAATAAAAAAGGCTGCCTCGAATTGAGACAGCCCTTCCTTTTCATTTATTCTCAAACTAAAAATTTCCGCGAAGCGTAACAATGAAGTTACGTCCAGGTGCCGAAATATTCGATGCGAACACGCGGTAATTTTGATCTAAGATGTTTTCACATGCAACCTGCATTCCTAGTTTTTTACTGAACTGGTATCCAACACGTGCATTAACCGTGAACCATGAAGGCATGCCTGTTGGCAACGCATAATCTTCATTGTCTTCCGCTTCAAGTCTATAATCCTCGATGTGTTTCCATCCGCTGTAGTTTGCAAATAATTCTCCGCGGAATTTCTTTTCTGTAAACTGGACTCCAAATTTTCCAAATACCGGAGGAATGTGATCCAATGGAATTGCAGTAGTGCCTGTTACAATTCTTCCATAGGTGTAGTTGAATGTCGCATACACAGAAACATTGGTATTCAATTGTCCATTCATGGCTAGTTCCAAACCATACAAATACGCCTTACTTGCATTCGTTGTTGCGACAACTTGACTCATAACCCCTTCATATATAATCGAATCCTGACCTTGGTACGTGAAATTTTGAGTGGTCAATGCGTTGCGGTACAATGTATAGTATCCAGTCGCTTGAAAGGTTAACCAATCAAAAAAACGATTTGAAATACCAACTTCACCATTGTAAGTATATTCTGGCTTCAAATCAGGATTTGGAACGTTGATATTACCTGAAGTTGACTCAAATACTTTGCTCAAATCGTCAACATTTGGTGCACGAAATCCTGTTGAAATCAATGCATTGATCCGACAAGTTGAGCTAGGCATATAAATCATCCCTATATTCCCTGTCAGTGCGCCATTTTTTTGCGTGGCATCCTTGAACGGGAAATTAAAGAAGGTAGTATCTGTAAACTTCGCAGTTAATCCAACATAAGAAAATCGCAAACCATCATTCAATACGAGACGGTCATTGATTTCCCAAGTGTGGGTAATATACGCCGCAAGGGAACTCATAGTCGCACCTCCTGAAGCATAACGTGTATCCAACGCGGTCTCCTCGCCTGTTACGATATCTTTTGTAAATGCCGATGATGCAACGGTGTTGTACCAACCTTCAAGACCATAACGCAACTCATGTTTACCAACTTCTTTCGCCATATCGAGGTTCATGGTGAGGATATTCAAGTCTTCAATACGGTTGTTCTGAGCTGTTTTATTGAATCTTCTGTCGATACGACTTTCTTGAATTTTTTGATAACCCAAAATAAAGCGAGCACGATCGTACACTATATTTTTCTTAGTCAGCTCCAAGGTGTAAGATCCTAACAATCGCTCTTGAGGTCCATAGTTCCATTCACCAAATCTTGGTAGCCCTCCCGAAAGCTGAACTAAACGATCATAACGCGGAACATAACCAGACGTTGAATACTGAAGGTTCACCGTATGTTTTACAAACTCATTTTGTTGAAACAAGAATTTTTGAAGAATGTCATACTGCGTGTATCCAGAACCCACTTGAACATTCGTGTCTTTATTTACGAAAATTGAATCTTTTCCATCAACTCGTTGGACATACCAGGGGCGAGCACCAAAATTCCCAACAGAAGGATCGCGATGCACACCTTGACGCAAATCACCATAGTTTGAAGAGGTAATTGATGTCAATGAACCGAAACGTTTACCACCTACAGATACATCAGCATGTGCTTGATATCCCGAAGCGGCTGACATATATCGTGCATAAGCACCCGCATTCACATTTACTTTTCCATTCGAAGAAAGCAAAGGATTCTTTGTCGTGAATGACATTACCCCACCAAGTGCATCCGAACCGTAAACAACCGATCCAGGACCGTAAACGATTTCTACACGATCCATAATTGCATTATCCAGTGTGATCACATTCTGAAGGTGACCTCCGCGATAAATCGCATTGTTCATGCGAATTCCATCTATCACGATAAGTACTTTGTTTGTTTCAAATCCTCGAATAATAGGACTTCCACCACCAAGCTGACTCTTTTGCACCATGATATTTCCGGAGTTGGCGAGAACATCCGCTGTGGATGATTGGTTCATGTTCTGCAATTCGTTGGAACGCATTACTTGAACCTTTTGGGCAACGTCTTTTCGTTTCTCCTCAAATTTGCTCGCTGAAGCGACTACTTCTTCAAGGGATTGTGAATTTATGGTTAAATACACCTTTAAGTCCGTTGATGCTAAATTTAAATTGGCATAAGGCAATATGGCGGGGTTATAGTTTGGATGAGTGAATCCAATTTTATCACTTCCCGAAATGCTTATTGTAACTTTTCCTTCAGCATCCGTGCTACCTAACACTTTGTTCGTTGATTGAGAAATGACAACTACCCCCATGATCGGTTGCAGTGTTTGTTGGTCGAAAACTTCAACTGTTTGAGCCTGTGCATAAAACAACACGCACAGACAAGAAATGATCATTAAAATCTTGTTCATGATTATACATTTTTTGTTAAATAAGTTTCACCTGATTTTATCAGGCGTTTCGGGGTATTTAACAAAAAGTACAGGGTGGCTGCTCGATAGCACAATTGAACTCCTCAGAATAAGGAGTTGTGTAGCTGAAAAAGTGAGTTGAATTTATCGGAAAAACTAATCCTTCAACAACTACAAGCTGTTCAATTAAAAGCGCTGGCGTCTGAATGATCTTAAACAACGTGGTATACGGCGTAGAATGGTCCTCACCCCCCATGTTTCTTCCAACCGTTAAGGACAAATTCGCGAATAACACGTCCTCTTGCGTATCCGAAATGCATTGAAACTCCATGCTTCCGTCACTTAATTTTCGAGATTGAATGACATCGTACATGCGATTGCCCAAACGGAATTCGTTTTTCTTCACCCATTGAAGGGATTTAATTTCAGAAGATGAAAAGGTAAAAATGATTCTATTTTCTTCAGGAACTCCTTGTTTAATCAAGGTTTTTACTTCTTTTCGAATCAAGTTGTGAGATATCTCGAAGTAAGCAGTAAAGCCAATCAATTGAATGACTAGCAACACAAACAATAGAGATGGTATCAGTTTTCGCACATGCAAATGTATAACTTTGAAAGAAATTATTCCTACCCATGTTATACGAATTCAAATCAGAAAAAACATTCCGCTACGCTGCGCATGGTGAATTAAGTACTGCCCATACAATTATTTATGTACTCCATGGTTATGGACAATTGTCGGAATTTTTCATTCGCAAATTCTCATGTCTCGGAGAGGGTTACATTGTGGTTGCTCCCG
>JBEIKR010000163.1:0-5301 GCA_040379705.1 Crocinitomicaceae bacterium
CAATGATTAAAAATGTCGAAAGTAAAGTTTTCATTCGTAGCGAATCGAGAATGTACCAATTTCGTTGATGCTTGCTTTTTCTGATATTTCAATCGTTTTGTAGACTGGTGTTTTTTCACCCGTAATCGTATCTTGTGTTAACGCGTATACTTTGTACTTTCCTACCTGTAATCCTTCAAAAGTAAACTCCCCATTGGCCCCAGTGCGTGCTGTTTCGTTGAAGGTTGTGCCATCCGCATAAATCAAATAAACGTGTTCGTCAGCAATGGCGATTTCAGTTCCGAATTGATCATCCTTTCCTTGATTGGCTACATCGACGTTGAAGTTCGATGATCCATTATCGGCATCAGAAAGGTTCACATGATTTTCACTCGTCAATGTCAAAATATCTCCATTAACTTCGATGGTAAATTCAGCACTCAAAACGGCATTCATAGCAGCCGCGGTGTTGGTCGCAATATCCGTATTGGAATCACTGTAGTTAAAATCTACTTGAATACCAGTGCGTCCAGTAAGATTTGGATCACCGTTGCTCACCCAAGTCGGGTTGTTGTACCATATGTAATAGCGGTTATTGTTTCCATCCCCGTTCACCAAGAAATAATCCCCATGTTCCACATTCAGACCATGCATTACCGTAATCTCAATCACTTCCGATTCTCCAAGATTATTTTTTAGTCCAACAACATTTCCACGAATTGCGGATGTTCCTCCAGGTCCGGCAACTTTCTCACAACTTGTTAAGATGAGTACCGATGAGAGTCCAATGATTGACGCAGTGATTAAAGATTTCATTTTTTTATGAGTTTGATGGTGGTGTAAAATTCTTTATTTGTTGAAATACGCACGAAGTAAATGCCTTCCTCGAGATCGCTAATGTCCATGGTGATTTTGCTCAACTGATTCACTTCCATTTTTTTAGAGCTTCTTCCATCGGTTGTTACCACTTCAATGATAGCGTTTGGAAGAATTTGTTCACAGGAAATGGTAATTGCGCTGTTCGCTGGATTTGGGTAGATTGCGATTTCTTTTGAAGGTGTATTTTCATTTACACCCAAATCGGTACAAGAACCAAACATATTATTGTCCATCCATGTCAAACGGCCTGAGATCCATTCTTTTAAGTAATCAATTTCTTCTTGAAAGGTGTTTCCTACAAAGTTGTTGGGCCATACATACACTCCGAGAATTGGCCAGCGTGTGAAATTGCGCGCTGCAGGCTCAGTAAGTATGGTTGCAAGGCTGTCAATGTAGTTTAGCAATACAGGTGTGCTCAAAATATTTTGGCGGAGTGATTGCCAACGACAATTCACATCGTGCGCATAGAGTGAATCTTCCAATAATCGTTTCCACCAAAATGGATTTTGCCAGCCACCGCCGCAAATGGAATTGTAATTGATTTCCCATCCGGTGGTATCACCTCCTTGGCAGTAGTTGGCATTTCCAAATCCAAGATTAAAATCCCAGAGTGGGCCTGCGACTAATTTACCACCGTCACTTAATTTTTCTTTGTAGAGATAGGAGGAGATACGATATCCATCGACATTCTTCGAAACTTCATTTACTAACATAAAATCAATAAAGGAAGACACATCAATGAACGGACGGAAGCCAGATACTGGATCGGTGAAATTAGGACTTTTCAAGGCATCCTCCCAAGCTGTGACGTAATCTTCAATGTAACCAAGTTGGGTTGGATGCATGTCAGCAATCTCAGGGTCGTGCATTTGGAATCCGATTGTCCCGTTTCCTGGTGACGAACTGGTGTAAGGAGAATTCCATGCAATAACTCCTCCAGCGGTAGTTTTATCCACTTTTAATATGTATCCGCCTGTCAATTCATTGTTTGTCGTGTCTTCATAAAGCAATTCGTCGATATCAACACGACCGGGGTTCTGCTTGATCCGCTCCATGAAAACATAAACACCAATGTAATCGCCATTGAGGATGACTTCGCATAGTTGCGTTCTTGGTGCCCAGGATCCCATCTCATTTCCTATATGGTAGGTCAATACATTCCGAATCATGGCTTTGTCCGTGTATGGAGCATAGAGAATCCAATCATTATCAGAAGGCCAATCAAATACAGAAACATTGTAGTTGATATTTGTGTCTGGTCCTCTCGTTTCCAATCCATACGATTTCATTGGGAAAGTATTTGACGAAGAGCCCCTGCGTTCAATGGCTATTTGGCCATAAAATTCATTGAATGGATCATTGATTGAGTTGGTTACACCTGGACCATTGTAAATAATTCCCATTAAGCCATCGATTTTTGGTTCATCGGGAATTGTCACACCACTAGTATTTAATACCACAATCGGCAAGTTGGACGTACTCAGTTCGATCGGGGTAACAAGCCATGCTGGCGTCGGGCCATAAGTGAACGAATTGTCCGCAATGCCAAAAGTTAAAAATGCACGGGATGTGAAATCAGTAGAGTTCGCCGTTTGATTATGTGTTTCAATACATAATGTGTTGGGGCCATTGACCAAAACCGAATTTACTTGACTGTTGCTGAATAAAAATTGGTCAGGAAGGTTTCCTTGATAAAGCGCTGCTTCGTGAGAAATAGATGCCAACTGATTGTAGGCCGGTTGTCCTGCACCTGTTAATCCATTGCGTGCTATTTCAACACCATTCAAATAAGCAACAAACCCATCGTCATAATCCATGTTTAAGATGGCTTTTGTGATGTTTGATACAGCGCTTACGTTAAACGTGATTCTGTGATAAACACAAACAGTTCCGGATGGAAGTGTGGTATTGTCATCTCCATCACCAAAACCAAATCCACCTTGTCCTGTTGACCATCCGCTAGGAACAAATGTGGGTTCAATCCAGTTGCTCGGTGTAGATGCATTCGGCACGATGTAAGTCCAATTGCTTGAGTCATACACAGCCGTTTCCCAATGATTTGTTTGAGCAAAAGAGTAAAGAGAAAGAATTGAGAGCGCAATGCTGCCGACGATTCTATTGAAAAGGAAGGGACTATTCAAGGTGTTCAATTTAGCGAAGCCAAATATACGAATGAATTTAATGATTAGTTCATATACTATTCATAGTGTGTGTTTTATTTCGATTTTGGTAACTATTTCAAACCTTAGACGAGCGAAAAGTCATTTCCTATTTTTTGTTAAACCTTCTGTATCGCCAATGAAAACACCTATCTTTACGCATCAAATTTACGGTATGAGTGCGTCGAGAATTGTTCTTTTTGTTGTTTTAGGATTCCTTTTGTTGGCAGTTTTTAATGGCTGTTCTACCTATAATTCATTCGTTAGCAAGGATGAATCAATCAATGGTCAATGGAAGCAAGTAGAGGTTCGTTATCAAGAACGAATGGATAAAACCAAGAATTTGTTTGAAATTGTGTTGGCAGGTGCTGATTATGAAAAGCAAACACTAAAGGAAATCATTGAAGCGCGTACAAATGCGACGAAGATTACGTTATCTGTTGAAAATCTTTCGGAAGAAAACATTAAAAAATTCCAAGAAGTTCAGGACCAATTTAGTTCGTCATTGGGCCGTTTATTAGCCATTTCTGAAAACTATCCTCAGTTGCGTGCAACGGATGCATTCCGCGATTTTCAGGCTCAATATGAAAATATGGAGAATATGATTTCAGTTGAACGTCGTCGATTTAATTTGTTGTGTGAAGAGTACAATAAATCAATTCGTCGCTTCCCTACAAATATTTGGGCAGGTGTTTTCGGTTTTGAAAAGCGTGCTTACTTTTCATCCTCACCGGGAAGTGAAAATGCACCTGACATTAAAAAGATGAGACAGGATAACCTGTAATCTCTTATGGTTCTTAATTTCTCAGAATCGGATCTCGCTCAGATTCGCGATGCTATATCGGAAGCTGAAAAGCAGACATCCGGCGAAATTCGTGTGCACATTGATAAAAAGTGTTTTGGCAATCCCGTAAAAAAAGCAATTCGCATTTTCAATATGCTCAACATGCACAATACAAATCAACGCAACGCAGTGTTGATCTATGTGGCCACGCAGCATCAGAAATTAGCCATCATTGGAGATGAGGGGATCAATGCACACGTACCGGACCATTTTTGGGACGATGAACGCGAACTGATGATTTCATATTTCAAGCAGGAGTCCTATGTTCGAGGATTGTGCGAAGGAATCGCCAAGGTTGGAGAACAAATGAAGTTGACATTTCCTTCTACTCAAGATGACGTCAA
This sequence comes from Crocinitomicaceae bacterium, assembly GCA_040379705.1. Taxonomy (GTDB): domain Bacteria; phylum Bacteroidota; class Bacteroidia; order Flavobacteriales_D; family Crocinitomicaceae; genus M0103. Next base: position 4,206 of record JBEIKR010000163.1, read on the forward strand.
TGAGTTGGATAATGACATAACGCTCGGTTGATATGAGAAATCAAGGAATCAAAAAAGTATTTTTTTCCTTCGTGTTTATTGCGTTTGCATTTGGCTCTTTTTCTAAAAATTCTTTTATACCAAAGGCACCAAATCCACCAAAGTTTTACAATAATTTTTCGAAGCAGTTTCCAGCCTTTTTGTCTTCGGACGAGGCAATGAAAATTGAAAAGAAATTGGATGATTTCGAGAAAGAAACGTCGAATGAAATTGTCGTCGTGATCATTGATGATTTACAAGGCTATTCACCATGGGAATTCGCGACAGATCTTGGTCATGCATGGGGTGTTGGGAAAAAGAAGTTTGATAATGGTGCGGTACTTTTAATAAAACCTACTGGTGGATCTGGAGAACGGAAATTTGAGTTGGTGGTTGGTTATGGACTGGAAGGGGTAATAGGTAGTTTAACTGGTCAGCGGATTCTTGAAAATGAGATGTTGCCACATTTTAAGAATGGCGAATATTACGAAGGTATTGATGGTACTTTGACAGTGATCATGGCTTTGGTAAAAAAGGAATACGACGAAAAGGAATATGCGAATCGTACAGGAGGAGAAGATAGTCCATTCAAAGTGTTTGGTATTCTTTTGCTTATTGCACTTTTAATTATTTTCTTCTACCGAAAAGGAGGTGGTAGGGGTGGAAGAGGTGGTGGTTTCACCATGGGTTCCGGCGGAATGTTTTATGGCGGTGGACACTGGGGCGGCGGCTCTAGCTCAGGCGGCGGAGGCAGCTTTGGAGGCTTCGGAGGTGGAGGCTTCGGCGGTAGTGGTTCTGGTGGAAGTTGGTAGCACTAACGTTGTTGAATTACTTAATCAAGTTTATCGTTTCATCTTACCTCTTTTTTGTATGCGTTCTCCCGGAAAAAAGCCCATCTAAGCTCATTCACATGAAGAGATTTTATGTCAAAAACAATGCAAAAATGGATGTATGCACGTTCATTTAGATTTTAAGCAAGCGATTCTTTTCGACGGAAATCAATGAAATCTGCAAGTTTGAATTCCTTTGCAGCTTACCGCATTTCTCACACATTAGAAAGTGTCATTTGCTGAAAGCG
>JBEIKR010000164.1:0-5282 GCA_040379705.1 Crocinitomicaceae bacterium
AGAAGATATCAACACCTTTGTTCGCTACAATGAACTCCAATTCAAAGCATTTTTCGATTTCTACATCACAAAGAAGAATGTAGTCTTTGTTGAAGGTGGATATTTTCTTGGAAAGACGCCTTTACTCTACAAAAACAACGACACTGAAAATTCAGTTCCATCTGATTTATTGAAGGAAGGGAAGGCCTTTCCAATTATTAATGCCGGTTGGGCGCTCAGATTTTAAATAGATCGGATAGTATTCTGAGCGTTTCTTTCGCAGCATCTTTCGGATGAAGCTCCGTGCATGTTTACAATACCAACGAAAGTATCTCATTCATTTCGCTTTCGCTAATTTCCTTGCGTAATAGATTAAAATCGTTTTCTTCTTACCACTTTGCTCGGCGAATTAAGTGGTTTGGTTCGATTCATTGAGCGTTGATGTTATTTCAATTTCAGTTTCTGACCAACTTTTACTTTGTCCGTTTTTAACTTGTTTAGCTTCTTTAGTTTTGCAACGGTTGTTTTGTTTTTACGCGCGATACTCGAGAGCGTATCGCCTTTTTTTACGGTGTAAGTTTTCTTACTAGTAGCGGGAGGATCTGTTTTTTTAGGAGGTTTTGGCGCTTCGGGTTCGGGTTTTTTAAGAAGTAAATCTTTGTACAATTTAACGGGGAAATGAAGCGATTCTTGCTTTGAATTCGTTGCTAAAAGTTGAAGGGTATTTTCAAAACTTTTGTAAAGTAAATATCCTTTGAGTTCATAACCTTTTTTTGAAAGGTGAATGAAGTCTTTTTGCGCATAACCTTGCTCGTTCCAAAATCGTATTTTCATATATCCACCAGAGAGGTCATAAAAATTCCAATAGAGCGAATTGGTTGCCATGGCCATAGAATCAACAACTTCGTTGAAGCGGATTCCTGCATCTATATATCTTCCATTTTTATACAAGTCTTGCATGGAAGTGAATATGATAGAAACATTGGGGTTAATGGCTTTGAATTTTGCAACCGTCTTTTTCACGTAGGACGGAATGTTGTTATCCATCTTGTTCGTGGCCAAAATGTTGTTTGTTCCGAAGTCTATAATTACAATATCGGGAAGTAATTGAGGTGCTTGATCTTCTAGTTTTGCAATTGAAAGAACAGATTGAAAGGCCGAGGCGCCAACACCGAAAGATTCATACAAGAGTCCTTTTTTGTTTTCGTGTTCAACATTAATTCCGTAGCAAGTAAATATCTGACCTTTTTCGCTTGGGCCCATCCAATCAAATTCTACCGAACGAATTTCACCTTCAAATTGAATGGGTAAAAAGGTTTCTCCCATGTGATTGTTTATTGAATCACGATTGAAGTAATAGCACTGATTATCGTTAATACATACTTGAATTTCAGGTGTAAGTTGATTCAGTTCTAGAAAGAATTGAAGGGCATACTTCTCAGTCGGAAAAGGGGTGTTTAAGGTTATCGTGAAAGAGGAAGTCGTGTCCTGTGTGCTTACCGTCATTCCTCGCAATCCCAATGGAATTTTAGGAGGCAGTTGGAAGCTTTTCGCGTAAGTCCAAGTTCCCGTGTGCGATGTTTTAGAATTGATTGAGTTGTAGGTGTTCGCTGCTGAAAATGGAAATAAAAAGCCCGGTCCCGCATTGCCATATTTACTTTTTAAAAGTTGACCAGCTTGCGTAGTTACAATTTCAGATTGAATATGACTGGCACCGTAATGATAGATAACTGTTCTTCCGCCTTGAACCGATTTATTCATGTTTTTCTGAAAAAGCATGGCCGCTTCATTCGAAGGGAATTGAATAAAAGAGTAGCTGGTATCTATGCCCAACAAGGCAATAGATTCCGCATAGGTCTGAGCAAAAGAAATGCTCGTGATAAGAGAAAAGAATAGTCCAGCTATCAATCGTGTTTTCATTTTTTACCTTTTTTTTGATTTGGCTGTGCTTTTGCTTTTGTTAGTTGTTTTGCTTGCGGTTTTTGCAGGCGAAGATGTACTTGACGAAGATGATGATTTATTCAAACCCAATTGCCTCATCATTTGAATGGTGCCTTTGCTCATAGCACCATACATACCCATTCCGAAAATGAGATCGTTAACTTGGTTGTCTTTTATAAGACGCACCAAATTATGCTTTGAATAACGGAAATCTACCACATATATTTCTTCGTAGTGGTTCACTAAATAGACGCAGAATGCGTTACCCATGGAATTCTTAACCACGCACGCTTTTCTTCCATTTTTAACACTTGTGGTTATTTTTTCCAAAGGGTGGTCACCTGAAATGAAACTTGGGTAACCTTTGGCCATGCTGAATAGCGAGCATTTGACTGGTTTGTCAAATCCACTTGGGCCGTAATAAACAAGTTCTGTGGTAACGCGGGGCTTGAATAATTCGAGGGTGTCTGGATGCTCCTTTACGCTTTCGTCTCTCGTTAAATCATACAGTGATCCTAAAAATGGCCCTCTAATTTCATGATCCATGTCTGAAAGGTTAGCAGGATTAAGTCCAGCCGATTTACAGAATGCAACGTAGGCATGATAGGCCCCGTAGGCCGTCCAGTGGTGATCCGTGCCGAAGAAGAGTTTCTCTTTGCGATACGCATTCATTTCTGCCAACACATCTGCGAATTTTACTCCTGGTTGAAGGTTGTCGCGAATGGCGTTAAGTGTTTGCTCATTCTTGGTGTTCAAATAAGCATATTGTTTGGAAGGGATAAAGGCGCTTGATAAAGGCGCAATGCATGAATATACGGTCACGCTAGGACCAAGGGTGGTTGCATACTCATTGACCATTTTCGCGAAAATGGGGGAGACATTCACTGAACCACTGTTCATCGTATAAGCAGCTCCGTTAACAATAAGCATTCCGCCAGAATAGGCAGCGTTGAAATCATTGGTTGAGGCCTCAAGACTATCATTTGGCGCGGCCTCATTTGTTTGTTCCATTTGGCCGTCAACAACAACCATCCTTATTTCATCTTCAAGATGAACGCCCATGCGGAATCTCAATTTGTTACTCAATTCAAGTAACCAATCGCGTTCTGGAAATTGATCGTTTATGTATTCACTAATACCCTTGAAATAAGCCCCTGAGAAATAGGTGGAATCATCAAGCGTTGGCCATTGCGCAAGGGTACGCTTTTCAGATTCTGAAATTTGTTTTTTTTCAGAAAATAAAAATGTCGCGCTTATTCCTACTAAGACCAGCGCTTGAATTAAAATGCCAATTTTCTGGAACATATTAGAAACGGAAATAAATGAATGGATTATAAGTATCGTCGATTAAGAGCACTGTGCCCAGTAACAGCAACAAGATGTTTAGCACAGGCGCGCCGTAGAAGTATAGTTTGCTGGCGCGTTGGTATACCGCGTGCTCTTTATTAAATATTTCGTCCCACGGAATGCACAAGAGAATGACGAGAATGAAGAAATACATATATCCGAGCAAGTCGTTTTTTAAATTAATTGAAACGGGATACTCGGAATAGAAAAGTGTTTTTACAAATGTTTTTAGTTTATCGAAATCAACATAATAGAAAATCGCTCGGCTGAAAATGATAAGAATCAATGTGTAGCTGTGTTTGAAAATTCTGGGCGTGACTTTTAAATAACGGTCAAGCAATTTTTCGAGGATCATGCAACATCCGAAAAACGCGCCCCAAAGCACGAAGTTCCAGCTAGCCCCATGCCAGAAGCCCGTGAGCAACCAGACAATGAATACATTTCTCAATTGAAACTTTCTATTTCCACCCAAAGGAATATATACGTAGTCGCGAAAAAATCTGCCGAGCGACATGTGCCATCTTTTGTAGAAATCTCCGACAGAGGTAGCCGCATAAGGATGTCTGAAATTCTCTAAAAAATTAAATCCGAAGATTCTACCTAATCCAATAGCCATGTCTGAATACCCCGAAAAGTCGAAATAAATTTGAATGGAGAATAGTGTTATTCCAAACCACGCTTCTGGCGACGAGAGATTTAAGAATTGCACATCGAGGTATTTTTCAACCAATATGCTGGCAGTATTTGCAATGACTACTTTTTTGAAGAGCCCCAAACAGAATCTGTTTATACCACTCCAAGCCATGGCCCAAGAGGTTTTCCGTTCGTTTATTGTGTCTTGAATTTCAGAATAGCGAACAATAGGCCCGGCTACCAAATGCGGAAACATGGTTACATAAACCATGAAATTCAAAAAGCTTTTTTGAACTTGTATGTGCCCGCGATGAACGTCTAGTGTATAAGAGAGCGAAAGGAAGGTGTAGAAAGAAATTCCCAAAGGCAGCGTTATTCCTGGCTTGGTAAATTCGGTTCCCAATAACCAATTGGTATTGTCAACAAAAAAGTCGGCATACTTGAACGTCATGAGAAGTCCAATGTTTATGCATATTGAAACGAGCAAGGCGAATTTTGAATTGACGGTACCTTGATGGTTGCTGATATACAACGCCATGAAATAGTTAACAATGCTTGAGAACAACAAGAGCGTAATCCAGATGGGCTCACCCCAGGCGTAAAAAAGAAGGGAAAACATCAAAAGAATAAAATTCTTCCCCTTCATACTTGGAATAAGGAAATAGCCGAGCAATGAAAGCGGCAAAAAGAAGAAAATAAAAATAAGACTAGAAAAAACCATAGGTGCCCATGTTAGTAATGCTAGCAAATTAAAATGACAATTGTCAATGCAATTCCACAATTAAACAGAGATATTGACAATACAGTTTTAACTTAGCAATATGGAAAGTCAGTTTAAAATAGGCGATTTTGTTCGGTTTTTGAATGATGAGGGAGAAGGCACGATAGTTAGTTTTTCAAGTGAACAGTCGGCGTTAGTAGAAGATAGCAGTGGCTTCGCTTTCGAGCATCCACTAAAAGAACTTGTGAAAATTGAAAATTCAAAACATGAGTTTTCACAATACAATCAAGTGGAGCCGAACACGCGCGAGATGCTTGATCGCAATTTGGACGCTAATGCAGTGAAGTCTGCGGCTAAAGATTTCAAGAACAGATACAAAGAACGCGCAGCGAATGATTTTCCGCACAACGTCGATTTGTTCGAAGTTGATTTGCACATTCACGAATTGCTCGACAATTATGAGCGCATGACGAACGGAGAAATTGTAACCATTCAGATGGAACACTTCGAGCGCATGCTTGCTATTGCAGAAAAGAAAAAAGTGAAGAAGGTTATCTTCATTCACGGAGTGGGGCAGGGAGTCTTGCGCGCAGAGATTCGTTCATTCATCAAAAGCTATTATCCGCAATGTGAATTCCTCGATGGGAATTACCAGAAGTAC
>JBEIKR010000165.1:0-5206 GCA_040379705.1 Crocinitomicaceae bacterium
AATTTGATGTTTTGTTGGTGACGTTTATCCATCAATACCCCATGATTTTACCTTTATCCACCGCGGGGATTCCATCCGTCAACCAAATAGGCGCTGGCGCTCCTTGTAAATAATGGTCAAAAAACTGCCGCATACGGATACTCAAATCCATGCGGTTCGCGTTTTCCATGAGGTTATGGTCATCGCCATTGTAGTTTAGCAACCAACACGGTTTTCCTAGGCGGCGCATTCCTGTAAACAATTCAATCCCTTGGTACCAGGGCACCGCGCCGTCTTTGTCATTGGCCATGATTAACAATGGTGTGTGCACGTTTGGTAAATGGAACAAGGGTGAATTCTCTCGGTACAGTTCAGGTGCATCCCAAATGGTTTTTCCGATTCGGCTTTGGGTGCGTTCGTATTGAAACTGGCGATTGACACCACTTCCCCAACGAATCCCACCATAGGCTGAGAACATATTCGACACAGGTGCTCCAGCCATTGCTGCTCGGTAACGAGTTGTCATCGTGATCAACTGCGCGGTTTGGTATCCTCCCCAACTTTGTCCTTGCAAGCCCATGCGTGTTGAATCAATGGCTGGAACCAATTTGAGCACATGATCGGTGCCACTCATAATACAATCGTAAGCCGATTGGGCTGGGTGCCCGACTTTGTAGCGAATATCTGGAATAAACACCAAGTATCCCGCAGATGCATATTCCGTTGGATAAATGATTGACGCTGTAGGTTTAGGAACAGAATGGTTGAAGAGCTCATCGGAGTTCAACTCATAATAATAAATCATGAGTGGGTATTTCTTGGTTGGATCGAAATTCTCTGGTTTGTACAGTAGCCCTTCGAGGGGAATCCCACTGTAACTTTTCCAATTTACCAATTCAACCCTTGCCCAATTGTATTCAGATTGCTGTGCATTTGTTACCGAAACTTGTCGCTCATTGCTAAAATTATCTGTTGTTAGTCTTACATCTGGATACATGCTGATGGACATCTTTCGGAAGATGACGGATTCACCATTTTTCGAGCGCGCCAAGAAATTGATTTTGTGATCGGTATAATACATTTCCTTCACATCCAAATGATCTTGGTGATCGATTAATGCATAGAGGTGGGCACCCTTCGTTTTTTCATCAAACCCAGAAATATAGGCGTTATTCGCATCGATGTACACACTATCCATATCCCACAGATTCAACTCCATGCGGATTTTAGATGTTTGACCAATTCCTTCTGTTACGCAGGTCATTATTCCTAAACGCGTATTGTACATCCAAAGGTCATAGGCGGAATGGACGAAAAGAAATTGTTCATCCGAAGAGTATCCCGCTCGGCCATAAGGTTCAGGCACCAGAGGCATCCCATTCGCATCCGTTTGCCAATTGACATTTTTCACCGAACAAGTCATGCAACTTTCTTTATTGCTACTCAAATTTTTGAAGTAAAACTGACCATTTGCGCCATCAAACCACGAATACAAATTTCCTGACGGCGATAGTGACCCATTGAATTCAACTCCTTCCTTAATAAGTTGAACAGAACCATCCACGAGTGAAATGCGGTAATGATCCTCACGACCTGGAACTTCCCACTGTTTCTCAAGGGCATAGCGTTCATCTGAAGCAGCAAAAAGATAGGACCCCTTAACATCGTCGGTCAACCGTACACTCAAGGTGTCATCCGCAAGTTTCACGATATTGTCATCCGACATGCGAAATCTGAATAATGTACTACGTTTATTATCACTTTTTAATTCAACCAACTGTTGTGACTGTAAACGCTTATCTGCATAATGCCAAATGTCCAGCTCTACCTTTTCTTTTTCTAAAAGTGTATCCTTCTTCTCCACCTCTGGAAGTTCATCCACCCCGAAGAAAAGGTAATTTCCATCTTTGGTAAAGAGCAAATCGAAATTTTCAGTCACAGAATTTCCAACGCCAATGCGCACATCTGAAGTGTCCACTGAACGTGTCGTTTTCGTTTCAAGCGAATAAATGTAAAGCCCATACGCTTTCGCATCGGTTGTATCATTACTCGCCAAATAGGCAATATTTTTTCCGGAATGGTCAAACGTCAAGGAAGTGATTGAGGTATATTTCTTCGATATCGGATTCAAAACCATCGATGGGAATTGTCTCAAAAACAATTGATTGGAGTCGGTCTTTACTTTTTTATGTTCAACATAGCAAAGATTTTCACCCGTTCTTGAAATCGCATAGTCCGTCACATTGATAAACTGATCTGTTCTTGAAGAAAGAGGATTAAGTACCGTTAGTAATTTTCCATCCGATTTAATTGGCGTAGCTTTTTTCTCTTTTTTAGCTAAAAAACACTTCTTTTTAGTCTTTTTTGCTGTGTTTTCATCGTTTTTAATCACATTTTCATCAACAATGTAGGAAAGGAGATTGTGATCTTCCCCCACAGAAAATGACTTCAGCAAGGGAATTTTAATGAGTGAATCGCTTGCCAAAAGGTAAATTCCCAGACTGTCTTTCGGCCATTTTTTCTTATCCACCTTATTCAACTCACAATTGCGCAGGGTATCAAATCCAGGAAGAATGCGAAACGCGAGGTAGTCACTATTCATTGAAAACTGTGCGCCTTTTCCTCGTGGAATGGAATCCATTTTTCCAGAATCTACATGATAAATATACAGATAGCCATCGCCACGGTGCGGATTGATTTCGAAAGACACGTACTTTCCATTTGGCGAAACCAATTGATTTTCATTTTTTTTCCATCCGTTGTAAGTGGTGTGATCAATGATTTTTTTTTGTCCATATAGCAGTCCCGTAAAAAGAATGCTCAACAAAAGAAGAGAATAACGCATGCGCAGTTGATTTGAGGGGATAAAAATACGAAAACGGAGGAAAGCAGACTACACGAAGAGTTCGGATGCAATGTAATCCGCCATCAAACGTCCTTCACGCGTAAGAATTAAGTGTGTATCCGTTTTGTCTAACCACCTCTTTTCTTCGAAGTGCTTCACGTTGGCTTCAAAATCCTCTGTAGGTGAAGCGATTTGAAACAAGTCCTGCAAATTTACCCCCCACGATGTGCGCAATCCTGTCATTAGCAATTCATTCCAGCGCTCCTTAGAAGTTAATACTTCACTTTCAAACCATGTTTCATTCAGCCCGAAATCAGCCATATACTTGGCATTATTGGCTATATTCCATCGACGTTCGACACCATTGTAAGAATGTGCAGAAGGACCAATACCGAGGTAGTTCACCCCTTTCCAATAATTGCTGTTGTGTTTAGCCTCCACACCTGGAAGTCCGAAATTGGAAATCTCGTAGTGGTGAAACCCATGGTTCGTAAGTCGATCAATCAAATGTAAAAACTGCTCGCTCTGCGCTTCGTCTCCACCTGGAGTAAGCTGACCTGAACTTACCAATTTATGCAGTGCTGTTTTTTTCTCTACCGTCAGGGAATAGGCCGAAATGTGTTGAATATTCATATCCAAAACACGTTCGATGTGCGCATCCCATTCTTCAAGGGACAAGTCAGGCAAGCCGTAAATAAGGTCGACGCTGATGTTTGTAAATCCTGCCGCTTGCGCAATCGATACACATTGTTCCGCCTCCAAGGCTGAATGCGATCGGTTCATCCATGTGAGATCATTTTCCCGAAAGGACTGTAAACCAATGGATAAACGGTTGACTCCAAGTGTTCGCCATGCCGTACAATTGGCTTCAGTGATATCATCCGGATTGGCTTCAAGAGTAATCTCTGCGGTGGTCGATACCTCGAAATTTTCGTTGATTTGTGTTAAAAGAGATGCAATTTCGCTGGGCACAAGCACACTCGGCGTCCCTCCGCCAAAATAGATGCTCTCAATCACATGACCGGCAAGCTCAGCCTTTCTCGAAAGCAGCTCTGACTGCATTGTATCCAACATTCGTTCGCGGTAGGTGGCAAAGGTGGTGCTAAAGTGAAAATCACAATAGGAGCACTTTTTTTTACAGAACGGAACATGGATATAAATGCCTGCCATGTCGCAAAGATAAGTCATGTTGCCACGTGAGGTGATGAAATCATTGTTCGCGCGTATTTTCTTTGAACAATCATTTTGCCCTACCGCTTTTTTTAGTATCTTCAATGTAATGAAATCAACCTACACCACGTCAAATCCTGCGGAGTTTACTGAGCGCTTTATCAACCAAACCAACCAGTCTGTTTTTTTAACAGGGAAGGCTGGAACGGGGAAAACCACACTTCTTCGAAAAATCATTCAATCAACGCATAAAAATGCCGTCATTGTTGCACCTACGGGCATTGCAGCCCTTAATGCTGGCGGGGTGACTATCCATTCCTTCTTTCAATTGCCTTTTGGCGCGTTCATTCCCGAATTCATGAAACCGCCAGAAACACCTACGGTAAAATTCGAAACCAAAGAGACCTTGTCGAGGCATTTCACCATGAACAAGCAACGTCGAGCGATGATGCAAAATCTTGAGTTGTTGATCATCGATGAAGTCAGCATGTTGCGCGCAGATCTGCTCGATGCCATGGATTGGACCTTAAGAAATGTTCGTCGTGTGTCACAACCTTTTGGGGGTGTGCAAGTGCTTTACATAGGTGATTTGCTTCAATTGCCGCCCGTAGTGAAACCTGATGAATGGAATGTGTTACGCAACCACTATTCGGGTATGTTTTTCTTCAATTCAAAAGCAATCCAAGAACAGCCTGCATTATACATCGAGCTTTCTACCATCTTTAGGCAGCAAGACACAGATTTTATCGATGTCCTCAACCACCTGCGTGACAACCGCATTACTGAATCAGACATTTCACTTTTAAACCGATACGTCAACCCTACATTTGACGCACTCAAAACAGAAGGATACATCACGCTGACCACCCACAATGCCAAGGCAGATACCATGAATGCGAAAGCATTGGCGACGTTGAACGGGAAGAGTTTTCATTATTCAGCAGAAATTACGGGTGAATTCCCACCTCACATGTATCCAATTGACCCTGAGATGGAGCTGAAAGTTGGCGCTCAAGTGATGTTCATTAAGAATGATATTGCGCTGGACAAGCAGTTCTACAATGGAAAGATGGGGAAAATTGAGTCCTTGTCGAAGGATGAGATCTGTGTGCATTTTCCTGAAGAAAACAAAACAATTACCGTCGATCATTACGAGTGGAACAACATTCGGTATGCCATGGACGAACGAACAGGAGAAATCAAAGAAGAGGT
>JBEIKR010000166.1:0-5113 GCA_040379705.1 Crocinitomicaceae bacterium
GCGTTACTACAACTCTGATATCCACAAGGGAAGTTTTGCGACACCTAACTTTGTGAAGAAGCTTATTAAATAATTTGATCCCGTAGGGAATTCGAAATTTGATGCCTGTGGCAATTTGGTCCTTTCAGGAATTTGAAGCCTGAGTCAATTCGCGAAGCGATCAAATTTGCAAAGCAACCAAATTGCGTAGCATCAAATTCTAAATTGCCCAAGGCATCGAATTTACTTATAACTCGTGGCTTCGAGTATGCTATCGCACCTCAGCCACCAAAGTCCGTAATTCGTAATTAGTAATTAGTAATTAGTAATTAACAACTATGTCATTCGACCCAAACGGTGTTGGTATTTCCAATGGTAACATTTTCGGTTTTCCGGTAACAGAACAAGAAGCAGATATCGTCATTATTCCTGTTCCCTGGGATGCAACTGCCTCCTATGGCAAAGGTGCGAGCGATGGTCCTCAGGTGATTTTGGATGCTTCCACGCAACTTGATTTTTATCATCCTAAATTGGAAAATGCCTTTCAAACAAAAGTCTTCATGACCCCAATTCCTGAGGATTGGAAAAAAATCAATGATGAACTTTGCGAAAAGGGTTTGGATTACATTGCCTTTTTGGAAGAAGGAGGCGATTTGTCTGAAAACAGCGAATTTCAAGCGGTTGTGAACGAAATTAATGAAACACAACTGGCATTAAAAGAAAACCTTCGCGAGCGCGCTTTGGAACTCATGAATCAAGGTAAAATTGTTTGTGTCCTTGGTGGAGAACATTCCACTCCACTAGGTCTGATGCATGCATTGAATGATACGTACGATGATTTTGGAATTCTACAAATCGATGCACATGCTGACTTACGCGATGCATATGAAGGTTTTGATCAATCGCATGCGAGCATCATGTTCAATGCCTTGAAAGAATGCAATAACCTCTCTAAGCTTGTTCAGGTAGGTATTCGTGACATCGCACAATCTGAAGTTGATCTCATTACAAAACATTCAAATCGAATCACAACTTTCTTCGATTGGGATTTGAAAGAAGCGGGCTATCGCGGAATAACATGGTCCCAACAAGTTGAGAATATCATTGCAGACTTGCCACACCATGTATACATCTCATTTGATATCGATGGACTTTGTCCGGAACTTTGTCCACACACAGGAACACCGGTTGCCGGAGGATTCAAATTGGAGGACATCACTTATTTGATTTTTAAACTTGTGGAATCTGGTCGAAAAGTGATCGGTTTTGACTTGAATGAGGTTGCACCCGGCGCTGTGGGTGATTGGGATGCCAATGTCGGGGCAAGAGCTTTATGGAACTTGGTGTGTGCCACTGAAAAAAATCGTCGTATTTTCGCTTCATAATCAAATTACATAGTGATTGAAAAAATGACAGCATTGGTACTTTCCCATAAAATTGGTCGAGCATTCCTTTTTGCTTCCCTTGCCGGTTTGTTATATAATCTCGTGCAAATCTATCGCCTTGACGCTCTTGCCCCCTATGGTATTCAAAGCATGCTTTTTCTGAATGCATTCATTTTATTTCTTTCCTTGATTTATCTGGAAAAATCACACCGCATCATTCATCTCACTGGTGGGATAGTATCCTTGACTGGTATCGTGCTATCAGCCCTTTGTTATTTCGATATTCGTCACATGACAACTTTTTGGAATTATATCCTCCTAATGACGGCTACGGTCATCACTCTCACGCTCTTTGAGCGATTAAGAAAAAAAACAGGAAGTCTTGCACTCTTGGCTATGGTATTGTGCGTCATCACGATCATTGCATTGTCTTTTATTCTGCTCACTAAACACCGCGGAGAAACAATTCTTACCTTATTCAACTATTTATCTGTCTTTTCAATGATAATGATGGCAATTGCAATCATTTTCTATGCACGAAAAGATCAATCAACGAAGGTTCCATAACCCTTCAATCTTGATTTCCAATAGTCGGAAGAATCGATGGCTGTTCGAATCACGCCTTGAGACGAGCTGGCATGAATCATCACAACGGGTTCGCCCTTTTCGGAGATTACCATCCCCACATGTGACACTCCGGATCCATTGTCAAAAAACACCAAATCACCTTTCTGTACAGCCCTTTCTTTAATTTTGTTGCAGGCATTGTATTGATCTACAGCACGGCGAGGCAACTCTTTACCCAATGATTTGTAGACATAGCTCGTGAAACCGCTGCAATCAAAGCCACTTGGATTTTCACCCGCCCAAACGTAAGGTGTCCCAAGATATTTCTCCGCATAACCCACCAAATTTTGGCGCTCTTTGGAAGATGTACTGGATACAACCGACGATTCTTCCACTGTTGCCCCCCCTTCTGGAACACTATCCACATTCGGAAGTTTAGCCAAAACTGCGTCAATGAATCGCTGCACTTCAGTAAAATCTTCCTTATTATTGCGGCGTTTAAGGTCTTCGGCCCACGAGATTAAATCCCGTTTTAAAAAAGCCAATTCATGAATATGCGCAGTCAAGATTTTTTGTCCTTCTTTGGTTTTTTGAAGTGATAAAAACAACTGCTCAGCATTTTGCAGCGCATTGGGATGCGTTTTTCGCCAGCGGTCATTTTGCACCAACTGTATGGTCGCCATGGACGAATAGAAGGAAGGAATTTGAGAGTAATCGTACTCGGGATTATCCAATAGCCGATTGGCCTTGCGAACAACCAATTTATAATGCTTCTGGGCATAATACATTTCCAGATGATCAAACTCCTTGACCTGGGCTTTAGCTGCAACTGTCAAAAAAACAAACAGAGCGATTAGCGATATGGACTTCAGCATTTTCATTAAACCCGAAATAACATATAAAAACGGCTGAATCGCCCGAACAAAAGTGAAAGCTTTACACAGCCTTCTGTTTATTCTTTTTGTTAACAAAAATTATAGTTCACTGTTATTTATCGAACGGCAAAAACGTTTTTAATGCTACCTTTAATTTCCTCAAAAACACACTCTGTATATGAAACATCTAATTCTCTTATTGATATGTGCACCTGCGCTTTTGACTGCACAAGTGGATCCCGCCAAGGTGGCAACAACACAAAAGTTTGATGAAGTGTTGACCTTTGTCAATCAACTGTATGTCGATCCGGTCAATGATAAGAAATTAACAGATGAGGCAATCATCGCGTTGCTCGAAAAACTCGACCCCCACTCTACATATATCTCAAAAGAAGAGGTAGATGAAGCCAATTCTTCCATCAACGGGAGTTTTGTCGGCATCGGGATTCGTTTCCAAATTTTGAAGGACACCTTAATGGTTGTGGCGACAATCCCAGGCGGACCATCTGAAAAGTTAGGCATTTTACCGGGTGATAAAATCACAAAAATTGCCGATGCGAATGTTGCGGGCATTGGGTTAAAGAACAACCAAGTGCGTGAAAAGCTTTTAGGTGAGTTGGGCACAAAAGTGAAAATCGAAATCCAACGCAAAAACATGCGCAAACCATTGGATTTTGTCATTACACGCGACAACATTCCAATCAATTCTGTGGATGCCGTATATATGGTGACTCCAGAAATTGGCTATATTAAGTTGAACAGTTTTTCACGCTCTTCCATGGAAGAGGTGGAAAAAGGAATTGCTGACTTGAAAAAACAAGGCATGAAGCATCTCGTTTTTGACCTACAAGGCAATGGAGGTGGATTATTGGATGCTGCGCAGAAATTGGCCGATGAGTTTCTTTCTGGAGACAAGTTGATAGTTTACTCTGAGGGACGTGCACAACCAAGAAGTAATTTAAAAGCGTATCGTACAGGTAAATGGGAAGATGGACAGTTGATCATTTTAACGGATGAATATTCTGCGTCTGCCAGTGAAATCTTATCAGGCGCCATACAGGATTGGGACCGTGGGTTAATCATTGGACGTCGCAGCTTTGGCAAAGGATTGGTTCAGCGTCCAATCGACTTGACAGATGGATCACAAATCCGCTTGACGATTGCACGGTATTACACTCCAGCTGGTCGTTTCATTCAAAAGCCTTACGACGATATGGAAGCGTATGAAAACGATTTAACAGAACGCTACCTCAACGGAGAGTTTTCACACGTGGATTCCATTAAACTACCTGATTCATTGAAGCACCAGACATTGCTTTCAAAACGCACTGTGTATAGCGGTGGTGGAATCATGCCAGACATCTTCGTACCGATTGACACTTCAGAAATTACGGACTACTTCCGCGATTTAGTTCAAGGCGGTCATGTGATGAGTTTTTCTTTGGAATATGTCGACAAGCACCGCGACGAGATGTTGGCTTCCTACCCTTCCTTTGCTGACTTCAAGTCGAAATTTGTCTTAGATGAAAAATTCATGAAGGAGTTCTTTGAATTTGTAAAAACCGCCGATGCAAAGTTGGAATACAACGCCGATCAATACAAGATCTCAGAAAAACTATTGAAGATGCGCATCAAGGCAAATCTAGCTCAAGACATCTGGGGTTACGATGAGTTTTATGAGATTTTCAATGAGTCGAATGAAGCTTTGGTTCGCGCCGTTCAAGCCATTCAAAATGGTGAAGCAAAAAAAATGGGCATTCGCTTTTAAGAATGTGAATCAAATATAACTTTGTAAAAAAAGACCATGAAACGTATTTTCACTTTTGCACTTTGTTCCCTAATGATCGCATCGTGTGGTTCAGATGCTGGGAATGATAAAAATGCTGAGGTAGGTTCAGCAATTGAAGCGGATGACGCAAGTGAAGCTGATTTGAAGAAAGAACTTTCGGATATCGACCGCGAGGAGCGTGAACTTCAAGAAGCCGAAGAAGCCACCAAGACAACTATGTCCTTTAACAAGTTGAAAATCGACTTTGGAAAAATCAAGGAAGATTCTGAGAATCCTGCAACGTTCATCGTGACCAATACTGGAAAAAATCCCTTGATTATTGATCGAGTTGATGTCAGCTGTGGATGCACAACCGCAAAGAAACCAGAGAAACCTATACTTCCTGGAAAATCGGATAAAATTGAAGTGGTATTCCACCCGAAAGTTGGACAGCTCGACACACAAGAAAAAACGGTGACTGTTACAGCAAACACGGATCCTAGCATCGTTGTGTTGAAGATCAATGCTTTTGTGGTTAA
>JBEIKR010000167.1:0-5106 GCA_040379705.1 Crocinitomicaceae bacterium
CAGACGTCTGCTGAACCTTTGATTTTTGAGCTGAATTCGCTCATTTCCCTTCGCCGTGAAATCAAACATTTCATGATAAAAAGATAAACGAATTAGCCATCCTGCAGTGAATCGGATGGTACCTGCAGGATTTTTTATTTATCAAACAATGCTGAAAGTGAAAGTCGCTACGAAACTACCTCGTTCATCTCTTCGTACATACCTCGCGCAAAACGGTCAATAGGAATTCGGCTATTCGCCGTCATTTTGAGCTCATAGCGCTCCTTATTGGGTATTTTCTTCAGGTAAGGAACACACAACGGATACTCCTCCTTCAATAACAAATATGCCCTCAAGGTCATCTCAAAATGAATGGTCACTTCTTGGTCTGTAGGACCAAATCCAAAAGCATCTGGTTTCGTCACCGAGTGTTTATCTTCATGTAACCATGTCACACCAAGCAACTCAACGTTGGTGATTCGCTCAACGTTGAAATACTTATTTTGACCAGATGACGGTTCGAATGCCAACAATGTTCGGTAATTATCAGTAAACGCAAATGGTTCGATATAACGGTCTGAAATTTTCTGACTGCTCAATGAATGATAGTTTTTGAGCACTACTTGCATTCTCGTTTGAATTGCCTCACTCAACATTTCAATAATACGTCCAAGATGTGCTTTTAAAAGGTGACTTGAAACGATTGTTGTTTCGGAAGATAGATAAATTTTCTTGAGAATCGAATCCTTTAATGGGTGGTTCTTGGCGAAATTCAAGACCATTTTTCGAATCAAATCTGCCTCTTCATTCGAAAATTTTACACCACCTTCTCCCTCACCATCAGGAATTGAATACCGATTAAAAGTGTCACGCTGTAAGTCAAAACCCAACTCTCTTAACAAATCAAAATAACGATATACGGTTCGGTCCGTTGTATCTATAATTGCACCAAGTTGGTGAATAGATTTCGCCGGCTCTTGTTTCAATAATGAAATCAATTGCAAAACACGCAAGATTTTATGTTGATTGAGCATTGACGAAATTTTTCGGGCAAAGAAGGTCAAAATGCTGTTATTGCACAAGTTAGTGACCTTAGTTGTCAAGATTCTTTACTTTTTGAAGAAATTCATAGTGTAAAAACGATTTTGTCTTCATGATTTAACACACCGCAGTACTTTTTTTGAATCATCGAAAAGTCATCTTCATTGATTGCTTTATTTTGTTGACTTTTCCTATTTCATCCTTCAAGTTTAATTCCCATCCGCACTTTAAATTCTTCCCACAGATTTCTTAGTTTTACCCAAATTCTCTTCATGGACAATAATTTACACTGGCTCAAGCACAACAAGTTCAATAAATCAACCGCCTTTACTCATGAGGAAAGGGAAGAAAAAGCTATTCGCGGGTTACTTCCTTATGCCGTTTCTACACAAATAGTTCAAGTCAAAAGGGTGCTTAAAAATCTTCGTAAAAAATCAAGCAATATTGATAAATACTCTTACTTATCGGCATTACAGAGTAGAAACGAACGATTATTTTATCGGGTGTTGATTGAAAATATTGAGGAACTACTTCCAATTGTGTACACACCAACTGTAGGAGAAGCATGCCGTGAATATTCTCATCTGTTTTCCGAAACGAAAGGATTTTATATTACTCCTGATGATCGAGGAATGATCTCTGAAATTTTGAGGAATTGGCCGGAAGAGGACATTCGGGTGATTGTTGTAACAGATGGACAACGTATTTTAGGTTTAGGAGATCTTGGAGCAAATGGGATGGGTATTCCCATTGGAAAGTTAATGCTCTATTCCGCATGTGCAGGGATCGACCCCGCTCAATGTTTACCCGTCATGATTGATGTAGGGACAAACAATCAACAACTCTTAGACGACCCCTTTTATCTGGGGTATCCACACAAAAGAGTGGTCGGGGATGCCTACTTCGATTTAGTGAATGAATTTATCATGAGTGTACAAGCGCTCTATCCAAAAGCAATGATTCAATTTGAAGACTTTCTGACTCCAAATGCCTACAATTTACTCAAAACATACAAAAATAAGGTGCTATGTTTTAATGATGACATACAAGGTACTGCATCTGTTGCATTTGCAGGAGTGTATGCATCCACTAGAATAACGAAAAAATCATTTTCTGACTTAACAATTATGTTCCTTGGTGCAGGTTCTGCTGCCACAGGAATCGCCGACCTCATTTCTTATGCGTTGGAAAAAGAAGGATTCAATGCAGACGATGCACGACGCCACTTGTGGTTTGTTGATGTGAATGGCCTTGTCGTTGAAGGCCGAAAAGACTTACTCAATCATAACCTACCCTATGCGCATGCACAAGAACAACTGTCATTTGTAGATGCTATAAAATCGATTAAACCGGATATACTTATTGGTGCTACCGGAGCTGCCGGAACATTTACCCGTGAGGTAATTGAGGCCATGACAGAAATCAATGAAAACCCTGTGATTTTTGCTTTGTCAAATCCTACCGCCAATGCTGAATGTACCGCGGAAGAAGCATATTCTTGGAGCAATGGTCAAGCCATTTTTGTGAGTGGAAGTCCTTTTGATAATGTGCAGTTCAATGGTAAATCCTACGATCCTGGACAAGGGAACAATGCCTATATTTTCCCCGGTTTAGGTCTCGGCGTAACAGCGTGTGAAGCAGAATTTATTCCTGACGAATTTTTCCTGGTTGCGGCACAAACGTTGTCTGAATTAGTTACTGAAGAAGATCTTGGTCATGGCTCTCTATATCCACCAATTCGAGATATACGTGATGTTTCACTTCGGATTGCGGAAGCAGTTGCCGAGAAGGCATATGAAATGAAACTAGCGAAAGCACCTAGGAATGGTTCAATTCGCGGAATGATTGAAGCCCAATTGTACGACCCGTATTATTAGGAAAAGAGGGTTAGATTTTAAGATATCAAGAATTTAAGATTTTAGAACAGAGTATCACTTTTAAGGCTGAGGTGCGAAACAAACGCGAAGACTCCTCGGTAGTTTGGTTCTCAAACAAAGCATTTCTCTGCACCAACTCGACACTTTTAGCCCTGAGTTTACTGATGGGTCACTCTGATTTTATGGAGAGAATCACTAACTTTTGTAATTTTTCGTAAAAACGATTAAAAATAGCATCTTCCTTCCCGCGTACCTGTCCAATAAAAGAGATGTATCCCCGCAATCGATGTATAAACACATGCTGATCATTCGCTTGAACTACTGGAGAATTTTTGAAATGACGTGCGGCGGCACTCGTTAATCCATTCACTTCAAGGTCATGCAGCATCGCACGAACACTGCGGACAAATTCTCTGTTTACGTTTACTTTTTCATTAACGATCAATCCTGTAACCTCCTTCCTTCTACCCTTTCCTTTGCGACGAAGTTTTTTCTCATTGATTGTAAAATGATTGTCAACGATTATCGCTCGAATCAATTCGACAGATTCATCCGTAAATGCATCATGTGAAGAAAAGGTAAGGTCATCCGCGTAGCGTGTATATGTCCACTTCCTATCCGCAGCCAATTGCCCTAACTCCAAATCCATTTGTTCGCACACAAAATTGGAGATGATTGGAGATGTTGGCGCACCTTGTGGTAAATGTCCATTGTATGTCATTAAAAGTGTCAGCGCATTTGCAGTAGAATCATTAAACCCGAAGCGATCAGAAATTAATAGTTGTTTGATTCGAAACGCAGGAATAGATGGAAAAAAATCGGCTAGATCCAAATTAAGAAGAAAATCCTTGCCCACATGGGGCAACGCGTTACACACAATCGGAGAAGAAAATTCACTCTCTTCTCGTTTCTTTAAAAATCCATGCACTGAAGGATTTGGATTGTTTGCATATATTGCCTGAAATCCAATATTCAATGTTCGATGTATGTTCTTTAAGCGATATTCAGGTGCCTCAATGGATCTCATTCCACCTCCACGTTTCGCGATGTGAAAGCTCCTGTATTTTGGCGCATTGATCAATTCCTCCAAAATCGTTCTCGATGTTTGTAAGTACGCACATACATCCAGAGCATCCTCAATACATAAGAGCTGAGCAGCCGAGCGCTCGGCATTGGACATTCCCTCAAAAAGCGTCAGAACGGAAGATCCGTTTTGTCGCAAAGAGCGTTTCAATTCCCATCGATGATCATCCACAAATTCTTTTAATCTCATGATTCTTATAAAAAGAGAGCCGTTGCCGCTTATCTTCAATTAAGCTGTTTCTGCGAACGTGGAGCGCAGCGGAACTTCGCAGAAACAGCGAAGCTCATGGCTTCCGTTGATCATTGGGTTGCAGGTGCACAACCACTTATCGGGCAGTCCGACACATAAGGTTAACAACGGCTCTCGAATGTTTGTTTTCTAGAATGGCGGGCCTTCAATTTCCCACATACGATCGTGGTTGATGGAAAATGTTGCCAGATGGTCATTGATGGAAATTATTCTAGAAAAATGAGCATCGCGGGCATATTGAATATGCTCCAATGAACCACTCCGATTTTTCGCGAGTATCAACTCCGTAATTCCTTCTTGCGAATTACCGTCCTCGTCACGAACAAATCCATAATATTCAGGACGGTATAAGAAAAATACTTTATCCGCATCTTGTTCAATGGAACCACTCTCCCTTAAATCTGACAAGATTGGCCGTTTATCACCTCCTCGATTTTCCACCATTCTGCTCAATTGGCTAGAGGCAATCACCAATACGTCCAGCTCTCGAGCAATCGACTTTAGTTCCCTGCTGACATAGCTCACTTCCATTTCACGATTGTGACGATAGCGATCCGAACCCATCAACTGGATGTAATCTACGAAGATTACCTTCACCCCAAATTCCTCCACATGCTTTTTACAGCGTGTTCGAAACAACTGAAGTGAATTTGTGCGCTGATCAGTAATCCACAATTGACGCTTGTCAAACTCAGTCTTTACCGATTCAATAAGTTGTTTTTCCAATCCATTCAATGACCCAGCCATTAACTGGTGCAACGAAATCCCGGAAAGTGCCGATACCATGCGTTTCATTAACAAGGACTCTGATACGTCCAAACTGCAATATAAAACTGGAACATTGGCAGAGATATTCAATGCCAAATTCATCAACAA
>JBEIKR010000168.1:0-5054 GCA_040379705.1 Crocinitomicaceae bacterium
CAGCCAAAAATTCAAGAAATGTCTACAAAAGATGGGCAAGTCTGTTATTTAAACTCGGGAGACTGGGTAGAAAATAGAACGGCACTGGAATATGTGGATAGTACATGGTCACTTTATACGCACAAAGACAATAAAACAAAGCGCGATCGAAAACCAGAAGAAAAGAATCACTTGAATTACGAGCATCTCTATAATGATGTGATCATGGACAATACCTATTCTCTAAATTTTGTTGAGCTATGAAAATATTATATGGAATCCAAGGCACAGGGAATGGCCATGTTGCCCGTGCTCGTGAAATTTTACCTGTATTAAATAATCATGCTCATGTTGATGTAATTTTAAGTGGGAATCAAAGCCAGCTAGATCTTGGTTTTAAGGTGAATTATCAATCCGAAGGATTGACATTCAAATCCTCGAAAAAAGGCGGTATTGCTTATTTGAAATCAATTTTCACTAGCAGTCCAATTGATTTAATCCGAGATATTCGTCAACTTCCTGTCAAAAAATATGACTTAGTTATTTCCGATTTTGAACCAGTCTCTTCATGGTCAGCATTAATTAATGGAGTCCCGTGTATTGACATGAGTCATCAAGCTGCAGTTATTCATGCATTGGCCCCTAAACCAACTACTATTGATCGGATTGGTTCCTATGTGCTTTCACACTATAGTCCAGCAAAGAAAAAATACGGGTTTCATTTTGAGTCTTTTGCTCAAGACATCTTCACCCCTGTTATTCGAAAAGATGTTAGGCTGTTGAATCCAGAGAATCAAGGTTACTATTCTGTCTACTTACCTTTTTATGCCGACGAATACTTAATTCGTTTTTTACAGCAATTTGATGTTAAGTGGCATTTATTTTCTAAATCAGCCAAAGGAATTGCGCAGTATAACAATGTTCAAGTTCAACCAATTGAAAACGATGCATTCTTAAAGAGTCTTGAAAGTTGTGAAGGTGTTTTATGTGGTGCGGGATTTGAGTTGCCTTCAGAGGCACTTTTTCTTGGTAAAAAATTGATGGTAATTCCCATGCAAGGTCAATACGAGCAACAATGCAACGCTGCCGCGCTTCAAGCGATTGGAATTGATGTACTTGACTCACTGGATTTGATTCATCATCGAACCATAAATTACTGGGTAAATAAACCCGTTCAAAAGGAAATAATCAATTATCCGGACCAAACAGAATTGATAATTCAAAAAGTTATTAGCGAATTTGAAAATCATCTGATTCCATCAGAAATTTCAGCACCTAGTCGCATGGAGCTGCTTCGGTATTTTATCTAAAAATTCCTACAATAAAAAAGGGGGATTGCTTACACAATCCCCCTTTTTGGCATTACAAACTAACTTATTCTTTGATTATTCGAACAGTCGTGATTTCAATACCTTGTATCATTAGCGTGTAAATTCCGCTTGCATAATCTGATAAATCAATAGTCATTTCATTCATATTATTGCTGAATTGAAGCACTGATCTTCCTTGTGCATCAAGAACAATATATTGATTAACACCATTTAATGTATGTGCAATGTTGAATGTTCCTTTAGATGGATTTGGATACACATTCAAAGAAGCTTCATTGTTTTCACCCATTCCTAAACAAGCGTCACTATTTACTACAACAATATCATTGTCGGTACAACCAAATTCATTGGAAACGGTCAATTGATAATTTCCTGCACCTGTTGCGTTGGTGCTTGAAGTGGTTGAACCAGTATTCCATTGGTAGCTTGTGAATCCAGAAGGACCATTCAAGGTAATCGGGAAATTGTAAGAACAAACTGTAGTGTCTGCACCTAAATCAACGCTTGGCAATGGATTGACAGTTACGGAGATGGAATCACTCGCCACACATCCACTTGCATTTGTTCCAGTGACAGCGTACACTGTTGTTGAAGGATTCAGCACGACAGAGATTCCATTAGCAACCGAATTCGTCCAAGAGTAAGTATTGGCTCCGCTTCCGTAGAAAACTACACTTTCGCCATAACAAAGAAGAGTGTCCGTTACATTAGCTACAACAAGAGGAAGTGCTGAAACCTCGATGTAGACAGATGAAGTATCTTGACACCCATTGAAATCTGTTCCTGTAACGATGTACGTAGCACTTTCAATTGGCGAAAGCGACGTATTCTCCACCACACTTGTGTTCCATTCGTAGCTATTCCCTCCTACTACCGACAATACCGTTGTATCTCCAAGGCAAAGTGAATAATCTGTTGCAAATGCAGTAATTTCAGGCAGTTCATTTACGGTTATTGTTTGAACAGTTGACGTGTCAACACACGAATAGAAAATACTATTTACAGCAACTTGATATGCTCCTGATGTTGACGTGCTCAAACTCAAATTATTCGCATTGGCAATTGGCTGTCCATCTTGAATCCATTGGATGGTGCTTGAAGGCGAACCAGTAATAGCCATGGTCGTTGAACCTCCTTCACAAAATTCACTTAGAGACGTTGTGATTTCTGCTCCAGCTATGTCCGCACATGTGTTGACTTGATAGATGGACAAGGTACTGCTCACTTCATTGGCTAGGATGAGAATTGACTCTCCATTTGGTGAATTTTGAGCAGGAATATAAATGATGCCCTCTGTCCCTAAATCTGGACCGGAAGAAGTCGTTGATCGGTTGTTGTAATAACCAACGTACACAGGATTCACGGGGTTATCAATGTTGAATACCATAGAACCACCAATTCTTTCTAAACCAACAAACACATAATGTGACCCATTGATAAAAGCAGTGGTAACACCTTCTGGCTCTGGCCCTTTATCGTCACTTCTGTTTTTAATCGCTGGTGTTCCCGTCGTATTTGACGCATTGAAAATAGAGGCATATATCGGATGAGTTGAAATGATTCGCTCAATCATATCTTTCGAATCAAACACCAAGGCACCAGTAGATGCATTACGAATAGAGAAAGATCGCGAACCCATGACATGTATTTCATCCAAATCTCCATCATTATCCGTATCTCCAGAGTACTTTAATCCACTCAAACGACCAATGAATCGATTGTTTTTCAATATTGATTGATCTGGAAAGGCTGCTGAATCCAATGCTAATGTAGAAATACGATTGGCATCTATAACACCACCAAACTCACGACTATCGCCCTCATTGGCCATAATTACATATTCTTGACCATTCACTGTCGCGGAGGCTATAGCATCAGGCATGTAGACACCTCTTACGGGTAAAGATGTAATCAAAATTTGACCTGTAGTCTGATCAGAAGCATCCATTCCATTGCCTGAAGCATAATCACTAAAACCTAACGCATACATGGTATCAATCGTTGATGTCAACAAGTCGATTACGAGCATTGCATTTGCCTCTTGAATAGTGACAAATGCTTTTGAATTGTCTTCAGAAATACTGATGTACTCTGGCTCCAAATCCTGAGCAACTGTAGCACTTGTGTTGAAAATTCGTATTCCTTGTGCTCGTAAAGCTGTTTCCTGTCCGTTGTATTGAGTTAATCCAATAGTAGTCACATTCGCATTTGTTATGGAAGCAACACCCGAAGAAATGTCAATGATTGATATAGATCCTTCTGGGTCAACGGAGAAAGAGGTGTTGTTTGCCGCTGTTACAGAATATAATGCACTTGGTTCACCCTCATTGGCAGTCAACACTTTCGTATAATCTTTATTGAACGTAATCATGTCTGGCATTGCACCTACGGTTACTTGATTTAAGAAGGTACCCGAAGAGTTCAAGAAAACAACAGATCCATTTTGTTGAGGAACTGTATTTTCTATCGCAATGGCAACGATGCCATTGTGCGCAGTTACTGAATTGATGTTGCCGTAGGTAGATACATTTATACTGTTCAATAACACCGGTAATGATGGATTAGAGAAATCAACGACATCTAACTTTGCACCAATGCTATTGGCGATGTATAAACGATAATTCGTCGAATCATAAGCGACAATTTCCGCCGAATTGGTACCTGAAGCTCCGTTTGAGAAACTACCTAGAAGTGACAAATACAATTCATTCGTTGGCGCAGGAGCCACGTAATCGTTGTCCTTAATATAGATAATTTGGTAGAAATCTGTTGTGGATACAACAGCATTATTAACAGGTGTCAATTTAACAATCAACTTTTCTGTTCGCTCAGAAAGAAGATCATTCACGACATTAATTCCAAAGTTGGTAACACCATTGGTCAACGCTGGAATCGTTAAGGTGTCCGTAAGTGCCCATGTGTAATCCACATTATTGGCAGCATCAGAATAAGAAGTGACATTGATCTTCACCTTTGCAGATGCATTGTTCGCATTTGCAAATGTAACAGGCACATTTATGGTTCCAGAAGTTTCAGAGGCATATTGGAAATTACTCGCAGCCACAATAGATGCAGTACCAGCTGATTCACGTATGGACACTAAATCAAATCGTGAAGTACCAGATGTCGAATAGGTGCTTCCTAATTTAGACGCAAGGTAATTTCCTGTGACAGGATCAAAATTGGAAACGACTCTGAATCCAGCATTTGCATTGTTGCTTAATCCTGTAACTGCGGAAAAGTCATAGGAACGCAAATACCAAGTGTCGCCAGTGCCTGCAGCTGCAGGGGTAAATGTCCAAGTTGTCGCATCCACCCAAACCACAGTTCCACCTGTACTAGCCCCACTGTTGTCAAGGGTATATTGCAGTGTCCAAGTATTCGCACTTGAGTTACTCAAACGCTGATAAAACTCAAGGATCAGTCTATTATATCCAACAGTATTTGCATCAAACTGTACTCCAGCTGTTTTAGGATTTGTTCCTGCAGCCGGATAATTGGTCGTTTGCATCCCTGAGTTATCCGTTAAATTCGGATCGGTAAGATACCCAGTCGCGTAGGTTTGATTAATTCCACCTATTGGCGACACAAGTCCAGTTCCAATCGCGGGTGTCAACACACCCGTTGCAACATTGGCGTCGTTTGCTGTTGAGTTAAAATTCCATGAGGCTACAATCGATTGTGCAGAGACATTCAGACCAAATAGACAACATGAAAGAATCCATATTTTTTTCATCTTCCTAA
>JBEIKR010000169.1:0-5010 GCA_040379705.1 Crocinitomicaceae bacterium
CTGACGAATACGTTTTATTTCTTCAAAATCATACACTGCGCCCCCACCTCTATTCGCAGTATCTTCCAAACTCACCAATTGTGTCAAAGGGAAATGCACATCCTCAGGATTGTTGATCCATTGTGTAATCGATTCCACCTTAAGTCTTCCGCGATCTCCTTGAAGTAGTCGGACAGATGCGCCTGAATTTCGCGCAATACCTCCACCTTCGTATTTGTAGATATGGCTTTCTTCATGACAAATGACCTCACCACCAGGTTGCACATGCACATTGATCGCGATTTGATTCGTTTGAGTTCCAGACGAACAAAAAAGTGCTGCTTCCTTACCAAATAAATCGGCGGTATAACGCTGTAATTCATTAACTGTAGGATCTTCTGAAAAAACATCATCCCCAACCGGAGCCGCAAACATAGCGTCAAGCATTTCCTTTGATGGTTTCGTTACCGTATCACTGCGTAAATCTATTTCTCTTTGAGACATTGTAATTTTTTAATGTAAATGAAACCTTTAGCCTTTTAAAAAATCCTTATTTTGCCGTAAAAATACGGATATGGAGTACATCCTCGTTGCATTGACGGTACTTTTCGGTGCTACATTGACCTTTTTTTCTGGTTTTGGACTCGGAACCCTTATGCTCCCTGTTTTCAGCCTATTTTTCACCTTGCCCTTAGCAATCGGCGCTACGGCAATCGTACATTTTTCAAATAATATTTTCAAATTCGGAATGCTCTATCGGCATATTCATGTTCAAACATTAGTTCGCTTTGGTATTCCCGCAATGATTGCTGCGTTGGGCGGTAGTTTTTTGTTGGAATGGATTGGAAAAATGCCTGTACTTCATAGTTATCATCTGGGCAATCATGAATGTCAAATGAGCATCATGAAACTAGTGATTGGCAGCCTCATGATTTTCTTTGCTTGGTTTGATCTTGATCCCCGATTCAGCGATTGGCAAGTGGACAAAAAATGGATGCCTATGGGAGGAATTCTCAGTGGATTCTTCGGCGGGATATCTGGTCATCAAGGCGCGTTTCGTTCTGCGTTTCTGACAAAATCAGGACTAACGAAAGATCAATTTCTAGGCACATCCAATGCCATCGCACTGATTATTGATATTTCCAGAATAACGGTCTATTCCGTATCCTTAAATTTCGCACAACTGACAGGAATTAAAGGGATTCTAATCATAGGAATTGTCTTCGCGTTCATCGGAACCTATTTCGGTAAAAAACTAGTGAAGAAAACCACCTTGAATGGAATCAAACGCATTGTTGGTATTTGTTTGTTGGTACTTGGTGCCTTGTTTATTGGAGGCGTGTTGTAGGGATGAGAGACAAAAGACAAAAGACAAAAGACAAAAGACAAAGGACGAGAGACTTCAAGATTTTAGGAGATCAAGTTTTTAAGACTTTGAATCCAACTTCGGCTGATGGAATTTTCGCTCACACTCTCACACTCACACAGATTTCAAGGGTCGAAGGACTACCTAAACATTTGTGACACGATATTGGTCGAACAAGCTCAAAACTCGGTTAAATTCATTGCTCCTGTTCGCATTGATCGTTACATTTTGAGCTATAATTGGATGTTCGAATGAAATCTCTGAAGCATGCAATAGCATCGTATTCATGTTCCATCTCTCTAAAAACAATTTATTCTGCTTGTTGCAGCCATGAGGACGATCGCCGATGATTGGATGAAAAATGTGCGCGAAGTGCTTTCGAATTTGATGCATTCTGCCCGTTTCTGGATTCACTTCTACCAATGAATAGCGAGAAGTTTCTTGTTTCCCCAAAGGGATTGGCAACTCATAGGTTTTCAATGTAGTGAAATGTGTAACTGCCTCTTGGATTTTCCCTTTTTCATTCGTCAAAGCATAATCAATGACACTTGTTGATGGAGTAAATCCACGTACGAGAGCAAGGTATTTCTTTATCACCTGTTTATTCATGTAAGCTTCTTGCATCATTCGATTCATCTCTTCGTTCAACGCAAAAAGCAAAACACCACCCGTCTTTCGATCGAGGCGATGAACAGGATACACCTTCATACCTAATTGATCTCGAAGTAGTTGAATCGCAAACTCAGAGGCATCAGCTGCAATAGGTGAACGGTGGACCAAAAGGCCATGAGGTTTATTGACCGCGACAAGGTATTCGTCTTGATAAATAACTTCCAAGGTGTTGTTCATAATCAGCCCCAATTATTTCTTTCGGGCAATCATGAGACCATCTCGAATTGGAAAAAGCACTTCTTGCACGCGTCCGTCTTCGTGCACCATTCGATTGTAATCCATGATGATTCGGGTATCGAGATCCATCTTGTCATACTCGCCAGTAACCTTGCCAGACCAGAGTACATTATCCGCAATGATATAACCACCTGGTCTCACCTTATCGAATACCAAATGATAATAATTGAGATAGTTGCGCTTATCCGCATCAATAAAAACGATATCGAATTGATCCTCAAGTGTCGGGATAATTGTTGCCGCATCACCTATTATATGTTCAATCTGTGCTTCAAGTCCTGCTTTTGCAATATATTCATTAACCAATTCTTCTTGCTCTTCATTCACATCAATGGTTGTCAGTAGTCCACCTTCTACTAAACCTTCTGCCAAGCAAATGGCAGAATATCCTGTATAGGTTCCAATTTCAAGAATTCGTTTTGGCTGAATCATGTGTGAAAACATGCTCAACACACGCCCTTGAAAGTGGCCACTCAACATCCGTGGAGAGAGTACCGATAAATGGGTACGACGATTCAATTCCATTAAAACATCGGGTTCCTTTTCGGAGTGAGCGCAAACATAGGCGTCAAGTTGGGCATCAATAAATTCCATGGCTTTTTTCTTGAGGCAAAGATGCAAAAAAAGCACGCGTTAAATCAGCCGATTCTTTGCACATTTGTACGATGAAGACAAAGAATGTAGAAGGATACTGTGCAATTGGTGTGTTTCGTGGAAAGACAGAGCACAATTTGGGTACCCTATGGCGATCTGCATATATCCTTGGTGCAGCCTATATCTTCACGGTAGATCATCGTTACAAAAAGCAACCTTCTGATGTGGTCAAAGCATGGGCACGCATTCCACTCTTTCATTATAAATCTTTTGATGATTTACTCAGTAATATTCCGCATGATTGTCGTTTAGTGGGCGTTGAATTGACCGATGAGGCCATCATGTTGGATCAGTTTGAACACCCAAAGCGCGCGATTTATTTACTTGGCGCAGAAAATGAAGGCCTTTCTAAGGAAATACTCGACAAGTGTCATTATGTTATTAAACTCGCCGGAAACTCCTCTTTGAATGTTGGTGTGGCAGGGAGTGTTGTGATGCATGACAGGGCTTTGAAAATGGGAGGATCACTACCTCCAAATCACATTGTCTAAACAAATTGATTTAATTTTAATGTCTATGACTGAAATCAACCTCAACTATCAATCGGAAGACCTTCGGGAAATTTATTTCGGTGAAGGGCATCAAAAATATTTTTTTGGTCCAGAAACCAAGCGTCAATCGTGGATGTTAGTGATTGCTTTGGTCCTCTACCCTGTCTTTCTTGTTTATTCCATTCAACTCGAAGACAACTGGTTAATGATCATAGGAACTATATATCTTGGATTGGTAATGTATGACTTTCAGCGTAAAACAAGACCAATCATTTATTGGAAAAAATCCGTGGAGGCCTTCTTAGCGCGCGTCGATGCGAATACGGAACACCGACTTTGCTATGAAGAAGATTCTATTTCGTTTTATCAAGGAGATACAGAAGCGAAGATGTTATGGTCGAGTATTAAAAAAGCAAGTATCAATGATTCATATATCGGTTTGACAGCAGAATCTAACCTACTCTTTCCGAAAAATTCGATGACTGAAAAGGAATTTGACACATTGAAGAAATTCGTAACTAGAAAAGTTGCACTGGTAATTAAGTATTAAAATTAAGGATTGAGGATTTGACCCTGACGGAATTTGATGCCTTCGGCGATTGAACAAGTAATCAAGTCTATTGTCATTCAGCGAATCGGTCCTTTTAATCCTTCGAAGCTCAAAGAGCGAAGTAGGATTGTCTTTTGTCCTTCAGCGAAGCGTTCCTTAAAATCCTTCGAAGCTCAAAGGCGAAGTAGGATTATCTTTCAGTCTGCATAAGCAGACGGTCTTTTGTCTCTAAAAGTCTTTGGATTTATAAAAATTTCACCCTATATTTAGTATACTTTTGACGCAAACAACCATTGCTTAAAGCGAACCACTCTCACTAAATCATTATCATTAAATCACCTTTACTACCTAACACGATGAAAACACTACTCCTCCTCGCAATGCTTATTCTTGCGAAAATTTCATTTTCACAGACGGATAAATTTGGGATTTCTGTACAAGTATTTAATCCAATCAATGACGTGCAAGTGTATTGGTTTAATATCGATTATGAGTCGATTGATAACCATAACCTGAAAGACCAATCCTTTGGACTTGGTTCGCAATTGTATTACAACCTCAAGAATGAAACGCAGCTCCGATTTCGCTTTGGTTGGTCGCGCATTCATATCTTAGAAATACAAGATCAAGATATTCCATCATTAGGAATACATGTGCTTGATCAAGGACTTGGGAAACAGAATCAATTTCATTTTGCACCAGGGATTGGATGGTCGATGGAGAAGTCAAGATTTCAGTTGATTGGTGGTTTTGAACTGCCGATCAATTATGTCGGACGATTTGATTTGACTGCTGACTTTCAACAGTCCAATTTGTCCAATGATAGTATCGTGGACCAAAGCCATTCGACTATTTCTATTCCAGCAGGATTCTCAATCGGACTGGGAGCCTACCTCGGGTTTGTCTATAACTTCAAGAAATATCTTTCAATTGGCGCAGAATTTTCACCTTCTCTACTCTACGGAAATTATGGCGGACGCACATCGACATCAGATTACGCATCATCTTTCCAATTTGAAGCATCCTATACTGACGACAGTAATATTGGATTTA
Organism: Crocinitomicaceae bacterium; assembly: GCA_040379705.1. Taxonomy (GTDB): domain Bacteria; phylum Bacteroidota; class Bacteroidia; order Flavobacteriales_D; family Crocinitomicaceae; genus M0103. The sequence continues at coordinate 5,003 of JBEIKR010000169.1, forward strand.
CTTTTTAC
>JBEIKR010000170.1:0-4991 GCA_040379705.1 Crocinitomicaceae bacterium
AACCGCAAACGGAACAGGTGTTGGTGCAACAACAACACTTGCTGTGGTTAACCGCACATGGATGATCTCTGAAGCAACAACCGGTGGGTCAAACGCGAGCCTTCGTCTGTACTGGAATGGTTCTGGGGAAGAAATCAATGGTTTCGCAGCTGCTTCAGCATTCGTAGCACACTACTCTACTGTGGGGTCTATGTGGGAAAACATGGGCGGTGATGCTGGTGCAGGATATGTACAATCTACTGATGCCATCACAAACTTCTCTCCATTCACCATCTCTTCAACAAACTTGTTTGCTCCACTACCGGTTGAATTGCTTTCGTTCGATGCTCAATGTGCTGATCAAGACATCATCGTTCGTTGGACAACAGCTTCTGAGCACAATACCTTGAACTTCATCGTTCAACGTTCAGAAGAAGGAACAACGTGGAATGATGTGCAAACGGTCGAAGCAGCAGGTAACAGCAATACGGTTCTTGACTATGCCATCCAAGACATGGGTGCAGCACGCGGAACGAAGTACTACCGTTTGGTACAAACAGACCAAGATGGGGTACAGAAAATCTACGGACCTATCCTAACAAACTGTGGTTCGGACGCCATGAGCTTCTTGACATTCCCGAATCCAAGTACAGATGAATTTACCATCCTTTTCGGAGCTGAAGACATCCAAGGTGATGTCGTAATGACCGTAAGTGATGCCACTGGAAAAGTAGTACGCAACGCGGCACTTTTCATCGAAAAAGGGACAACATCGATGATGGTTCCGTCCCTTGATCTTTCACCTGGAGTGTACCAAATACAACTCAATGGTGAGAACTTCCAATCGGCTATAATCAAACATAGTATACGTTAATAGAACAAAGTCTGAAAATAAAAGGGTCTGCTTCGGTGGGCCCTTTTTCATTTATTGCACTTTCTAATGGTCCCCGATATAATCCTACATTGAGAATTAATTCCCGTTTTGGGAAAAACAATAAAGGGCGGGGGTATTTATCGCGCTTTAATTCAATGCTTTAATTAAAATATCGAGCAGTGGCACGTAGATTGAAAAGTGAGGGTGCCGCAGTGTCAACGAATGATACTGGGTATTAAAAAATTTGTTTCAGACCAAATTTATTGAACGTACTTATGAGAAATTCTAAAACGGGGGTCTTGGCTCCAAAAATGACCACTTCTTTACTTGAAAAATCAATTCCACAAATCGTTATCTTCCTACTTGGTGGATTAATGCTCTTTGGGTCAAGTTCAGCACTTGTTGCTCAAACCACACTCTGTGTAGGGAGCACATCGCAACTGACCTATTCCGGTAGCGGTGGGTCATGGGTCACTGGGAATTCTGCAGTTGCAACAGTGAGTGCGGGTGGATTGGTAACTGCAACAGGTGCCGGGAGTACTACTGTGAATTATCAGACATCTTCCTCTACGAACACTTCATTGTATTGGACATTTGAAAGTGGTGTGACCAATCCGTCAAGTGGAATCTATAGTTACTCAGCGACAACGACATCACACCCATCACTTTTGACAGGTATTTTTACTCAAACGGGTAGTGGTACCTATGAGAACTTTTCATGGGCTCCAGGATCTCCGAGTTGGATCTCTGTTCAAAGACAGAATCCGTCGCAATACCAATATATTCAATTCACAACTAGCGGCTCAGCTACGGTTTCCAGCGTGTCTTTCACTAAATACCACAATAACAATTCGTGCTGCGCTGGATCATCTTATCAAGTCAAATTACAAATCTCCGTTTCAGGAGGGACTTGGACGGATGTTGGTGCGGCAATAACATGCAATTCAGGAACACAAGGTTCTAGCCACAACATTACGATTAACTCAAGTGTACCAACTGGTACACATCGAATTCGGTGGGTACGTGTTTCTGGATCAAATGGGGGTGATTACTTCGGATTGAACAACGTGCAATTGGCTTGTTCTTCTACCAGTGCGAATGTGTTAAATACAAACACAATCAACGTTAACACTGTTCCTGCTCAACCTAGCACAATTACTTCACCAACAGCTATCTGCGCGAATGCAAATGGAACTTACAGTGTTACCAATGTTGCTGGTGTTACCTACACATGGACCTATTCAGGAACTGGAACAATAACAGGAACTGGAAACAGCATTACATTAAACGCGAGTACAGGTGGAACATTAACCGTGACGCCATCTAATAGTTGTGGAACAGGAACTGCTCGAACTTTCGCAGTTTCAATAACTGCCTTAAATGCAGGCGCACACAATACAGACCCATTAAACATGTGCGATGGGGGTAATCCTTCTAACCTCACTTTTACAACAGCTGTTTCGGGTGGAGCCACTGCGTATGCCTATCAATGGCAGTTAAACAACGCCTCCATTTCTGGAAGTACAACAAATGCGTATGATCCACCAGCGCTTACACCTGGAACTTATTCATACAATTGTAGAATAACAGATGCTTGTGGCACAGTAGTTTATACAACACCTAAAGTAATTACAGTAACGGCAGATCCTGATGCTCCATCAGCAACAAAATCACCGGCGACTACTGCTGTGTGTTTTGGAACAACACTTACAATTACAACCCCTACTTACGGAACCAACAGTGGTCAAGCATGCGGATTTGAATATGGATATTCTACTGATAATGGGGCAAATTGGTCAACAACATCAGCAACCGTTCCTTCATTCACCGCTACTGGAACAGTAAACAAAATCAGAATTCGTGTGAATGGCGGATGCGCAAGTGGTTGCAGCTCAAGTTCTTGGACTGAATACTCTTGGAACGTCAGTAACCCTGCTCCACTAACAACTCCTGCCAATGGAAACATGGTATGGCGCGGAGCTACCAGCACAGATTGGAATACGGCGTCAAATTGGTTTAATTACAATGGCTCAGCATATAGCATCGCCACTGCAGTGCCAACGAGTGCCAATAAAGTCATCATTCCAGCCAACCAAACATGTGTATTGGCGCAACCAACTGTAAATTTTACAACGGCAGGTGTCGCTAAGGATGTGGTCATCGAGACAGGTGCAACATTAACCATGATCATTGGAAACCTGAATATCAACGGAAACTTAGTGATCAACGGAACATTCGATTCAGGAATGGGAACTGTCGTGTTCAACTCGCCTGGCTCGATATCTGGAAATCCAACAGCCTTCTATAATGTATCACTTTCTAGTGGCGTTAACTTCGGTGTGAATTCTTCTGTTATCATGGGTGTTCTTACAATAAACACAAACGGTTGGGTAAACACCAACCCTCCATACTATGGACCAAACTCCCTGTTGAAATACAACTCGGGGGGAGTCTACGGGCGTGGAATGGAGTGGAGTGCGTTTTCAGGCACTGGCTACCCGAACGACGTGCAAGTATCAAACAATACGATTTTAGACTTCCCGAATACCGGCGGAACCTATACCACAAACCGTACATTGGCAAGAGACCTTACCATTGATGCAGGTTCAAGTCTTTACATGGATTATGGAAGTGGTGCAGCATCCGGATCGTTAAACGTTGGACGTAACATCGCAATTTCTGGCAACCTTTCTTTAGGCGATGCCTTCGGTGGCGACTTAATTCTTGGCGGGAACTGGACCCATACATCAGGTACTTTCTCACCTAATGGCCGTGCAGTGTTTTTTGCAGGAAGCGGTGATCAAACAATGACAGCCGCAGGCGGTGAAAACTTTGCATACGTCGTTGTCAATAAGCCAACAGGGAATGTTATTCTTGCAAACAATGCTACACTCTCTGGAGGACTTACATTGACGAGTGGTTTAATTGAATTGGGAACAAACACCTTGGCCATGGGAAGTGCTTCTTTGAATGGTGGTTCAGCTACAAGCTATGTGAAAACAGCTTCTACAGGTACAATGAGCCGCATCGGTGGTGTTACTGCAACAACTTTCCCTGTTGGAAACAGCACTTATAACCCTGCTATTTTGACCAACAACGGAACAAGTGATGTATTCTCTGTACGTGTCATCGACAATGTAACCGCAAACGGAACAGGTGTTGGTGCAACAACAACACTTGCTGTGGTTAACCGCACATGGATGATCTCTGAAGCAACAACCGGTGGGTCAAACGCGAGCCTTCGTCTGTACTGGAATGGTTCAGGGGAAGAAATCAATGGTTTCGCAGCTGCTTCAGCATTCGTAGCACACTACTCTACTGCGGGGTCTATGTGGGAAAACATGGGCGGTGGTGCTGGTGCTGGATATGTACAATCTACTGATGCCATCACAAGCTTCTCTCCATTCACCATTTCTTCAACAAACTTGTTTGCTCCACTGCCGGTTGAATTGCTTTCGTTCGATGCACAATGTGCTGACCAAGACATCATCGTTCGTTGGACAACAGCCTCTGAGCACAATACCTTGAACTTTATCGTGCAACGTTCAGAAGAAGGAACAACATGGAATGATGTGCAAACGGTCGAAGCAGCTGGGAACAGCAATACAGTTCTTGACTATGCCATCCAAGATATGGGTGCTGCACGGGGAACGAAGTACTACCGTTTGATGCAAACTGACCAAGATGGGGTACAAAAAATCTACGGACCTATCTTAACAAACTGTGGTTCGGATGTTTTGAGCTTCTTGACATTCCCGAATCCTAGTACAGATGAGTTTACCATCCTTTTCGGAGCTGAAGACATCCATGGTGATGTCGTAATGACCGTAAGCGATGCCACAGGAAAAGTAGTACGCAATGCGGCGCTTTTCATAGAAAAAGGGACAACATCCATGATGGTTCCATCCCTTGATCTTTCACCTGGAGTGTACCAAATCCAACTCACTGGTGAGAACTTCCAATCGGCTATCATCAAACATAGTATACGTTAATAGAACAAAGTCTGAAAATAAAAGGGTCTGCTTCGGTGGGCCCTTTTTTGTTTCTAAGATTTTTTGACTTGTTTCAATGGAGTAAACCAATGTTTTGCTATTGTATCCTTTACCCCTTTATTGCGCATTAATACCATGATAATCAG
>JBEIKR010000171.1:0-4989 GCA_040379705.1 Crocinitomicaceae bacterium
CAATTCGGCGCAAGATAATTGAGAAATGCTTATTCAAAAAACGATTCGACTCTTTTTATTTGCTTTTTTTTCCTTTCCACCGAAAATTCTTTAAAACAGGTGTTTTTCAGCATGATAGGAAGAGCGGACTAACGGCCCACTCTCGACAAATCGATATCCCATTTTCAATCCAATTTCTTCATACTCCCTAAATTGCTCTGGAGTCACGAATTCCTGCACTGGCAGGTGTTTCCGCGTAGGTTGTAGGTATTGTCCTAAGGTTAACACATCTACTTGAACTGACCTCAAATCCTCCATGGTCTCTAGAACTTCATCCCTCGTTTCGCCTAGCCCTAGCATGACACCACTTTTCGTTCGCATGCCTCCTTTTTTTAATCTGAACAAGACTTCAAGGGAACGATCATATTTTGCCTGAATACGCACCTGTTTGGTCAGTCTGCGCACCGTTTCTAGATTGTGAGAAACAATATCAGGGGCAACATCAATGATGCGTTGCAGATTCTCCCAATTGCCTGCAAAATCTGGAATCAATGTTTCCATTGTAGTACCTGGTGATTTAGCGCGAACCAATTCTACTGTCTTCACCCAGATCTCAGATCCTCCATCGGCAAGATCATCGCGATCCACGGAAGTAATCACCGCATGCTTCACGCCCATCAACTTCACCGAATTGGCAACACGGGCTGGCTCAAACGGGTCTGCCTCTAATGGTTTTCCAGTAGCCACAGCACAAAACCCACATGAGCGCGTGCAGATATTTCCTAAAATCATAAAGGTCGCTGTTCCTTCTCCCCAACATTCGCCCATATTCGGACAATTGCCGCTTTCACAAATGGTATGAAGCTTATGCTCATCGACCAACGATCTAACTTTTCGATAATTCTCTCCTGTAGGAAGCTTCACTTTAAGCCACTTCGGCTTTGGAATTCTCTGCTCTTCTTGTTCCATATTTCTATTCCTCTCTTCTGATAAATGATTCTAATTATACTTTCGGCCAAAATAAAAATGGACATAACCGGAAACAAACAACCAATGATTCTTGGCTCCATCGGGGTACGAAGAAAGCACTTGGTTCGACATAATTTCTATTCGTTTCGGATAGGCCTCTCCAGAAATCCCCACCTCAAATCCTTTTAAACCATCCCTGTAATTGCTGTACTCGAAATGCATTGAGGCCTTGGCTGAAAAGCCCGGAACAATTGAAAGTTCACTAAAGCCTAAAAAATTACTCGCTCGACCATATATGTTATCTACGAAATGTTTGTTCGGATCGAATTTCTCCGTTGATAAACTATATCCATTCAAATTTGGATCAATGACCAGCACCTCCAAATATATTGGCCTAAGCAAGGAAACAGACGGACCTAGACCCCAAGCATAAGCCACTTGCACTCCAGATTTACGCTGTTTGGTGGCAATATCTTTCTTGTAGCCGTAGTTCAATTTGAAATTGTAAACTGCATTTTGTTTTCCGAAAACGTATGGACGAGCACTCGGATCTTGAAAATAGGACTTCTGCTCTTTCTCGTGTTTAACAAAATTAAAATCGTATGAAACTTGACGCACGATAAAAGCCCCTTTGTTCTTACCCTTGACGTAACTACCACCCCAACCGTTGGTTCTAATAACAAGCCCTCCATAAGTCTGACGTGCATATCGACCTGCCCCTTGTTCGTTGGTCTCAATCTGTGCGTTCGCTATTGAAACTAAAAAAAGTAACGGCAAGAAGAGCAATTGAAAGAAAAGAGTCATAGCACAAAGTTAGTGCACGCGTCTTGAACATATCCCGCTAAAAAAAACTAATTTCATTGCTTCTATGTTAGTTTTGAAAAAAAAACAACCATGACCAAAATGTCTTTAAAATATTCCGGCAATCTAAGATGCGAAGCCATTCACGAACAAAGCAAAACGCATCTTGAGACAGACGCTCCGTTAGACAACAAGGGTAAGGGGGAAAGATTTTCGCCAACAGATCTCCTTTGCACATCGCTTGCAACATGCATTCTTACTACCATGGCTATTGCGGCAGAAGAAAGAAACTGGAAGTTTGAGGGTGTTGTTGCAAATATCGAAAAAATCATGAACCAAACTCCTCGACGTATTGGCGAGATTAAAATTCATTTCATTTTCCCACATTTGGATTACGACGCAAGTATGAAAGAAAAAATACAACGATACGCACATGCTTGCCCAGTGAGTCGGAGCCTCGGTCCCGAAGTACTACAAACTGTAACCTTCGAATTTAACTGATTACTACTTCTGTGGACTTACTTGGTCGTAAGCAGCGCACTTTTCATGCTTTCTCTTACAAGACTGCAGGCTGAAAATTCCTAAACCAAGTAAAACAAAAAACAAAACTCTTGCAGATTTTTTCATAGTGTTCAATTGAATTACAAAATTACTTCAAACTAAAGTTAATTAAGGCCTAATTTGAAAAGCAGTTATCAACATATCATTGTAGGATGTACCTTTTTGCTATTGGCATTTGGCAGTTCCTTTTTACGCGCTCAACCTTCAAGACCCGTTCACAAATATCTCGGGCAAAATATCCCTCTACCGAAGAACAAAAATCCAAATGAGTTATTGCATTGGTTCAATAACAAGGGATATCCTTATGCTCAATTGGAGTTGGACACCCTGCTATTCGATGAAAAAACATCTGAATTCACTTGGAACATTTCCTTGGGCAAACGAATCTTGCTTGACACGATAATTACTCCTAACATACTTTTCAATAAGAAAGTCTTGCAGCGCTGTTTGAATTATGAACCGGGCCAACCCTACAGCACCGACAAAGTTCAAAGCATAGGAGCGGCTTTAAGTCAAATTTCATTTTTAAAACCGAATGCGCAAGTTTCAGTTCGCATGCACATTGAGACATTCAGTTTAACCGTTAAGGCTGACCGTAAAAAAAACAATGTCATTTCAGCGCTTATTGCTCTTCAACCTAAACCGAATTCGAGTCAATCCATGTTAACTGGTAATATCGACATCGAATTATCCAACGCACTTAAACAAGCTGAGACTATCGAATTTCATTGGAAACGACCCCAACCTAAAAGTCAAAGTCTCGCTTTTAAACTAGGCAGTCCCTTTACCGCTGGGCTGCCCGTTGGGTTTCAATTTGAATTCGCATCGTTCTTGCGCGACTCTACTTTTTCTTCAACCGATCTGTGCTTTAGACTTCTAACTAAAACAAGCGATCTCAATGGTTTCTCAGCGGCAGTAGGAAAATCTTCAAACACACACTTTGGATCCTCCTCTCTTTTCGGAAACACTCAAAACAAAACTTATTCGCTTCGTTATTCCAAAAACAACAATTCGGTCAATGCTATCAATTTCTTAATTGAAGGACTTGCCGGAACGCGGACTATTCAATATGAAACGAGTGCTTCAACAAAAAAACTATACGCTCTTCGAGCCAATGCATGGTCGAAATTCAATATTAATCAACTGCTCTTTGCCAATGTAAACCTGGAGGCGAATGCAATTTTCAGCGACTCTCTTTATAACAACGAAATTTCAAGACTTGGAGGAACCAAAAACCTAAGGGCATTTATTGAAGAGAGCCTCTATGCTTCGCAATACGCTATGGTAAATTTCGATTTTGGGGTAAATCTCGGATCTGAAATTCAGGCTTTTCTCTTTGGTGACTTAGCAAAGATTCAAGCACCTGTTACGAATATCTACTATGACGCAGGCTTGGGATTTCGCTTCCAACAAGAAAATGGCTCCCTTTCCATAACATACGGCATTGGAAACGTTGATAACAGTGGACTTCAACTAAAAAACGGTCGCGTAGGAATTACGTTCTCTTCACGCTTCTAAAAATACTTTTCCACAATATTGAAATGCCCTACTACTGAAGGTAATTTTGATGCATGGATATATTTTCACTTCTTATCGGGGCGATTTCAGGCGGAGCGCTTGTTGCCGTGTTTTTTCAATTTAATCGGAAAACGGCATCTGATCTTACCGACGTTTCGTTTTATAAGACAGAACTTGAAAACGTGGATCGTTCCGCTCGATTGGAAAACGAGATAAAGAATTTACGCGAAGCAAGCTCTAACATCGGCGCTAACGCCGAAAGTCTGACACGCGCGCTCAAAGGAGATAATAAGACCCAAGGGAATTGGGGAGAAATGATTTTGGAATCTGTACTGGAAAAAAGCGGCTTAGAAAAGGGAAAAGAATTTGTAGTTCAGCATTCAGATGTTAATGACGATGACAAAACTATTCGTCCCGATGTTATCGTGAATCTTCCTGAAAACAAACACATCATTATTGACTCGAAAGTTTCTCTAACTGCATACAACAGCTACGTAAACACGCAAGACGACAAAGAGAAAGCGTTGGCTATGCGCGCCCATTTAGACAGTGTCCGTTCGCACATAAAACTTTTAAGCGAAAAGAAATACGAATCCGCCGATAAGCTAACAACCCCTGAATTCGTATTGTTGTTCATGCCTATAGAGCCTGCACTTATTGCCGCATTCAACGAAGACAGCAATCTATTTTCATTTGCCTGGGAACGCAATATCATTTTGGTTTCTCCAACAACATTGCTAGCTACTTTAAGAACCGTGGCCAGCATCTGGGCGCAGGAAAAACGTTCAAAAAACGCAGAAAGCATTGCGAAAGAAGCAGGAACTTTCATAGACAAACTCGATGGGTTCGTGAGTTCTCTTGAAGCACTTGAGAGCAATCTATCAACTGCACAGAAGACCTTGAATAAGGCAATGGGACAGCTGAAAACAGGCAGTGGCAATCTCCTTGGGAAGGCTAAAAAAATGAAAATAATGGGCGCTAAAACAGGGAGCAATTTCGAAAAACGCTTACCTTCGATTGATAATGAAGAAGACGAATCAACCGATGAACCAATCTAATTTCTTTCGATTAATCACTTTTCTTATCGTCCTTCTTTTCTTTTCCTGTTCGGCGCCAAAAAATCTTCGCGATAAACAATTCGGCACAAACGAATTTTACTTC
>JBEIKR010000172.1:0-4973 GCA_040379705.1 Crocinitomicaceae bacterium
CTTCGCCCGAGTTTCTTTTGCAAGGACATCTTGTTTATCAAGCGGAGAACGACACGCTGATCTATCTCATCTTCAGTGTGGATTCAGTTCCATTGACCGACGCTTCCATTACACAACAAATGGAGGCAGAGTTGATCGCTGCCAAGGAAAAGGCAGACTCGTCCGTTAAGGCAAAGGAACTGTTCTTGGCGAATATCAGTCATGAAATTCGTACACCAATGAATGTGATCATTGGTATGGCTGAATTGCTTGATGATGCTGGTGTGTCGGAGGAATACAAACGGTACATTGATGCCATTAAATCTTCAGCCGATGGATTGTTGGAGTTGATTAACGACATTCTTGATTTCTCCAAAATTGAAGCGGGACATCTCGTGCTTGAAGAGACACCGTCGAATTTACATAAGTTGTTCTCGCAAATTGAATTGACATTTAGTGAGCGTGCACGTCAGAAAGGTTTGTTCTTTATTCAGCAACTCGATAAAGGGATCAATGATTCCTTGTTAATCGACACTACCAAGCTCACCCAAGTATTGGTGAATTTAGTGAGCAATGCCGTAAAATTCACAAACAATGGCTTTGTCAAAGTAACGGCGAAGCTAATGGACATGGATGAGGAGGGGCAAACAATTCGTTTTGAGGTACAGGATACTGGAATCGGTATTCAAGTAGAAAATATCGACTCGATTTTTAAGACGTTTATTCAAGAAGATTCAACTGTTTCTCGAAAGTTTGGTGGAACAGGACTAGGACTATCGATTTCTCGAAGTATCATTGAACGAATGGATGGTGACATCGAGGTAATCAGTGAGAAAGGTGTCGGTTCAGTTTTCCATTTTACGCTGAAATTTTTGTTTGCGAAACAAATCTCGAAGTCGGGTAATGTTCGAAAAGATGTTGAAAATAAAAAATCACTGAAAAACTGTCGGGTACTTATTGCTGAAGACAACCCGATGAACCAAATGTTGATTTCGGCCATTCTTGACAAGGAGGAAATATTATATGACATTACCTCGAATGGTGAACGCTGTGTTCAGCGCTTGAAAGAGTCGGAATTTGATGTGATTCTTATGGACATTCAGATGCCTGTTATGGATGGATTAATGGCGACTCAATTCATTCGAAATGAGTTGAAGTCGAAAATTCCGATCATCGCACTAACGGCAAATGCATCAAAAGACGATGAAATGATTTACCGCGAAGCAGGGATGAACGACCACCTATCAAAACCATTCCGTCAGGATGCTTTGTTTGAGAAGATTCGGATGCTCTTTGATTCGAAAATATCGCATGGTCAAATGGAGGATGATCATGTTTTTCATGAGGAAGTAGCATACTATTCATTACGTAACATCGAGGAAATTGCAGCTGGCGACCAGGAGTTCGTGGTTTCTATTGTAGAAACTTTTTGTAAAAACACACCCAATTACCTACAGCAAATTTCCGATGGAATAGCTTCAAAGGATTTTGAGCGAATCCGATTCTCCGCACATCAAATGAAGCCATCCATTGATATTTTAATGGTGACGGATGTCAAAGAAACGATCCGTGAAATTGAAGAGATCGCTACACACGGAAAAGATCGAAATGGGGAACTTGGAGTGATCGCTGAAAAGTTCCATCAATTGAGTCAAAGTTTGAATAGCGTGATCGCAGACTTGACGCAACGATTTTCGTTGTGATTCTTTGATGTTTTTGGTCGGACTTATTTGTTTGTTATTTTCTTATAATGAAGGATGCCGAACAAAATGGTTGTCAATGCAGCAATACAATTCCCGACACAATTTATGTAACGGTAATAATCATCAAAACCGCCTTGTTCTTTGAATTGACTTCCAAGAGAAAGGACACAAATGAGAATATTGATCGCCAATAGTATTTTTCCAAAAGTGGTTTTCGATAGTCTTACTGCCCAAATTAGGGTTAAAAGTAGCCCAAAACCTGATGAATATAAGATCGCCAAATATGCTAGCGATTGTTTAGTGGACCAAATGGATGCACTAAAAAAAAGTGCTGCTGCCATCAGAAGTATGGACGAAAAGTACTGTGCTTTTTCCCAAAAAGTTTTCATTGATCCTCAATAATTCCGTAAGCAAAAAGTGCTATTCTATCCCAAAGGCCCGCTGAAGCACACTTGCTTTACTTGCATTTTCTTCTGCGGTATAAATTTTCCTTAAACGTTGGTCTACAAGTAAAATTGGCGTTCCCATTTCTAAGCAAATATCGATATCATGTGAAGAAAGTACGATGCATTTGTTTTCTTCCGCCGCAATACGCTTTAAGGTCTGCATCAATGTTCTTTTGTTCAGATAGTCGAGAAAGGCACTTGGCTCATCCAAGAGGATTACAGGCGTTTGTTGTGCCAATGATTTCGCAATGGTCGCTAGCTGTCGTTCGCCGTCACTTAGTTGGTCGGTGTAACGTCCCGATAAATGCGCAATTCCTGTCGTCTCCAATGCTTGGTGAATTTGCTCCTGATCAACATCACTTAATCTTCCCAAAACTCCTGTATGCGGCGTTCTTCCTAGCGCTACATAATCGAAGGTGCTTAAAAATGGAATGCCTTTAAATCCTGCTGCGGTAAAGGATAAGGTTTTTGCACGAGTACTGTTTGTGAAGTCATTTGAACGTTGACCATCAATGCGAATTTCTCCTTGGATGGGGTGAATTTCTCCATTGATACTGCGCAGGAAGGTTGACTTCCCAACACCATTTTTTCCAATAAGCACATAGACATTACCCGTTTCTAATCGCATGTTGTCGATGTCAAGAAGCGGGGTGGAGTAACCTATTGTTGTGTCTTTAAATTCGATCATTTCATGCGTTTTAAAATGATGAAAATGACAATCGGTGCACCCAGTAGTGATGTAAAGACGTTGATTGGCAGAATAACTTTGCTTTCAAGTAGCTGAATGAGGATGTCACCAAAAAGGAGGAAAGAAGCACCAATTAAGAGGTTGGCGGGCAACAGAATCCGGTGATTTTGAGTGCGAAATAGGAGTCGTGAAACATTCGGGACAGCTAAACCCACAAAGGCGATGGGGCCACAAAATGCGGTGATTAACCCTGTGAAAATTGCTGTCACTGCAATAGATGAAATCCGTACAAACTTGATGTTCAGTCCGAGTTGTTGCGCCTCTTGATCTCCAAGAAGCAGTGCGTTCAATGGTTTGATCAGTAGGACTAGAAGAAATAAGGAGGGCAGATAAATGGACAAGAGCAATGTCAAGTCAGTGAATTGCACGTTTTGCAACGATCCCATGGTCCACATAGTAAAGGATTTCAATTCACCCGCTGCACTTGTCGCCTCTAAAATGCTAATCAAAGATCCTGTGAAGCTTCCGAGCATGAGTCCAACGAGCAATAAGGATACGGATGAGCGAATGAAGAAGGAGAAGAACAGAATAATTCCACCAAATACCATGGCGCCAATAAAAGCGCCTCCAACAACGCCAAGGTTTGACTGAAGCAAAGGAATCCCTGTCATGGTACAAAGTGCCACAAACAGGCTAGAACCGGAGCTTATCCCTAACACATAAGGTCCAGCGAGGGGATTGTTGAAGAGTGTTTGCATAATCATCCCCGAAACCGCAAGTCCTCCGCCAGCGATAAGTGCGGTAATCATCCGTGGGATTCTGAATTCACGCGCAATTATCTCTTTCGTCGAATCGCCGCCATCAACAAGTGCCGACCAAAATTCACCCATACCTATTCCCAGTTGTCCTGCGTGAAGATGCCACAAACAGAGCCCAATCATCAGAAAGGTCAAGCTAGAAAAGAGGACAAAATTCTTCGTCATTAGTGAAGCTGTTTGTAATAATGCATTCGGCCTTTTAGGCCCAATTCGGGGTGAAAGATACGGATGAAATCAAAAAGAATTTTGTCTGGTTCAACAATACTCATTTCCCAGAACCGGTTCATACCGTATGAATAACAGAAAACCTTTTTATTTTTTACAGCGGATAAATAACGATAGCGCTGATCTCTTTGCACTAAATCTTTGAGTGATGTTACTCCTGGATCGATCCAAAATTCGGAGTTTTTTTCACTGGAGATCACTTCTTGAAGGGAGCGCTCTATACTTCCGGTACCTTTCGTTTTTTTTCCTGAGTAATCAGCGCCAGCGTCGTGCAAGAGAATTCCACCGAAACTTTCTCCCGCTGGAGCAAACCATACGTCACCGATGAGGTTGCCACTAAAAACTCGCGGACGAGCCTTGGCTTTCTTGGCGCATTGACATAAGTCTAAATAGCGTTTTTCAACTTTTGAAAGATAGGCCTTGGCCTGTTTTTCCTTACCAGTCAGATAACCAAAGAAAAGTAGCCATTCGGCTTTGCCAAGGGGGTGTGCTTCTTTCCAGTCAAAATTGGGGATACAGATAGTTCCCAGTTTTTGAAGTTGAACCTCTTTCGGATACCCTGTGCCAAAGCCACCACTGTACATCAGCACATCGGCATGCAACGCGATAATGGATTCCACAGGTATACCACTTTCGGTCCCCAAGCTTTTCGCTTTCCCTTGGGATAGTCGTTTACGTAAGGACTTATTATAAATGTACTTGCCATTCGGAACACCCCGAATGAGGCCAATTTCATCCAAGACTGTGAGCATTCCTACGTGTGTACCACTCAAGGCGATGATTCCTTTGATCGGGACTTGAATAAACGTCGCGTTCTTTGGGCATTCTTTATTGTTTCTTCCTAGGAAATACTGATAATGAATGTTGGCGTCAGGTTCATGAAGATTAACAAGTGTACCTGATTTAGTTTCGTGGATGTCGATGCACTTGGCGTACTTGATTTGAGAGGTAGGATTATCCTTTTCTTGAGATCCCTTTTTTTGAGGGCCGCATGCAGCAAGAACTGATATAAGAAAAAGGATAGCTAGGCAACGAAACATGAAAAAAAGGTCAAAAAAAAAACAATTAAATCAATCCTTTAAAAAATATTTTTTTTGTGGATTATACTCAAACA
>JBEIKR010000173.1:0-4972 GCA_040379705.1 Crocinitomicaceae bacterium
ATATTTCGCATCACGACGTGCTGATACAAAAGGTGGAATCATGAATCCGGATGATGAAGAGTATTTTGAAGATGTATATCGCGCTGTATGGAATCCAACTTCGGGTACTTGGGATAGTGTATCAAATGATTTAGGAAGATTAAATACTTCCGGATTTGATTGCATCACCTTTATTTCTTCGAATGGATTACAGGGTTTAATGACCTTGAATACGGAGGCAACGGAAGAGAAAATAGTGACACGAAGTTCTGATATTTTTGAGATTACTATGAGCGATAAAGGAAAATGGTCAACACCTAAAATGATTGTCAATAAAACAATTAACACAAGTTTCTTTGAAGGTTCTGCGACAATGACAGCCGATGGAAATACAATGTATTTTGTTACGGATCGAAAAGGAGATAAGAGTTCAACAGACATCTATGTTGTTCAGAAAGTGGGAAAAACTTGGGGTGAAGCGAAGCCCTTACCGCTCAACGTGAATACGGTTGGTAGGGAAACTACACCATTTATTTCACCAGATGGTCGCTGGTTGTTTTATAGTACCGATGGATTGCCAGGAATGGGAGGCTTGGATGTGTTTGTAGCAGAAAATTTAGGTGCTACATGGGGTGATCCAGTCAATTTAGGTGTCATGGTGAATACGGTAAATAATGATTCACACTTCCAGTATTATGAAGCATTGAAAAAGGCAGTTATGGCTGGATTTGAGGTGTTTGGGCAAAAAGCCAGCATGAATATGTATGAAGTGGATATGAGTGGTTTTACCTATCCTGGTAAAAAATAAGCGTGAACTTTATGAAATAAGAGATGTATTTGCATCAAGAAAGCACCCAATGTGGTGCTTTTTTCGTCTAAATAACCGTTATGAAGAAATTAATCTATTCCCTAATGCTGGCCTTGCCAGTAGCGTTGAATGCTCAAAAAGAGATTCCGCTATCCTCTACCATTCAAAAGGTAACCGTGTTTTTTCAAGGCGCGCAAATGGACCATTACCGCGCTGTTGAATTGCAACCTGGTCGTCAAGAGGTGGTATTTCAAAAACTCACTGACTTCGTGGACCCCAATACGGTGCAAGTGAAAGCCAAAGGTTCATTGACCATCATTTCGGTGAAAACCAGAAAGAACTTCGAGGACATGAAGATCACCAATGAGGAGGTCAATGCCTTGAATGATCAAAAAAAGAAACTAGAAAAGCGCGACCTCAATCTGCGCGATGAATATGAAATCTTGCTGTTTGACAAAGACCTCATCTTGAAGAACCGCGAATTGAAGGGAACAGATCTCGGATTGAAAGTGTCTGAGTTGAAGGAGGCTTATGTTTTCATGCACGAAAAGTTGAATGCGATTACAATCCGTCAATCGGCGATCAAAGAAGAATTGGAAGGATTGAACAAAGACATGAACCGCATCGAGCAGGAGATTGTTAGTCGCCGCAACAAGCCAGTGACCAATTACACCGAAATCATCGTAGAAATCGATGTGGACAAACAAACCAAAGGAGAGTTTTTCTTTTCCTATATCACACCTAGAGCATCGTGGAAACCTTACTATGACATGCGTTCAAATGGTATTGGTGATCCCGTTCGTTTGGAAGCTAAAGCCTTGGTGACACAATCCACAGGGATTTCTTGGGATAATGTGGATCTTGTGTTATCGACGAATGACCCCTATGAAAATTCAGCGGAGCCTATTTTAAATCCATGGTATCTCAATTACAACAACTATCCTCAACAACGTACGGTTGCCTCACGCCAATTGCCTACGGTTGATTATTCTGGACAGTTGCTCAAAGGGATTGTATTTGACGCGTCGACTGGCGAACCAATGCCTTTTGCTCAAATTCGTTTTCCATCGAATCCAAACATTGGAACAGTAACAGATGCCGATGGAAAATTTGAAGTCAATGTGCCTCGAGGAGAATACTATGCCACAGCAAGCTATGTGGGGTATCAGCCGATGCAGTTGCAAATCACTGCACCTTATTTGAAGTTCTTCTTGCAAGCCGATCAGTTGGAATTGGAAGAAGTCGTAGTGTCCGATAAAATTCAAGTAACTTCTTCTGCCTATAAATTGTCTGCAGTGGAATCTATGGATGGAGTAATCTTGGAAAAACGTTCGAGAAATCGCAAGGATAAAGATAGAAATGGATGGGCGATGGCAAATGGCGAATCAACAGTACTGACTGGTGGAACCCCAGCGTCGTATTCGTGGTCACAACAGGCACAATCAACTGTAGTTCAAAAAGACTTGCGTATGGAATATGCCATTCAATCAAAAATGAGCATTCCATCAGACGGAAATGATCACCGTGTGCACATCGACGACTTCGAATTGCCAGCAACTTATGAATACCATACCGCGCCTAAGCTCGATCCATCGGTATTTTTAACAGCACAAGTAGCAGGTTGGGAAAAGTTAAACTTGCTCAGTGGTGAATCGAATTTATACTTCGACGGCACCTATATCGGAAAAACCTACATCGATGTGAATTCAACAAAAGATACCTTGTCATTCTCTTTGGGCAAAGACAAGAAAATGCAAGTTGAGCGTCTTCGCATCGATGAGAAAAGTACAAAGAAGACCATCGGTGGTCGTCAGAAGTTTGAAGTAGCCTATGAGATTAAAGTGAAAAACAACGGTGGCGCTGCGATTCCAATCATTATCAAAGACCAAATGCCACTTTCGGTGAATACGGACATCAAGGTAAAAAACGGTGAATACGAAGGAGCGGTTTTGGATGAAAAAACAGGAATCTTGACTTGGCGAATTACCCTAGCGCCATCTCAAAACAAATCCATGAAATTCAATTATTCAGTGGATTCGAATCCAGGGTATGTGTTGTATGTTGAATAAACTAAGTATTAAATAGTATCAAGGCCGATCCCAACAGATCGGCCTTTTTCCTTTACATTTGTACCCCATGAAAAGGTACTTCATTGAAATTGCGTACGACGGCTCCTCTTACTTTGGGTGGCAGCGTCAGCCTAAGCAGATTTCTGTGCAGCAAGAAATAGAAGAGAACCTGAGTAAGATGTTTTCCAATGAACCGATTCATGTGGTGGGTTGTGGCCGAACAGATACTGGTGTTCATGCCAAACAGTACTTCCTGCATGTTGACCTTCCTGAAATTGCCGATCCGAATCATTTTTGCTTCAAACTAAATCGCATGCTTCCAGCATCTATTGCGGTGTATTCGATGAAAGAAGTAAATGCTGAAATGCACGCCCGGTTTCATGCTACGGCAAGAACTTACAGGTATTACATTCACCAGAAAAAAGATCCTTTTCGAGAAGGGTTGAGTTGGTATGTACCCCAGGTGCTTGATTTTGAAGCGATGAACAAAGCTGCAAAACACCTTCTTGGCACACAGGATTTCACCTCATTGTCGAAGCTACATACCGATGTAAAAACAAATATCTGCACGGTAAGCAATGCAGAATGGAAAAACGATCAGAACGAATGGTACTTTGAAATTACGGCAGATCGTTTTTTGAGGAATATGGTGCGGGCAACGGTGGGAACTTTAGTGGATGTTGGATTGGGAAAACGAAATCCAAAAGAGATAATAGAAATTCTTGCCGCCATGGACCGCGGTGCTGCCTCGACTTCTGTTCCAGCACATGGACTTTATTTATGGGAAATTACCTACTGAGAAACTGAACAAATGATTAAACTGACGGAATATACCAAGGGTGGAGGATGTGGTTGTAAAATAGCACCTGAACCTTTGAAGGAAATATTGAGCAATCACCTTACAAATGACCAATTTCGATTAATCGTCGGGAATAGCACAGGTGATGACGCCGCTGTTTTGGATTTATTGAATGGCTCATGTCTTTTGAGTACCACTGATTTTTTCACACCAATCGTCGATTCTCCGTATGATTTTGGTCGGATTGCCGCAGCAAATTCAATCAGTGATGTGTATTCGATGGGCGGACGTCCTGTCATGGCGCTGAGTATCTTGGGTTGGCCAACGGAAAAGTTAGGAACGGAAATCGCATCAGAAGTTATTCGTGGTGCAGTAGAGGTATGCAGACAAGCGGGAATAGCTATAGGTGGAGGGCATTCTATCGAAACACCAGAACCTATTTTCGGACTCTCCGTCAATGGCGTATTGAATTACCATCAACTTAAGCGAAACAACACCTCGAAAGTAGGGGATGTCATCTTCCTCACAAAGCCCATTGGTACAGGTATTCTAACCTCTGCTATGAAACGAAATTTACTCAGTGAAGCGCATCTCAATTCGTGTGTAGAATCAATGGCAACATTGAATTTTATGGGTGAATTCTTGGGTGATGTGGAAGGTGTGCATGCCATGACGGATGTCACTGGTTTCGGCTTGATTGGACATTTAACAGAGATGGTTAACAATAGTCGTTTGACAGCTGAGCTACACTACTCGGCTATTCCATTGCTTGAAGGTACACAGCAACATGCCGCGAACATGATCTATCCAGACAATACTATGCGGAATTGGAAGGCCTACGGAGCGAAGGTGGACGGAATTTCTGGTGAATCACTGCTCACGCTTTGTGACCCACAGACAAATGGAGGATTGTTGTTTTCTGTTGATCCCATTGCCGTCGATGAGGTGCAAGCTCTATTTCAACGCGAACATGTAGCCCTTTATCAAATAGGGTCTTTCACAGAAAATACTGGTTTCTGTGTCGAAGTAAACTAAGATTTACCAGATTTCAACAAGAAAATTACGCGTTTAGAAGGGGTATTTATTCGCTGCGATTAATGTCTCCGCAATGAGCTGACGCGCCGCTTTAGGATTGAAGTATTCGGTTTTAGTAAATCGTTTCAAGCCCATCAACATCATGCGTGCTTCATCACCTTCAGCAAATGAATTGATGGCATCCTTCGCTGCTTTTTCAATGCGGTCTGCCGAATCATACACATAGGTTTTTGCCATCGCAATGTGAACGGCTGCGGCTTCTTCACCTTGTGTTGCAATGAT
>JBEIKR010000174.1:0-4972 GCA_040379705.1 Crocinitomicaceae bacterium
GCGCGAAAAATGTTGGATGGAGAATAGATTATTTCCTTGCTAGCGAAAAACTGTTGACTCAGATGAACGACGCTTTTATTTTAAATGATATCATGGGCTCTGATCACTGCCCAGTAGGAATAGATTTAAACGTATGAGTTATAAAAAATGGATTGGCGGTGCCATAGGATGGGCACTTGGAGGCCCCATTGGAGGCTTAATTGGCTTCGCTGTGGGATATATGGCAGATGATTCCAGCCTAAGCACACAAACAGATTCACAACCACGAACAGGTCGTTACAGACGCACAACGAGCCCGGGAGATTTCTCGAGTGCTCTCTTGGTCTTGTCTGCGGCAGTGATGAAAGCAGATGGCAAACTCATGAAAAGTGAGCTTCAATTCATTCGTGAATTTTATGCCAAGCAATTTGGAGAGGCCGCTGCTGCCGAGCAAATAGGAATATTGAAAGAGCTTTTAAACAAAGACATTCCGGTGAAGCAGGTATGCCATCAGATTCGTGATTTCATGGAGCACCCCATGAGACTGCAGCTCATGCATTACTTGTTCGGAATTGCGCAAAGCGATGGAAAAGTTGATCTCACTGAGATTACTATTTTGAATCAGATCGCTACGGACATGAATATCTCAAGTAAGGACTTTGAAAGTTTGAAGGCCATGTTTTACAAGGATATCAATGCCTCTTACACCATACTTGAAATAACGCCCGAAGCTTCAGATGACGAAGTGAAAAAGGCGTTCAGAAAAATGGCCATGAAATACCATCCAGATAAAGTCAAAGATCTTGGTGAACAGCATGCCAAGGCTGCACAAGAAAAATTCATTAAAGTGCAAGAGGCTTATGATCACATTCGCAAAGAGCGTGGCATGAAATAGTTTCGTACATTCGGAAAACCATTCGCAGCGAAATGAAACGACTCTTTATACTCACCATTTTTCTTAGTTCGTGGAACTTCGTTCTATCTCAAAATTATTTTCTCAATGGCAACGCCATAGCTACTGGAAATGATTGTTACCAATTGACAGATGCTTTGAATTATCAGAACGGAACTGTCTGGTATGCGAATCAAATTGACTTAAATCAGGCATTCGACATTACGTTTGAAATGAACGTTGGAAACAATGACGGTGGTGCCGATGGAATTTGTTTTGTCATGCATACCCAAGGAACAAGTGCAATTGGTCAAAGTGGTGGAGGATTGGGATATTTGAATTTTGGAACTTCGTTGGCAGTTGAATTTGATACCTATCAGAACGGAGATTACGGTGATCCCTATTACGACCATATTGCCATAGTGCGCAACGGAGATATTAATCACAACGGTGCAAACAACTTAGCGGGTCCGGTTCAAATGGATGCTTTTAATGCCAATACCGAAGACGGTCAAACAAGAACAGTTCGAATTACATGGAACCCTACAACCCAGCTTTTTCAAGTTTATTACAATTGTGTATTTCGAATTCAAACCACTGTTGATATCATCAATACCATTTTCAATGGACAAAGCAACGTTTACTGGGGCTTCACGGCAGCAACAGGCGGTGCCGTTAATGTTCAAACCGTATGCTTAACCCCGAACATTTTAAATGTTGGAAACGAAGTGCAAATTTGTGAAGGTGGAAGCACCACCCTCTCTGTGGGTGCTGCGCTTAACAACACCTACGTGTGGACACCAACAACCTACCTTAGTGATCCAACTTCGGCAAGCCCAATTGCCACTCCCCCTTCAAGCACAACTTATACAGTCATGTATACTGATTTATGTGGTATTGATGTAACACAAACCATTGATGTGCTTGTGGAACCCCTAACGGTGAATTTGAATACACCAACAGTATTGACCTGCAATGCCCCTACAGCAAGTATCTCTTCGTTTTCGAATTTCCCTGGTGTAGTATATTCATGGACAGGTCCTGGCATTTCAACTGCCAACAATGCATCTTCCATTCAACTCAATGCCCCAGGTTGGTATGTTTTAGAGACCAATGTCAACAATCAGTGTTTTGATGCAGATTCTGTTTTGGTTATCTCCAATCAAATTCCTCCTGAATTAACGCTATTGGAATCAGCAGGCACTTTAAATTGCACCGTTTTAACCTCTGAAATCACAGCTGAGTCGAACCTCTCACCCAATAATTTCAATTGGAGCGGTTTGAACATCGCTCAAATCAATGGTTCCTCCATTGTGGTTGATGGTCCCGGTATATACAATTGCATGGTGACAGATCCCAACAACGGATGCACAACAAGTGCTAGCGTAACCATAAATCAAAATACACAAAGCCCAGTTTTAACTGGATTGACAACCGATACACTAACTTGTGAAATACCAACCGTTTCATTAGACGTCTGGGAAGATTTAAATGTTTTGAGTGAGACCAATTACACCTGGTATACTTCAAATTGGAATTTATTTTCCTCCGAAATTTATCCTCAGATTAACACATCTGGCATCTACAATCTGATTGCCTACAATTCGAGTAATACGTGTGCTGATACGCTAACAGTGAATGTTGTTACTGACGCATCGAATCAATTCGACATCCATACCATTCAATTCGCGAATATTGTAACACTTGAAAATGCTGATGGTGTAAACGATTGTTGGAATATTTTTCATGATCAACTATTACCTGAAGAGCTTCCTTTTTTATTAGCTGTGAGAAAAATTTTAATCTTCAACAGATGGGGAGATCAACTCATTGAGCTGAATAATCAATTTAGCGTATGTGAGGAATTGAAAGATTTAACAAAAGGCACCTATTACTTTATTGTAGAAATTGAAACCATTTGTGGTTCAACTCAGAACTTAAATAAAGAAGGCTTTTTTCTTATCAAGTAGAAGCAACCTTCCGTTATATTTGTCGTAACCTAAACAACATTCCTGACTAATCAGGACTATTTTGTCGTAAACCTATGCGAATTAAACCATACCTTTTGGTGGTTTGTGCGTGCTTGGCGTTATTGTCTTCACATACAAGCTCTGCAAACTCTTCACTTTCACGTGATAAATTTTCTTTTGAATTACCCCCTCCGCCGGTAGCGAATGCCGGTATCGATCAAAACATTTGTGGTTTAACCACAAACATGGCTGGAAACAACCCTGCTCCGGGTGTTGGGTTATGGACCTTGATTAGTGGTCCTGGAACCGCCACATTTGTGAATCCTGCCATTCGAAACACGAGTGTAACTGTATCAACAGCGGGTATTTACATTCTGCAATGGACAATTACGAATCCCTCAGATGGCACATTCACAAATGACCAGGTTCAAGTTACATTTTCGAATCCGGCTTCTTCCTCGAATGCAGGACCAGACCAAACAGTATGTGGAAACCAAGCAACAATGGCAGGTAATACCCCCACTTCTGGATTTGGGAGCTGGTTCAGTGTTTCAGGGCCTGGTACCATTTCTTTTTCAAATCCATCCAGCCCAAGTTGCCTAGTGACAGCTTCTGTTGATGGAACATACATTCTTCAATGGAACATTTTTAATGGCGTTTGTCCTGTAACATCAGATCAAGTAAGCATAACATTCAATAATCAAGCTCCTGCGCCAAATGCCGGATTTGATGACGTAATCTGCGGGCTCACATACAATCTAAACGGAAATAATCCTGCACCATCTACGGGGCTGTGGACCTTAAACAGTGGTCCTGGATCAGCGACTTTTACCAACGCTTCAGTATACAATACATCTGTCTCTGTGTCTGTTCCAGGAGTTTATTTGTTTGACTGGACTATAACAAATCCCGTTTGTCCGCCTGAAGCCATAAGTGTACAAATCACATTCAATTTTTATCCTGAAACATGCAACGGTATAGATGATGACTGTGATTCACAAATTGACGAAGGTGTTCAAACAACCTACTACGTTGATGCTGATGGCGACGGATTTGGTGACGTGGCTCAGTTTACACAGGCCTGTACCCAACCTTCGGGTTATGTTCTAAGCAACACCGATTGCAATGATCTAAACCCTGCAGTATACCCCGGTGCTACTGAAGTGTGTAATCTTATTGATGATGATTGCGATAATCAAATCGACGAAGGAGTGCAAACTACTTTCTACCAAGACTTAGATGGCGATACCTATGGAAATCCCAATGCGGCAACCCAAGGTTGTACGCAACCTAACGGATATGTGGCCAACAACTTCGATTGCAATGACACCAATCCAACCATTTACGCAGGTGCTCCTGAAACATGTAACTTGTTAGATGATGATTGTGATAACCAAATAGACGAAGGTGTTCAAAACACCTATTATGCAGATGTTGACGGAGATTCCTTCGGTAACCCAAACAGCACAACACTCGCATGTAACCAACCTACTGGATATGTTTCGAACAACACCGATTGCAATGACAACAACCCTGCTATTAACCCGAATACCATTTGGTATTTAGATGCGGATGCGGATGGATACTACATTTCAACTTTAACACAATGTACTTCTCCAGGTGTTGGATACAACACTACCGGTGGTATCAATGGTGATTGTAACGACAACAACCCTGCAATCAATGCTGGAGCGAATGAAACATGCAACTTGATTGATGATAATTGCAACGGACAGATTGATGAAGGGGTTCAAAATACATATTACCAAGATGCTGATGGTGACACTTACGGAAATAGCGCAGCCACTACCCTAGCTTGTACACAGCCTGCTGGTTATGTTTCCAATAGCACGGATTGCAATGACACCAATGCAACCATATATCCAGGTGCCACTGAAACATGTAACGGTATTGACGATGATTGTGACTCACAAATAGATGACGGAGTTTTAATTACTTACTACGTTGATGCAGATGGCGACGGTTTTGGTGACGTGGCTCAGTTTACGCAGGCCTGTACCCAACCTTCGGGTTATGTTCTAAGCAACACCGATTGCAATGATCTAAACCCTGCAGTATACCCCGGTGCTACTGAAGTGTGTAATCTTATTGATGATGATTGCGATAATCA
>JBEIKR010000175.1:0-4968 GCA_040379705.1 Crocinitomicaceae bacterium
TCCTTTTTGTCGCTCAAGGTGGGTCCACATGCGTGTTAGTCGAGGCAACATGTACTGCAGCTGCGCCAATTCAACCTGTGTCTTGGCATGCGATGTTCGCGCGCGACTGGCAAAAATGTCGAGGATCAAGATGTTGCGGTCAAGGATTTTACATTCCAGTTCACGCTCAATGTTGCGTAACTGCGAAGGAGAAAGTTCATCATCGAAGATGACCAACTCGATGCCGTGTTCCTTGACATATACTTTTATTTCTTCCAATTTTCCCGTTCCCACAAAGGTGCGTGGGTTTGCCATTGGTAATTTCTGTAAAAACTTGTTCATAGTAATGGCACCGGCAGTCTCTGCGAGAAACTCCAGTTCGTCGAGGTATTCGTGTGCGGTTTCTTCCTTTATTTCAGGTGTAATAATTCCCACAAGCACACAGGTCTCCTCGACTGCATCCACTGTAACATGTCCGTTGCTCATTATTTTCTCAGTTCCTTGACGTAGTCTACGACCGCGTTAATTGATTTTTTCTTTCCTAAGATGGGTCCCATCCCAGGCATGGCATTGCGCCCTTTCGTGATGACCTTGGTTAATTCGGCATCATCCAA
The DNA here is from genome assembly GCA_040379705.1 of Crocinitomicaceae bacterium. Lineage (GTDB taxonomy): Bacteria > Bacteroidota > Bacteroidia > Flavobacteriales_D > Crocinitomicaceae > M0103. Next base: position 594 of record JBEIKR010000175.1, read on the forward strand.
TGTAGAAGCACTCAAATCAGATGCACCAGAAGCGCCCAATTTTCCATCATTTCCATGGCATTGTGCGCAATTTTCTGTGTACAGTTCTTGTCCTGCAGTATTTTCGGTTTTTGGCAGTTCCTCAGAGGCATCATTGTCCTCTACCGTTGCTTCACCCGAACAGGATTGAAGAACGAGCACTGCACATAGGATCCAAACGAAATGTTTTAGAACCATTTTCCTCCCAATGCTTCGCGGAAAGGCCACGGAATGGCTGCGATGATGATGAGTAATGCGATGGTATACCACAAGGTAATCGTTTTGAATTTCTTCGCTGGCTCGGTCTGATTTTCTGCTTTCTTACGGCCAATTGTCACCAATATAATAGCAATAACCATCATCAGAATGTGCTCCATGCCATAAAAACGGAATTTGTCTACCTTCATCCAACCCGCCTTAAACACCACATTGTCGCTTGTAAAGTACAGCACCAATCCAATCAGTAACTGAATGTGCAAAAAGACCATGGCAAAAAGATTGAGCATTTTATCTTTCTTCTCGTAAGTTCTAGATTTACCCGTAATTGAATTGATGATTGCGCCAATCAATAGGGCTAGAACGACCCAACGTAGGCCACTGTGTGATTTTATAAGGATATCCATTTTTTAGATTTTTTACAAAAATACGCAAAAACGCATCGATGCACACGGAGATTTCAAAGTCCATCGATTTTCCGTAATTTCACGCGCCCAACTTTTTAACATACATCAATGCGAATCGCACTCCTATTTTCGGTTCTATTTTCCGTTTTTGCCTCTGCGCAACCTGTTCCTCTGAATGGAATGGCCACATCAGAAGCGCCTATCATTGCGTTGCGAAATGCGCGCATCGTGGTTTCGCCTGAGAAGGTCATCGAACGCGGAACTCTTCTTATTCAAGGGGATAAGATTATTGATGTTGGTCTCATCGTGGTCGTACCTGCTGGTGCTGTGGAAATCGATTGTGACGGGCGTACGATTCTTCCCGCGTTTATCGAGTCGTGGTCGAATGTGGGTGTACATACACCACAGCCATCGAATGACCATTCAGGTCGTCCGCAATTAGAAACGAGTAAAAAAGGTGCGTACTACTGGAATGAAGCGGTGCATCCTGAAGTGCGTGCCGCAGATCAGTTTTCGATTCAAACAAAGTCTTACGAATCACTTATTCAAATGGGCTTTGGCCTAGCTATGACCCATGTGCAGGATGGGATTTTCCGTGGTACAGGTGCTTTAGTTTCCTTGGGTGAAGAAGAGGTGTCTCGCCAATTGCTTGTTTCTGATGTGGCTTCGGTCATTACTTTTGATAAGGGGATTTCCCACCAAACGTATCCGTCTTCTCAGATGGGTTCAATAGCGTTGATTCGTCAAGCATTTTATGATCTTGAAACGTATAGTCGATCTCATACATCTACCAACTTATCACTCGAGGCACTTTCAGCCCAACGCCGTTTGCCTATCATCTTCCAAACGACGGACAAATGGGAAATCTTGCGCATGGCAAAAATTGCAGACGAATTTAAGCTTTCTGCCATTTACCTTGGTTCAGGAAATGAATATGCAGCCCTGGAAGAAATTGCGGCCTTGAAGCGTCCTGTGATTGTTCCGCTGAATTTCCCAGATGCCTACCAAGTGAATGACCCATACATCGTGCGTCAAATGCCCTTGTCGGACTTGAAGCATTGGGAGTTGGCGCCCTCAAATCCGTTTTTTGTAAAAGAAAAGGGAATTTCCATGGTGTTGACTTCAGCAGGAGTGAAAAACCCAGAATCTTTCTGGAAAAATCTACGCTTAGCGATTGACCGTGGCTTGAGTGCCGAGGATGCGTTGAATGCATTAACGATGGAACCAGCCAAAATACTGAATGTATCTGACCAGGTGGGGAGCCTTGAAAATGGTAAACGTGCGAGCTTTACGATTTGGTCGGGCGATCCGTTCACTGAAGAAGCAGTGCTTACCGAAAGTTGGATGCTCGGCAAGCGCAATGAATTGAAAATGCTTCAGGCGCACGACATTCGAGGTACATATAATCTGCACATAGAAGACATGCAGTTTCCAATGGAATTTAAAGGGGATCGCGAAAAACCGGAAGCAAGCATCAAAGAGGTGAAGAAGGTTTTTGACCGTAGAAACAACATCAGCTACGACACCTTATCACCGAAAGTAGCTGTGGCGTTGATGGGTGAAGACATTACCCTGCAGTTTAACTTGTCGGGTGAAAAATTAATTGGAAGCATCATTTTGCACGGAAAGGTGAACTCTCGACTTGGAATTTTTGAAGGTGATGGCATGTTGCCTGATGGACGTTGGATCCGCTGGTCTGCGATTCGAAATGGACGTGCGGCGGAAGAAAAGTCTACCGAAGTGAAGACGAAGTCTCGTTTGGATGGGGCTATTTGGTTTCCGAATATGGCCTTTGGAAATGAAGCTGTACCTCAAGAAGAAACGATCGTGTTCCGCGATGCAACAGTCTGGACCAATGACAAACAAGGGATCATCAAAGGAGCAACAGTCTTTGTCAAGGATGGGAAAATCACCTTTGTAGGCACCGGAAATTTTGTGATTCCAACCGGAGCAAAAATAATCGATGCCAAGGGCTTACATCTGACTTCAGGGATTATCGATGAACATTCACACATTGCCATATCGAAAGGTGTGAACGAAGGTGGTCAAGCGATTACTTCAGAGGTGAGCATTGCCGATGTAGTGAATCCTGACGACATCAACATTTACCGCCAATTGGCAGGAGGTGTCACGGCCGCACAATTGCTTCATGGTTCGGCCAATCCAATCGGTGGTCAATCGGCCTTGATTAAACTGAAGTGGGGATCATCGCCTGACAACATGCTCATCGATAACGCACCAAAATTCATCAAGTTCGCCTTGGGAGAAAATGTCAAGCAGGCCAACTGGGGTGATCGCAGTACTGTGCGCTTTCCACAGACGCGCATGGGGGTTGAACAAGTGTACTTAGATGCCTTCACTCGTGCACGCGAGTACATGAATTCTTGGGATGCATACAAAAAGGACTCAGTGAAGAACCCCAAGCCTGGGATGGACTTAGAACTTGAAATACTGGGTGAGATCTTGCGTTCAGAACGTTTCATTACCTGTCACTCGTACGTGCAATCGGAAGTCAATATGTTTATGCATGTGGCTGATTCGATGGGCTTCAAAATCAACACCTTCACACATATCCTTGAGGGCTACAAAGTCGCTGATAAAATGGCGGCACATGGAGCGGGAGGTTCTACCTTTTCCGACTGGTGGGCCTATAAGTTTGAGGTGAACGACGCCATTCCTTACAACGCCAAAATGATGGCCGATCAAGGGGTGGTTGTCTCGATCAATTCGGACGATGCCGAGATGGGGCGACGCTTGAATCAAGAAGCTGCGAAGGCAGTGAAGTATGGTGGAATGAGCGAAGAGGAGGCGTGGAAGTTGGTTACCTTGAATCCAGCGAAATTGTTGCACTTGGACCAGCGCATGGGTTCTGTGACTGTCGGTAAAGATGCGGATATCGTGCTGTGGTCAGACAACCCATTGAGTGTGAATGCAGTTGTGCAGATGACCTTGGTAGATGGGGTAGTGTTGTATGATGCGAGCAAAGAAACCGAACGCAATGCCCGAAATCAAGCCGAAAAAGCGCGGATCATTTCAAAGATGCTCGATGCCAACAAGCGCGGAGAGTCAGCCAAGCCATTCATTAAAAAACGCCGCCGCCATTACCATTGCGATACCATTGGTGAAGAAGGTAGCGAAGAAGAAAATTCCCATTAAGCAGATCCAATGATGAAATTTATAGTTGTTTTTAGTTTGCTCTTCACGGCTGTGAACCTACGTGCACAAGCCGATGGAAAGTCAGTGCTCCTCTTAAATGGCTACCTCCATGTCGGCAACGGTGAGGTGCTGGAAAGTGCGCTCGTTGGGGTACGTAATGGGCGCATCGCCTTGGTAAAAAATTCACTGGCCTATACCTACAAAACAGAAGAATGGGACACCATCATTGATTTGGAAGGACAGCACATCTATCCAGGGTTTGTCGCGCCGAATTCTACGCTCGGACTCACCGAGATTGATGCCGTGCGCGCTACTCGAGACTACAACGAGGTAGGCATCTACAACCCACATGTTCGCTCACAAATTGCATTTAATGTTGAATCCAAGGTCATCAGCACCGTGCGCACCAATGGCGTATTATTAACCCAAGCCACACCACGTGGGGGAAGTATTTCTGGCACTTCCTCCGTGATGGCCATGGACGGTTGGAATTGGGAAGATGCGACCGTACTCAAAGACGATGGAATTCATGTCAATTGGCCATCCAGCACCCACGGCAACTGGGGTGAAGGCGTAAA
>JBEIKR010000176.1:0-4855 GCA_040379705.1 Crocinitomicaceae bacterium
GATTTTTCCAAACGAATTTTAGAGCCGTCTGAATTAATCAAAACCGTTGAATCATACACTTCAAGTACTTTCCCATGGATCCCCCCGATTGTAACTACTTTGTCACCAGGCTTCAAAGATTCCCTTAATTTTTTCGCTTCCTTCTGACGTTTCACTTGTGGTCTGATCATGAAGAAATAAAACACCCCCAAGATCATTACCAACATTATTATCTGACTATTCATCACTTTTAATTATTAATTATTACTTATTTATTTTTCCAATCGTTACTGAAAACTGACATAAGACCCGTCCGCTATGGCGGACTAAAAGACAAAAGACCGCTGCGCTTAAAGACTTAATCGTGCTTCGTAATTTTTAATTCTTAATTTTTAATTCTTATTTCTTCACTCGTAATTCGTGGCTTCGAGACTGCTGTCGCACCTCAGCCACCAAACTCGTAATTCGTAATTAGCAACTACTTATTCCTCACTCTCGCTTTAATCAACACCTCCGTGGTACCCGGTTCAGTATTAGCAACGATACGCACTGTTTTTGAAATAATACTCAAGGTTGTTTTTTCTGTATCCACATTCGCTCGAATAATTCCTGTTTCTCCTGGCTGAATAGGCTTCTCCGGTATTGATGCAATCGTGCATGAACAAGACGGTTTCGCTTCTGCAATAACCAGAGGATAATTCCCTGTATTTTTCACAACGAATTCCGCTTTGATTAATTCCCCCTTCACTACCCATCCTGCATCAAAAACAGGATTTACAACCATTGTTGTTTTTTGTCCAATGGCCACTTTGTCATTTCCACCGCAGGAGGAAGCCAACAACAACATACATGCTCCAAGAGCTAAAAATGCACTTTTCATATTTTTATTTAATTAAGTAATCCTCTGCCTACTTTTACAATCTTCTTTTCCGCTTTTAACCGATCAATGGCCTTATCCAAGATTCCATTGATAAAACTATTGCTTTTTGGAGTACTATAAAATTTTGAAATCTCGATGTATTCATTCAATGTCACCTTCGTTGGAATGCTCGAACACACTTGAAATTCAGTAATTGCCATCTTCATTAGAATAACATCCATCTTCGCGATCCGATCCAACTCCCAATTGTCTGTTAGCTCGTCAATCAGTGATTCATTCTCACGATCCATAGAAATCGTTTTTCTCAACAAGGTGCGCACAAATTCTTCCTCGTCATCATTCTCCTTGAATAAAGGCATAATTTCTATCGATCCATCTTCGTTTGTTGCCTTCAGCGTTTTCAATACCATCGAACAGCACAAATCAATATCATCTAACCAATGAATGCTTTTCTCCTCGAAAAAGTGATAGAGCAACGTTGAATTTGCAATTTCAGCCTTAAACAATTCAATGATAAAAGACTTGTCAGAATCAAATCCTTGCTGATCGTTGTTCATGTGTTCGAAGTAGATCTCACTGTCTCTAATTTGAAGAAACATCTTTCGAAACATTTCCTGATGCTCATCACCCACCCAATTGATTTTTCTGGACTCAGACAATTCCCTTAGAGATTTATTTTCTAGAATTTTTCCAACCAATAGGTTCTCCACGAATTTCAGATTCGGGTTCAAATCTTGATCACTCGGTCGCAATTTCTTTTTGTTCTCATCGATGCGATGTTGCGCCATTGATTTAATTTCCCCAAATGTGAGAAGTAGATAAACATACAAATCGTACATTTTCTCGATGGAAGCCATAAGTTCATTTTCCGTCCTTCGAAAACTGTCTTCGTCGGATTGAAATAGGCGTAAAGTGCCTGTAAAACCTTTATTCTTAAGTGTCTTCGATTTAACATTATAGTGGCAATTTCACCTTTCCGATCGATTCGATCCGCTCTTCGGCCATTTTATTGGCGATCCGATACGTAGGAATATTTTCATCTGCTGAACGACGAACGATATTTCCAATGGTTCCATAAATTTCTTCGGCCTTCGACATTGCCCATTCGGCACTTAGTCCCTTCACTTCAGAATAACAATTAATAACGCCTCCTGCGTTTAACGCGAAATCCGGCGCATAAATAATGCCTTTTTCCATCACCAATCTTCCGTGAATATCCTCTTGTTTCAATTGGTTATTCGCAGCTCCTGCGATGATTGAACATTTCAAACGTGATAACGTATCATCATTTACTGTGGCACCCAGCGCACATGGTGCATAAATATCCATGTCAATATCATAGATTTCATCTAGACCAACAACCGTTGCACCTGTTTCTTGAGCGACACGCTTCAATGTTGGTTCGTAAATGTCTGTTATGTATACCTGAGCACCTTCTTTTGTTAGGGCTTTCACGAGGTATTCTCCTACATGACCTACTCCTTGAACTGCTACTTTTTTACCTGCCAACGAATCTGAACCAAATTGCTGTTTTGCACACGCTTTCATCCCAACATACACGCCATGTGCTGTGACGGGTGATGGATCTCCACTTTTCCCTGGCAAACCAACAACATGTGGTGTTTCCATGCTGACCCACGTCATATCGATTGGCGATACACCGACATCCTCTGCAGTAATATATTTTCCAGCAAGGCTATTGACAAATTTTCCAAAGCGACGGAAAAGTGCTTCAGATTTCATTGAACGCGAATCACCAATAATTACGGCTTTCCCTCCGCCTAGGTTCAATCCTGAAATGGAATTTTTGTATGTCATCCCTCGAGATAAACGAAGGACATCCGTTAGAGCTTCTTGTTCGTTGGAATACATCCACATACGAGTGCCACCCAATGCTGGACCCAACACTGTGTTGTGCACAGCAATGATTGCTTTGAGGCCTGTTGAATTGTCGTTACAGAACAATAGTTGTTCGTGATCATATTGACCCATCCTTGCGATGACTGGGTTTTCGGAGAGGTTTACATCCTCAATATTTTTTACCTCAAACATATCTCCAACCTGTGTGTTTATTTGAATACCGGCGAAATGCCTACTTTTGCATCGTTTTGCAATTAGGTCGCAAAAATAGAAATTATTTAAATGAGGGCACTCGGGTATCTGAACAAATATTTTATCAAATATAAATGGCGTTTCCTTTTGGGAATACTATTCACTGTGGTATCCAATTATTTCGGTTCACGAATGCCGGTCATCGTCATGGATGCTGTGAACGGAATGAAAGATGATCTTTACACCTCAACCGTTCAATCCAGCTTGCTGCTCGCCCTGAAGATTGGCGGTATTTACATGTTGTTCTCGTTCATCAAAGGATTCTTTCTGTTTTTAATGCGTCAAACAATCATCATCATGTCTCGATTGATTGAATACGACATGAAAAATGAAGTGTTTGCGCAATACCAACGGATGGGCTTTGCCTTTTACCAAAGAAACCGCATTGGTGATTTGATGAACCGAATTTCTGAGGATGTTTCACAAGTCCGGTCGTATCTCGGACCCGGGATCATGTACTCCATCAACCTGGTGATGATGTTTGCGCTTTGCATTTACCAAATGGTTCAAATCAGCCCTATACTCACGGTGTATGTACTCTTGCCTTTACCACTTATGTCATTCATGATTTACAAGGTATCAAGCAAAATGAATGCGCTGAGTAAGGAAGTCCAAGCAGAACAATCCATGATGTCAACCATCGTGCAAGAATCATTTTCAGGAATTCGTTTGATAAAGGCATACAACCGATCTGAAGAGATGAATGATAAATTCACACATTCAGCTGGAGGATATCACAAAAAAACAATGCGACTTGTTGTTGTTAACGCCCTCTTCATGCCCACCATTATTTTTCTTATAGGACTCAGTACCATACTCGCCATCTACATTGGAGGAAAAATGACCTACACCGGTGAGTTAAGCATTGGTGGAATTGTCGCATTCATCTTTTTCGTCAACAACTTGACTTGGCCATTTGCGAGCATTGGTTGGGTAACATCAATCATTCAACGAGCATCCGCATCGCAAGAGCGAATTAACGAATTTCTAAATCAGCCAGCAGAAATCGTAAATCCATCGAATGAGGCCTTTGATTTTAATGGTGACATCGCATTTAAAAATGTGTCCTACACTTACTCAGATTCGAACATTACTGCCATCAAGGACTTAAGTTTTACGATTAAAAAAGGAGAAACTTTAGCATTTGTGGGTAAAACAGGAAGTGGTAAATCCACCATTCTTCGGTTGATTTTGCGTCAGGTAGATCCAAGCAATGGCGAAATCAGCATCGACGCTGTACCACTAAACAAGATTAATATTGAGGCATTTAGAAACCAGTCGGGCATTGTCCCGCAGGAAGTCACTTTGTTTTCTGATAGCATTGCCAACAATATTTCCTTTGGCTCTCATGCCGAGCAAATAGACCATGACCAAATTGTTGCAATGGCAAAACTGGCGCATGTTGACCACAACATTCAAGCGTTCCACGATGGTTATGATACCTTACTTGGTGAACGCGGGGTGAACTTAAGTGGCGGGCAGAAGCAGCGACTTTCTATTGCACGTGCCTTAATTCGTGAGCCTAAGTTGTTGCTGCTTGACGACTGTTTCTCCGCGTTAGACTCAGAAACAGAGGAAATTATCCTTTCAAATCTGAAGAAGGTTCAAAAAAATAGAACAACCATTATTGTGAGCCACCGTATTTCATCGCTGCGAAATGCAGACCGAATTATTGTGTTGGATCACGGGCAAATGTCTGAACAAGGAAGCCATGATGAACTCCTTGCCTTGAATGGTATTTATGCTGAAATGTATACTGCTCAATTAGCCGAATCGAAAGAAAATTAGACCTCGTTACGAACAAATTAAATTTTAATGTAATATTGTTCCGACCTAAACGCATCCAACTATGGAACAGGATAAGAATGGTGAGGTTTATTCAAA
>JBEIKR010000177.1:0-4759 GCA_040379705.1 Crocinitomicaceae bacterium
AAGGTCAATCCTTCGTCTGTGAAGAGGTTGCAGTTGTTGTCCAGTCCGTCACATAATTCGGGAGCACCTGGATAAACAGAAGCTTCAGAATCATCACAATCTGAATTATTGCTCACATATCCTGCAGGTGCTGTGCATGCAATGATTGAGCTTACCTCATCTCCAAAGGTGTCATTGTCATTGTCAGCGTAGAATGTTTGCAGTGCATTCGCATTCGGGTTGGTATCATCACAATCTGTATTATTCATGACATACCCAGCAGGCATTCCACAACTTACGATCGAATCAGTTGAACTTCCGTAGGTGTCATTGTCGTTGTCGGCATAGAACACTTGAAGCGAATTTAATGCGGCGTCGGCATCATTGCAGTCTGAATTGTTGGTAACATAGCCCGCAGGTATTCCACAGCTTACGATGGAATCTGTTTGACTTCCGTAAGTGTCGTTGTCCGCATCGGCATAGAATACTTGCAATGCATCTAATGAAGCATCTTGGTCGTTGCAATCACTGCTGTTTGACACATAACCAGCAGGAGCTCCACAGCTCAGAATGGTTACAGAAGGATCTCCGTAGGTATCATTGTCTGCATCTGCATAGAATGTTTGAATCGCGTTTAATGCAGCATCAGCATCGTTACAATCACTGTTATTTGACACATACCCTGCAGGGGCACCACAACTTACGATGGAGTCTGTAGGATTTCCAAAAGTATCATTATCAGCATCTGCATAAAATGTTTGCAATGCATTCAACGATGCATTGGCATCATTACAATCGGTATTGTTAGAAACATATCCTGCAGGTGCAATACAAGTGACGATGGAATCATTGGGGTTTCCATAAGTGTCGTTGTCTGCATCAGCAAAATAGGTTTGAGCCACTGTGATTTGTGCATTTGCATCGTTGCAGTCTAAGTTATTTGTCACATATCCATTGGGTAATGCACAGGCAACTTGTGACACAGTAGAATCACCAAACGTGTCACCATCCGCATCAGCGTAGTAAATACTTGTCGGTTGGATAGTCAAGTTCAAGGTAATCACACTGTCGCATGCGGAAACATTGGGAATTGTGTCTGTATAAATACCAGAAGTTGTATACGTTTCGTCACCACTTGGAACCGTATAAGAACCACATGCAGTAAGTGTTTGGGCGCTTGAAGTATTGCAGTTGTACGTCCAATTCACAGAAACATCATCAATCGCCAATCCGTGGTCATTCCCTGCATGATTGATATCTTCCCATTTGAACATCACGAATTGTTCTGGGGCAAGGGTAAGTCCTGGAATTTGAAACGTACTTAATACCACGCGATTTGCCGCTTGATTTCCATCTAATGCACCTGTTGTTGTATTAATCGGACTAGTACTTGTTAATGCCGTAACAGCGGTCCAACCAGTATTGTTGTTTGGTGTTAGCGTAGTAATGGCCGTTGAACTTACTTTATACCAAAAAGTAATGGCTTGAGGGGTCGTATTGTTGCATCGCCATTGTTCCAATGTATACCCCACAGTGAAGTTTTCGATCGTTCCAATGGTTGAATTTTTGAATTGCATCCCATGGGCGAAATTTCCTGCTGTATTGGAGCCAACAGTTCCCAATGCACGCTCAGTGTTTAAGGCCAAACCATAGCTGTATAGTGTTCCTGTTGTCCCTGTCCCAGTGCTTGCATCATAGGTTGTTGTCGCTGATGTACGCTGCGCATAAAATCCAGGAATTGTTGTGTTATCTGTCCAAGGATTCAAGGTTCCACTTGTTGCAAGTGTATTGAAGTCAAAGGATTGTGAGCCAGCGTTTGGAGCAGTAATGTTGATTTGACCAATAAGAACGAACGGTGCAGTTAGGAGTAGTGTAAGTAGGATTTTCATTTGAATGATTTAATCAGCTTAGGTGTTTTAATTTTTCATGACCAAATTAAATAAAAAAAGTAACCCGAAGGTTACTTTAATGTTAATGCATCACTTCCTCTTCCTCGGGATCAGGAGGGAAGAGTTTAGGCAGATTCTCTTTGCCTTGAAGTCGATCTAATAAATCTTCGAGTTGTGAAATCGATATGTTTTTTGCGATGATTTTCTTGTCTTTGTCCAAGACAAACACTCTTGGCGTGGATTCCAAATCATATGTCGTTTGATAGTTCAATGATTCAAGTGTCGTATATTTTAGCAGTGGTGCAGCATTTTCCATTGCTGTGCGGTAGAGCTGATCGGTAACCGAAACATTGATAAAAGTCATGTTATTCTCACGGATGAATTTCTTCCACTTTTCAAAATCTTCGCCTACAGCTTTGCCGACTGCGAATACTTCAACATTTCTGCTTTTCAGCTTTTTCGTGTACAATTCCGCAAGTCTTGGTGTAATTTTCTTACAGTGACCACATTCGGGATCCCAGAAATACAAAATGGTATATTCCGATTTTAGGCTATAAAAATCACGCCATTTCACATCTGTAGTATCGAGCAAAGTAAGGTTTGGAGGAACAACTCCCATGACTAGTTTCTTGCGAACAGGGATTTTCTCACACAGATCCTCAAGTTTCTTTTCTTCCATCCAAAATGCGGGTGATTTACCTTGTGCATTTTTAGTGCAGTAATAGCGGTCAGCCATCATGATGTACACTTTGTCCATTCCCATGATGTTACTTTTTCCATAAGTAGATGTAATCCATGAAACACAGAACTCAAATGCTGTAGAACTTGGGTTCAATCGATCACACAATTGATATCCATAGTACAACACGGTATCCCAATGTTGAATCATCATGTTTTTCCCGAAGAAATACTCCAACTTGTTTCCAAATACTGGTGTATTCACCAGGCGGTCATCGCTCAAGTCCACATTATCCCAATAGTGACTACGGTAGTATTTGAATTTGAAAGATGAATCGATGATTTGACCTTTTTCGTTGACTGGTGCTTCAGGGATAGTAATATCCATCGACATGCGAATGATCTTCGATACCAAAAGCTTAGGATTGTTCTTAATCAAGTCCTCTTGGTACGCAACGACTTCTTTGTTGATTTCGTCGATTTTATCTCCCAACACTTTATATTCAGAATCTGTCGCTTTCAATTGAGCACGACGTTCTGACAAACGATTGATTTCGGTTTTCTTTGGTTGAATGAATTGAATGAAATCATTGAAAACCATATTCTCCTTTGATTTCTTGACCACCATATGTTGAATGAAGTCAGGATCTTTTGTTTCGATGTAGACTTCTTCATTGTTGTAAATGAATTCGAACATTTTTTGACCAGGAAGAAAAACACCTAAAATTCCTGCTTTTTGTTTACTTCCGTCAAATTCTACGAATCCACCTTTGATCTCCGCTGTATCGGCATAAAATAACTTTTGTCCGTAGTAGCGAACAAGATGCACAGTGGTATCCTTTTGACCTACGATTTTAAATCTGAGTTTTTGCCCGAACGACAATCCAGCCAAAAGAATGAATGAGATAAATAAAGACGCTTTCATGTGAAATTTCGTTTGTTGATGAAAATTATTCTTTAGACGCGGCAAAGTTAAAAAAGTAGGAGAATTTAACAGTTCTTTAACCTTTTAAAAGTGACGATAAATACCTTTCGACGCTGTTCGGTAGCTCGCAAGAGCAAATATGAAATAAACACTTGCCAAAACAACGAATGTTGCGAATGAGACCGCAGTATTTAAGTATATTCCTCCTGTTGTGAACATTTCATCTAAAAAGTACTTAAGTATAAAGAAGGATCCAAGTCCAAGACCAGCGATGATTCCAAATATTTTCACGAAATAAAGGAAGATGGTGTGAATAAGAATTTTTGGTGCATACCCAATACGCATCAATGTACGAACTTCGTATTCATTCTTTGACATAAGCAATTGCATGTACTGAATAAGCACTAACCCTGATAAGAATACGGCAATGATGGAAATTCCCATCACTACGAGTAACAAGGTTCCGATAACGCTCTTTAAGCGTCCTGCCACCATTTGTGCGTTTTTCGATTCCAATCCTTTCTCTTTCAAGAGTGCTTCCACCTTCCCGAATTCATTTTCTTTGCCCGAAATCATGAGTTGGGTAATCTTCTTTTCTTCACCTAAACTAAACTGCTCATTTCCATAAGCCATGAACGATTCTGGAACTAAGATGGAAGAAACTTCATTGGTAAAGCCAATGATTCGCGCATCCACCCACACCTTTTTGGTTTGATTGGAAACGGTAAATTTAAATCGGATATCCATCGCTAAATCGTCGGAAATTTGAGGGATGTTACTCGCACTCATGAAGGTGTTGAGCATCACTAAGAAATCTCTTGGCATAATGATAGGAACAAACGCATCACCTTCTTTCCAATGCCATTTCTTGCTGTGAACATCTAGAAATGAAGGGTCAACGGTTTGAACGAAAACATCGGATCGAAAGCGCGGCACCAATGGGTCGGCGGTTTCAAAGGAAACATCAAAGTTGTTGCTAAGTACAGGTTTTACTTTTTCGATGAAGGGAAGCTTCGCCATTTTCTCTATTTCTCTTTCGCTGAAATCTGTTTTCGTTAGAGCGAGTGAACTCGAGTTGGTTACCTTCTTTTGAACGATGATCGTGTTTGGGCCGAGTATTTCACTGCCTTTGCCAAATTCGTTCAATCGAATGAGGTAATGCACGGAAGTGATAAGAAAAGTAATTCCCATGAAGGCACCAAGCATGGCAATAATGAGTTGCCTGCGGTCCTGATTTCTGAATAAAAGTTTTTGAATCATGGCTCAGAGCATTAAGGTTTGATCGTAT
>JBEIKR010000178.1:0-4725 GCA_040379705.1 Crocinitomicaceae bacterium
CCGGTAGGATTGTGCGGCGTGTTCACCAACATCAATTTCGTTCGGTCGTTAATAGCGGCTTTCACTTTGTCCCAAGGAATGTGAAAGTCTTCGCCTTCCAATTCAATCCAGATCACCTTTCCACCATTCAACTCTACGGCTGGTGCATAGCAGTCGTATGCCGGAGCGAAAAGAATCACTTCATCGCCTGGAAAAATTAAGGTTGAAATGGCCGTGAAGATGGCTTGCGAAGCGCCTGCTGTGATGGTCACTTCCGAATTCCAATCGTAGTTACAACCGTGACGTGCATTGAGTTGCTCTGTAATTATTTGTCGAAGCACAGGCATACCGGGCATGGGAGCGTATTGATTGAATCCGTCCTTCATGGCTTTGGTCACCAAGTCAATTAACTTTTCATCAATTGAAAATCCTGGGAATCCTTGTCCCAAGTTCAAAGCGCCTTCTTGCATAGCAAGGGCCGACATGGTTGAAAATATGGTTGTCCCTACGTTTGGTAATTTCGATTTCATGGAACGAAGATAAAGACGACGACCAGTTGCTCCACACTTTACAACAAACCCATGATGAAAACCAGCTTAAAAGCGGCTAATTTATTTTTTCGAAACTCAAATATCTAATTCCAAATAAAACCTATTTCATCTTCACAATTACAAATTCTGTTCTTCTATTCTTTTGATGCTCTTTTTTAGAACAAGAGGATTTAACTGTTCCCTCGCAAGGACAGTTCACTTTTAATTTAGATTCGCCGTATCCTTTACCGTAAATTCTCTCTGGATTTGAGATTCGTTTTTGGATATACGCCGCAGATGCTTTCGCGCGGTTATCGGATAATTTCTGGTTGTAATCGATACTCGAGCGACAATCGGTATGCGAACCTAACTCAATAACCATTGCAGGATTTTCGTTCATCACCTTTACTATCTTTTTTAGCTCAACTTCAGCATCAGGACGAATATCGTATTTATCGAAATCGAAATAAATCGGGTTAATTTCAATAATCGAAGCGAGATCTATACCAACGTTAATTTTATCCAGGGTCAAATCTAAAGACTCGTGAACATTAACTCTCCCGGTTTGGGATATGTTATAATCGAAAGTCAAAACCTTTGTCAAATACCCTTCCTTTTCAAGTCGTATTGTGTAGGATAACTTTTCATTTATTTCCTTTCCCACAATTTCCTTTTCCACATCCCCTTTATTTGAGGTTAGCTGATCAATAAATATGCTTTTCGTTTCATTATTTGTAACCGTAATTTTCACTCCTTCAAGCGGCAGCATGGACTTCGTCTCCGTTACCAAACAATACAATGACAACGGCGAAGAAATTGGTAGAGGCAATTGCAATTCATTTTCCTTCTCAAGGTTTACATCCCCGTTAATAACTGTAACCTCCGCCGCTAGGTTTTTTGTAGTTATCGAACGTTGATTATTCTGCTTTTTATCCACGCCACTCACTGCTACAACATAATCCGAATCAGTGTCTAGGTTAAACTTATAAGAACCCGAATTGTCAGATTTCACGGTACCAACAACCTCACCCTTTGCATTCAATAAGTCTATGTTAGCGTTCACAAGAATTTGCCCTGTTGCAGCGTCTCTCGCAATTCCGACAACCATAAGTTCTTTCTTCAAAGGTTCAATTAAGGTGTAAGAATATATATCATCATCACCCTTACCCCCAGCTCTATTCGAAGAGAAAAATCCTGTTAAATTGTCTTTATTCATGGTAAATGCGA
Source organism: Crocinitomicaceae bacterium (assembly GCA_040379705.1). Lineage (GTDB taxonomy): Bacteria > Bacteroidota > Bacteroidia > Flavobacteriales_D > Crocinitomicaceae > M0103. Next base: position 1,737 of record JBEIKR010000178.1, read on the forward strand.
AGTCATCAGATTGCGAGTTAACAGGCATACCCACGTTTTGAAGTTCTGCGCCTTCGGTCATCTCCATTACAAATACATCTAGACCGCCAAGACCAATGTGTCCGTTCGAAGAAAAGAATAAATCACCTTTACCATTGAACCAAGGGAACATTTCTTGACCTTCGGTATTGTATGCTGAACCTAAATTTTCAGCCTTTCCGAATGTACCATCTGAATTTATTGCTGCCTTGTATAAATCCGCACCTCCAAATCCACCTGGCATATTAGAAACAAAATACAACTCCTTCGCGTCATTTGAAATCGATGGGTGACCGACTGAATATTCTTTTGAGTTAAACGGAAGTTCCTCTTCATTGTTCCAATTACCTTCTTGATCTATTGTTGCGCGAAACAACTTTAAGTTCTGAATACCCTGTTTATCTTTTCGTTGTCTTCCTCTAGCGACATTGCTTCTTGTGAAATAAACGTACTTTCCATCAGATGAAAAGCACAAGGGGCCTTCGTGAAATCTTGTATTTACATTTTTGTCAAGCAATGAAACATTTGACAATTCATTTATACTATCAACATCGGACTTATAAACATCTAAATATTGAGATTCGTTCCAAGGCCATTCGTATTGAATGATAACAGGTTTTCTTCTCGATGAAATAAAATAAACTTGTTTTCCATCTACAGATGGATAAGCCCCAAAATCTGATACCGATGAATTGCAATTTAAATTTCTAATTTCAAAACGAGCACCCTCCTCCTCAATCTTATCAAAATATGTCTTGTTATTCGCATAAGACAAACCTCTTGAGTCATTTGAAGACAGCTGATTCACCTTGGCCATCCATACATCACTCTCCGAATACTTTCCATTTTGCTTCAAAGCTTGAGCATAGTAGAAAAAATCATCTTTGGTGGCTTCTGGACTATTAATCATTAACGCGAAATCATTTTCCGCTTTAACGGTATTTCCCATCAGATAATAACATGTTGCCAATTTCGACTTGAGCGTGGGGCTGTCTAACTCGGAACCAATCAACTCTTCGTATAATTCTGCTGCAAAGGAATATGCTAGTTTATCGAAATAATTATTTGCTTTCTTAAGCTTCCCCGCTTGTCCAAAAGAAGTAAACGCCAATAAGAAAAGGCCAATTACCAAGCAATGTTTTTTCATAATCAAGTTGTTGTGTTAAATTAAAAAAAGCGAGGAGAACGAAGTCCCACTTTTTTAAATACAAAATCATAAGACACTAGCACTTCATACGTCCCATAGTTATAATTTCTTATCGCTTGGGTTCCGAAGTCTGTGGCTATTCCAAGTTTGAATTGCGGAGTGATTTGAAATTGAGTGAACAATCCAAATGCGGCATTAAGACGATACATTGCACCGAACCAGAATTTTTCTTTGTAAATTCCAGCTACGCTTGCATCTATTCCTATTGGACTATTCTCCGTTATTTTCACCAAAGATGTGGGTCTTAATTTCCAATCTTCATTCAAAGGAATAACACCTCCTACAATTCCAAAGTAATGCCTTCTTTCAATATTTGTTGTGCTTATACCGTCATAGCTTCTTTCAAGCAATCGAGGACTGCTTGCACCAACAAAGAATCGAGGAGATCGATAATAAATACCAAAGCCAAAATTCGGATTGATATGATTTCTTGCATTTTGAATTAAATTCGGATCACTGGCTTCTGTCGTTTGTAGTCCAGATGTTGAAACGGATATCACATTCATTCCCGCTTTTAAACCGAAGGACAACTTGCCCCCTCTGTTGTTAACTTTAACAGTGTACGAATAATCACCGTAAAACATTGTCTGTTTTGTAGGACCTATTTTATCACTTACAAACGTAAGTCCCAAACCAATTGACTCTCGTGTCAATGGTGTATGAGCACTCATCGTTGTTGTAACAGGTCTTCCATCAAATCCAACCCATTGCTCTCTGTGAATATCTGTTAAATTAAACACACCTCCGCTTCCTGCATAAGCAGGATTCACGAAGATCATATTGTCAGAATATTGTGTGAAGTGCGGATCCTGTTGTCCAAATGCGGGCATTGCGAAAACTCCTGCAATTGCAACACTTAATACTTTAATCAATTCTTTCATGTGGTTGATTTTATAATGCCGCCCAGTGAATATTCACTGAGCGCCTTTTTTTTATCGCTGTAGATAGATATAACCTTTTAGTACTCCAACATTCTCATCCATGCTGTCAAAGACATAGAAGTAAGTTGCGGTAGGTAAATCCTGGCCGCCCAACGTGAATGTGCTTTGTGTGGTACCATTCCAATTATTTTGATAATTCGATTCTTGGTACACTAACACACCCCAACGATTGAAGATTGATATTGTATTGTTTGGATATAATTCGATTCCTTCAATAACGAAGACATCATTTATTCCATCTCCATCTGGCGTAAATGCCTCTGGTATGACAACAGCGCAAGCAACAGGACTGCATGAGTTGAATGGGTTACTTCCACTATTCACCTCATCAAGATTGGAGATACCATCGTTGTCACAATCCGAATCGTTCCATGCAGTGCTTGGTGTTACGGTTTGACTAGCAATCAACAATGAACATGGATCTAATGGATTCGTTGCATCAGAAATTTCTGGTCCATCTGTTACACCGTCACCATCAGTATCTGAATTCAATGGGTCTGTTCCGTCTGTGATTTCCTGACCGTTCGTTGAACCGTCGTTGTCGCAATCGGCATTGTTCCAAGCGCTACTTGGCGTTACCGTTTGGCTGGCAATCAACAATGAACATGGATCCAATGCATTCGTTGCATCTGCGATTTCTGTTCCGTCAATGACGCCATCGCCATCAGTATCTGGATTCAATGGGTCGATTCCATTTACGATCTCTTCACCATTTGTTGAACCGTCGTTGTCGCAATCGGCATTGTTCCAAGCGCTACTTGGCGCTACCGTTTGGCTGGCAATCAACAATGAACATGGATCCAATGCATTCGTTGCATCTGCG
>JBEIKR010000179.1:0-4575 GCA_040379705.1 Crocinitomicaceae bacterium
CATAGAAAATCAATTTAATGATTTGCCTACGGCTGGCACTGCGTTTCGGAGAAAATCAATTTAATGATTTGCCTACGGCTGGCACTGCGTTTCATAGAAAATCAATTTAATGATTTGCCTACAGCTGGCACTTTGTTGCGGAGAGGGCGGGATTACCTTGACTAAAGTCTGCGGTGGTCTTCGCTTCGCTACGGCACGAACCCTGCGGCTTCTCATCCCTTTTCTCCTTCACTTTGTTGCGGAGAGGGCGGGATTCGAACCCGCGATACACTTTTGGCGTATACACACTTTCCAGGCGTGCTCCTTCAACCACTCGGACACCTCTCCTCAATTTGTTGTTTCATCACACCCACACAAGGGTTGTCGTTTGAAACGGGCCGCTAAAATACAAAAAAAATGTGCGTTCTAGGATTAATCATTTCTTCACAATGATATTTCTCCGCATAGATCACTGCGCATCTGATTCATTATTGTTGACTTATCCATGCTCGTTCCCAACAAATACATCATTTTTGTCAGTGCAGCCTCGGTAGTAATATCTACACCGCTCACCACACCAACTTCATTAAAAAACGAACTTGTCGCATATTTCCCTTGTTGGACGGACCCTGAGCTGCATTGAGTACAATTTACAATGATCCCACCATCTTCGAAATAATCCTTAATCAAGGAGCGAAACTGTGGGTTGCTTGGTGCATTTCCCGCCCCAAATGTTTCCAAAATTATCGCATCTGTTTTGCTACGATCAAATAATGACACAAAGGCGTCGGCAGGAAATCCTGGATAAATTTTAAGTAAAGCCACACGATTGCTCAATTGACTGTTATACTCAAATGCTGCATGTGTCGTTCGAAACAATTTTTCATGCCGGTACTCAATCTTTACTCCTGCAATAGCCAATTCAGAATAATTAGGTGAGGCAAATGCTTCAAATTGATTGGCAGAAACTTTGGAGCAACGATTTCCTCTGTAAAGGGAATATTCAAAATAAACGGCAACCTCTTGAACGGTAGCTTCTCCATGGGTATCCTTAGCCGCAGCAATTTCTATTGCCGTGATTAAATTCTCCTTTCCATCTGTTCTGATTGTACCAATTGGCAGCTGTGACCCTGTAAAGATGACGGGCTTCTTTAATCCTTTTAGCATGAAACTCAAGGCAGAGGCAGAAAATGCCATGGTATCTGATCCGTGTAATATGACAAAACCGTCATATTCCTCATAATTGTCCGCAACCATCTGGGCCATGCGCATCCATCCTTGGCAATCCATTTCCGAAGAATCAATAGGCACCTCAAAACTAATGCTGGTCAAGGCAACATTCAATCGGTGAATTTCTGGAACATGGGTATGCACATGTGCAAAATCAAAACTCTTCAACTGTCCTGTTTCAGGATCATTCATCATCCCAATTGTACCTCCAGTATATATCAATAAAACGCGTGGTTTGTGGCTCATAAATTTCTGCTTTTGAACGATGATCCTTTTATTTACAGGTGAAAGAGAGATCGTGCATTTTGGGATGTAACTTCTTCTACTTGCTTCAAAGTCATATTTTTCACTTCAGCCAATCGCTCCGCAACATGCAAAAGGTATGCGCTTTCATTTCTTTTTCCTCTATGAGGCACAGGTGGAAGATACGGTGAGTCCGTTTCTAAAATCATGCAATCCAAAGGCAAGTGAGCCAATACTTCATCCAACCCTGATTTCTTATAGGTGAGAACTCCTCCAATGCCAAGCTTAAAATTACCATAGTCTAAGGCCCGCTGTGCTTGCTCTAAGGTGCCGGTAAAACAATGAAAAACACCAGTCAACCTGTCGTCATTTAATCCATCCAGCACCTCAAATATTTCATCGAAAGCTTCTCTTGCATGAATCACAATCGGCAATTTCAATTCTTTCGCCCATTCCACTTGTTGATGAAAGACTTCCTTTTGTTCGTTCAGAAAGGTTTTGTCCCAATACAAGTCCATACCGATTTCACCTACTGCACAATACGTTCTATCCGAAAAGAGATGACTCTTGATAATTTCCAATGAATTTTTCCAATCGCTACCCACAGAACCAGGGTGCAAGCCCATCATGGGGTAACAATGATTTGGGAATTGTGCCGCCAATTCATGCATTGGTTCAATGGACTCGAGATCAATATTCGGAAGCAAGAGTGTTTGAACCCCAGCGTTGATGGCGCGCATTACAACTTCAGTGCGGTCTTCATGAAAAGATTCCGAAAAAAGGTGTGTATGCGTATCTATAAAGTGCATCGGATTAAAAAAGGGAAATGCTAACGCCCATTTGAAGGATATTCAAGCGTGTACTCGCTGAGTTTGAAAACACGGGGCTAAATTGGTAAGAACCAAACAGTGCAAAATTTCTGAATCCTATGCGAGCATGTGCAGAATACAGCAATCTATGAACATCAGGAAATTGACTGTTTTTAACGATTATTTTACCATTGGATGAATCAAAAACATCTTTTGTATAGTTGTTTAATGTGTACCCCACTTTTCCGCCAATATGCAGTTTGAAGTGTTGCCAATTCGGGGAACGGAATCTCAACTCCACAGGAATACTCAATGAGTTTCCACAAAAGAAATGCTTGTCCAAATCGGGAACGAATGTTTGAATATCATTCAATTGAGTCATGTCATTGACTGGATCCACTTGAAATTGCTTGTAGCTGTAGCTGATACGGTACAACGAATGGCAGATTCCGAGCCCAAGTGAGATCGTATTTCCTTTGGTGAGCGGAAAATCGAAGAACAAGCTAGTATTGAAGCCAATGGAATTCCATTTGTTGTTGAATGGTTGACGATCCCCAGCCCAATCATTATAGGTAAGATCAAAAATTAAACGGTCGTATTTTCTTACTTTTTCTGCGGTAGCAGGACGATAGCCAGTAAAGAACCACATCACTCCAGGACGAAATCGGGAAATTAATCCTGGCCCCGCTGCAGGATCTTGCGCCATCACATTGAATGAGCCAACAAACACCACTATTATCGCTAGAAACTTAATCATTCTGTAATTTTTTTTCCCAATTCCACGCGTGACGCACTGAATCTTCAAGTGTGTATTTTGGATACCAATTTAGTAAATGATTTGCTTTGTCCGCATTGGCATAAATTTCTACCACATCACCTGAACGTCTTGGGCCAAAGTTCCAGTTGAGCTTCACCCCCGAAACCTCCTCAAATACTTCGATCACTTTCAATATTGACACTCCTTGTCCGGTGCCTACGTTGATTGTTTCAAAAGACGATTTCCCTTTTTCAAGAAACTCCAATGCCTTCACATGTGCATTCGCTAGATCCATTACATGAATATAATCCCGGACACAGGTACCATCATTGGTTGGATAATCGGAACCGAAAACAGTGATTTCTTCAAACTTCCCAATCGCTGTTCCAGTAACCATTGGAAGCAGGTTGTTCGGTTTTCCAATCGGGAATTCACCAATAAGTCCACTCGAGTGCGCACCAATTGGATTGAAGTAGCGCAAGGAAACAATATTGATTTTTGCACCACTTTGATAAACGTCCATTAAAATGTCTTCTCCAATAATTTTTGTGTTTCCATAAGGAGATGCGGCAAGACCTTTAGGCATTTCCTCGGTCACCTCCTTTAATTCTCCTGGCTCCCCATACACCGTGCACGATGATGAAAAAACAAAGTTTGGGACATTAAACGCTAAAGCAAGTTCAAGGGTATTGATCAAGCCCAGCAGATTGTTTCGATAATACTTTAATGGATTTTGAACCGACTCTCCGACGGCTTTATATGCCGCAAAATGGATGATTCCTTCAAAAGAATGTTGTTCAAATACTTGTTGAAAAGCGTTTTTATCGCATACGTCCACGTTAAAAAACTGGGGTTGTCGGCCGATAATTTTCTCGATGCGTGACAGAACTGAAGAATGTGCTCCCCGAAAGTCATCTACAATCACCGGATTGTATCCAGCCTCCACAAGTGCGGTAATGGTATGTGAGCCGATGAAACCTGCACCACCCGTGACAAGAATATTCCGTTGATGAATCATTTACTCAAAATTAGTATAAATCCGTTATTTTTAAGCAATGGAAGAAAGAGAGCGCCCCGATTTTCAGCAGTATGTGCCTAAAAAGGTGAGCAAAGTATATGTGCTTAAAATCTCCTTGTATGCCATCATGCTTGTAGCCATGGGCATTTTCTTGTACCGAAAACTAAAGCAGCAAGGAAGTACCAAAGTGAAGTCGCCGAGGATCGAACAAATTGACCATGTAAAAATTGATTCTTCTAAGCAATGAAAAAGGCCTGCCGAAGCAGACCTTTCAATTATACTTTCATTCCTTTTACCACGCGGTCCTTACGTTTTGTTTTTTGTAGTCGTCGTGTGACAACAAGCAAATAGGCATTGCCACTGGTTGACATCGTTGTAAATTGTTCATTCCCGTACGATATTTTTCCTCCTTGATTGACAGTCCATTCCGCATTCAAATAATATTTAGCGGATGGCTCTTTCGACTTCACAGAGAAGGTAATTGTTTTTCCTGTCCCCGGTTCAAAACGCAACATCAGCTCTCCATTTGGACCAAACCC
>JBEIKR010000180.1:0-4559 GCA_040379705.1 Crocinitomicaceae bacterium
ACAAGATCTCCTTCAAAAAGCAATTGCAGAAAATGAGCGACTTGAAGCCTTGATTGACAATATCCTCAATGCCGCGCGACTCGAGAATCAAACCTTTCAATCCGAACGTGTTGACATCGATCTTTCGGCACTCGTTTCTCGAATCATAGAGCGACTTGATGGAAAAATTCAAGGAAATCAGTCTAGAATAAACGCCGACATCACGTCAAAAATTCATGTCGTTGGCGATAAACTCATGCTCGACGCAGCCATCAGCAATTTGATCGATAATGCATTGAAATACACGCAAGAAGCAGTGAATATTCAACTGTTAACGGAAGGAGATCAGACCATCATCCGTGTGGCAGATCAAGGTCCAGGCGTTCCTATCGGGATGGAGAATGACATATTCTTAAAATTCAGACGCGGTGGCAATGAAGAAACGCGCACCACAAAAGGTAGCGGACTAGGCTTATTCATTGCTTCTGAATTCGTTAAATTGCATGGGGGGACGATTACTTATTCTCCAAATGTGCCGAAGGGAGCGATTTTTCAAATAACTTTATAGAATGACAAAACGCCTCGGACTTATTATACTTGACGGCTGGGGTTTGGGAGACCATTCTCATTCGGATGCCGTTTTCAATGCCCGCACTCCATTCATGGATCAACTTATGGCCGAGCGACCTCATGCTACCCTTTTGACGAGTGGCGAAAATGTGGGCCTGCCCGATGGACAAATGGGTAACTCTGAGGTAGGACACTTAAATATTGGCGCTGGGCGTATTGTTTATCAAGAACTTACACGTATCAACAAGGCAATTCGTGATGGTGACTTTTTTCAAAACACAACACTTCTCAAAGCATTTCAACATGCCAAGGATCATCATGTGAAATTGCACCTCATCGGTTTGGTTTCAAAAGGTGGAGTGCATAGCAACCAAGAACATGTTTATGCCTTATGTCAACTTGCGAAGCAATACGGATTGGAGGATGTCTTCATTCATGCCTTCACCGATGGACGCGATTGTGATCCAAAAAGTGGAAAGGCATTTATTGAAGAATTAGAACAAGAACTTGCTCATAGTACTGGGAAAATTGCTTCCGTTGTAGGGCGCTATTATGCCATGGATCGAGACAATCGTTGGGAACGCATCAAAAAAGCGTACGATGTCATGGTGAAAGGTGAAGGTCGGGCTTTCTCAACGGCTTCAGAAGCCATCAATGCATCATACGAAAATGGGATCACCGATGAATTTATTGAACCTGCGGTGATTACAAAAGACGGTCAGCCGATCGCTCTTATCGAAAATGGAGATGTGGTAATCAACTTCAACTTCCGTACGGACCGACCCAGAGAAATAAGCATCGCCCTTACCCAGCGAGACTTCCAAGAATACAACATGCAAGCGCTCCAATTGGAATATTATACCATGACGCGCTATGATGCCGAATTTAAAAACGTGCATGTCATTTACGAAAAAGACAACCTTATAAATACCTTGGGAGAGGTACTCACTCGACTGGACAAAACACAAGTGCGCATTGCGGAAACAGAGAAGTACCCGCATGTCACGTTTTTCTTTAGTGGGGGACGTGAAGAAGCGTTTCATTTGGAGGAACGCATCCTTGTGAATTCACCCAAGGTGGCGACCTACGATTTACAGCCAGAAATGAGTGCCCCTGAAGTACGGGATCAGATTGTTAATTGCATGAAAACTAAACGACCTGACTTCTTTTGTTTAAACTTCGCCAATCCTGACATGGTTGGTCATACTGGCGTTTACGAAGCGATTGTAAAAGCAGTTGAAACGGTCGATTCATGTTTACAAAAAGTGGTCGAGACAGGTTTGGAACATGGCTACGAACTGTTAATTATCGCTGACCATGGCAATGCCGATTTTGCAGTGAACCCTGATGGATCTCCGAATACAGCACACTCACTCAATCCTGTTCCTGTCATCTTGGTCAGCAAAGAACGTGACCTCGTTTTGAATGATGGAATTCTCGCCGATGTGGCACCTACCATTCTTCGCAGAATGGGAATCGCAGCACCCATGGAAATGACAGGTGTTTCCTTGGTGTAAAATCCATTCCTTCAATTAGATTTTGTTCAATCATTTTAAGTATCTTTCCCCCTGCTTAAACGATTTAAAATTGAACCCAGAAACTCGCTTTCTAAATTCAAAATTCTGATATTGAACTAAATACTACTTTATGAAGCGAATATTAATTCTATTCCACGCGTTGCTTAACTTGTGTGTTTCATCCATTTACGCACAAGAAAATACGGCACCCGTGTGGTCAGCCGAGTACAGCAAAAGCAAATCATTCATTGAGAATCTTGGACAGTTTGATGAACATGAAAATGCATCAACCGGAAAAATTCGCTACGCTGTAGATTTTGGTGCAACTCGTATTTTCTTTGGTGACAAAGGAGTTTCATACTCGTTTTTGGAGGCGACTAAAATTCCAAAAGAAGAACGCGATGCTCTTCGTCAAAAAATCGCGAGCAGCGTCAATGAATACAAGCAAAATGAAAAACTCATCGGCAAGTTCTTGTTCAAATCAGATGTGGTCAATATGACTTGGAAAGGTTCATCAAGCAATGCATCTTTGATTGGTGAGCAGCAAACGAGCGACTATCACAACTATTCGTACACAAATGAAAATGGGGTGATGACCGCTGCATCTGGCGCCAAAGGATTTAAGAAAATTATTTACAAAAATATTTATCCGAACACAGACATTGAATATACTGTTCACCCACAAATTGGGATCAAATACGCTGTCATCCTTCACCCAGGTGCTGATGTGGAGAAAGTTCAAATGTTATTTGACCGTGATCTTTCAATCATCGATGGTAAACTAAACATTCCAACATTCTTCGGTGCAATTACCGATCATGCCCCCATCACCTTTTACGAAGGAAATGATGATGATTACGACAGTTTCATCCGTTCTTCCTTCACTCAAGAACAACGCAGCATCGGATTTTCTGTTGATACATACGATCACAGCGAGACATTGATTATCGACCCTTGGACACAGACACCTGCTTTCAACACCAACTGGGATGTCGTTTGGGAATGTGAGCGCGATGCCGCAGGAAACGTATACATTCTCGGTGGAATTATGCCGATGCAAATCTTGAAATACAACACCACGGGAACTTTACAATGGACCTACAACACACCTTATGATACGTCCAATGTTTGGTTAGGAACCTTCGCGGTAGACAATGCAGGAAATTCTTATGTTACCGCTGGGTCAGTGGCTCAAATTCAAAAGGTAAGTCCTACCGGCGCTATGTTGCTGAACAATGCAAGTCCTGGAGGAATTATTTCAAGTGCTGAGTTTTGGAACATCGCGTTCAACTGTGATCAAACAAGCTTAATTATCGGAGGAACCGGTGGAGCACTTCTGCAGTTGGATGCAGTCATTTACAACGTGAATACCAGCACACTGAACATCTCCAATGAGCAATTCATTTCCACGGGACAGATGTTTTCCTTCCCACCGAATCTAGAAGAGGTGCGGTCGATCACGTCAGCGCCCAATGGGAAATACTACTTCATTACGCATGATACAATCGGCTACATCAATGACAATTTCACCCTTTGTCCTGCAGGAACTACTAGTTTTTTCAAGAACAATCACGGAATGGGCTTAGGCTACAAGTGTGAAGATTTCCGCTATGACAATGCAGGTATCATGGCCATCAGAGCCGATGCCAATGCAGTGTATGTGCATCGTGGAAACCAGCTTCAAAAAAGATCACTTACCACGGGAGCCATTCTAGGAACTGTAGCAATTCCTGGAGGAGCTTTCAACAATGTTTTTCTAGGTGGTAATCAGGTCACCAACAGTGGGATTGACATTGACAACTGCGGGAATATCTACGTTGGATCGCAAACAGGTGTCTATAAATTCAATTCAAATTTGGTCCAACAGGCCTTCTATGCTACAGCATTTAGGGTGTATGATGTTGAAGTTAATTCCGGAGGAGAAATCATTGCATGTGGCGGAACTGGGACATCAACAAATACATCTCGAAGTGGTGGCGTTCAAACATTTGCAGCATCTGCCTGTGTGCCAATTGCAAGCACATGTTGCGATGCAACGATTTGTATCCCTCAAGATGTTTGTGTGACAGATGCACCATTCACATTGACTTCTGCTACTTCAGGAGGCACATGGTCAGGAACGGGTGTGAGTGCAACTGGCGTTTTTAATCCGGCAACTGCAGGTGTTGGAACAGAAACCGTCACGTACACCTTGGCATGTGGTTCAGAAACAATAACCATCAACGTGAATGCATGTGCGAACTTGACGGTATGTCAGGAAACCAATGGTCAATTCACCGTTTCTGGCGGAAGTCCGAACTATACGTGGAGTCAAGGGACAACAACAACGACAACAACAACTCCGGCGAATGCAGCAGAATGTATCGCATGTGGTGGGACACCACAATATATTCCATTTTTCAACATTTACAACGGTTGTACCCCCACACAATGTACAAATACCACAACGACATGGACGGCATTCGGAACAGGAGCTACGCAAACAATTACCAC
>JBEIKR010000181.1:0-4289 GCA_040379705.1 Crocinitomicaceae bacterium
ACCTATATCCCCATGATTGGCATCCGCAGTCAATTGTGGAACGACCGAAGGAATTATTAGAATGTGTGGACTTCGGGAGCCTCATTCTACAAAATATTACAGAAGTAAAACACGTGTTGTATGATTTACAAGCCAACACTCGTTGACTCTGGTTCTCGCGTTGTCTGAGGTTCTCGCGTTGGCTGAGGTTCTCCAAGCCAACAACCCCTCGAAGCCAAACACAAAAAACGGCCGCCAACAGGCGACCGTCCTCTTTAGCGTAGTAGAGTTGCTAGGTTAATGTTATATGCCCATAAAATTCTTAACCTCCACCTCCGTCACACTTCGTCGAGCGCCATCTTTTGTCAAAAATGTCCGCTTTACCAGTCTACCATGTATTGCGATTTTTCTGCCCTTCTCCGCATAACTTTCGATGAATTGAGCCATATCTCCCCACGCAAAAAGCCTGTGCCATTCGATGTCTTGTTTAATCTTTCCGTTGGATGCACGATAACTTCGTTCAGTTGACATACTGAAGCGCGCAACCTTACTTCCATTATCGAGTTTTGTAATCTCCGCATATGTCCCTACACGGCCGATTAAAGTAATGTGGTTTCTCATACTCTTTTATTTTTTGACATCCATAGTTTGCTTATAGGATTGTCATATCGTTCACTTCAATTTCGGTAGTCCATCGCCTTGTTTTTCCAACCAGGTAATACCGTGTGACCAAACTACCTTGAATCGCTATTTCGGTGCCATCATCAACCAATTCCTCTAGAACTTTCACCCAATTACCCCAAGCGCTCAATCGATGCCAATAACTCATTGATTTTGTGGTTCCGTGCCTATCAAGATAGGTTTCACTGGTGGTCATCGTGAAACGCGCAATTCTTCTTCCATTCTCTATTTCAACAATCGTTGGCGTTGAACATACCCTCCCGATTAAATTGACATGATTCATAGAAATCCATATTAAGTGGTTATTCTTTTACTGCTTTTGGGCTAACAAGTAAAAAATCCGAGGCTTCCACCACCGTTGTGTAACGCTTTTCACCCCCCTTCAATTCGTAGGATTGCTGGACCAGTTTTCCTTCAATCACAACCTCAACACCTTTGTCCAGCGCTTTTTGTGCTTTTTCCGCCAACTTACCCCATGCATTGATTGTATGCCATTGTGTATTGTCTTGCCAAACCTCATTTTTATCCTTGTACCTTTCATTTGTTGCCAGCGTAAAGCGTGCAAGCATTCGACCTGATTCTAAACTGGTAATTTCTGGCTGTGCTCCAAGCCGACCAATTAAATTCACCTTGTTTCTTAAACTGTTCATCTGCGAAAATTTTAATTAGAAAAATTGTTTTGTGTTCCCCTTCAAAAGTGGTTTTCTGAATTCGACATAACAAAGTTCGGGAAGACCCTTCCTTCGATTCGGTTGTTTGTCGATTAAAACGAATAAATTCGGCTAATAAACGACTTGATTTTTATTACTATCTCACAATGAGCGACTTACAAGTGTCGAAAAAATGAAAAAATGATTTTGTCCGTTTCGAACAAAATGTACCTTTGGGTTGATTCAAAAACTTCAACGATGATACGCTTAATAATTTGTGCTTTTTTATCTTTTGCTTCATTCAGCTTTTCTCAACAACAATACGGCGATACGGTCTATTATGATTCTGGTGATATCTACATCGGAACATGGCTCAATGGAAAAGCACAAGGATATGGGGAAATGATTTGGATCAGTGGGAGTCATTATATTGGTGAGTGGAAAGACAACTTTCAACACGGAAAAGGGAAAATGACCTGGGCGGAAGGAGATCAGTATGAAGGCGAGTGGATGATGGGATTACAAAATGGTGAAGGCAAGATGACCTGGGGGAATGGTGATTATTACGAGGGTGAGTTTAAAGATGGTTTAGTAAACGGAAAAGGAACTATGTGGTACCAGAACGGCATGGTCTTCAAAGGGAAATGGAAAGAAAACACGTTTATTGAGTGATGAGTGCAAAAAAGGACCGGCCAGTGAATGGGATTTTAAATGATTCGAATATTTCATTTCCGGTTAAAGGCAATCGATTTTCTCCATGTTTTTAATGGTAGATAATTATGCAGCAGTACCTAAAACCACACCGTCAGATTGGCAAACAACAAGGGCATTGACTTCACTACGGTATTACTTTGATCGTAAAACAAACCCTTTCCTCGCGCTACTAAATCCTTGACCTCGAAGCGAATCATCGCATTGGATTCAATCGGAATGGAGTAACCTAAGGAATAGCCAAAGCACTTAAACCCATCGGCAAAAGTGGCAATGGTTATTGGCGAAAGTTGAATGCCGTGTGGGTCATGGAAGTACTCTGCACGCGCTGAAAGTGATCCCCATTTGCCAAAGGAATACCGCGCCATCGCATTGGCTTGCCACCAAAAATGATTTTCCAACTTCGTAAGCATGCGTTGCTGATCGCCAAAATATACACATGAAGAGAACGACCATTTCGGCCCTCCTTGATATACCCAATACACATCTGTAAAATAGCGATTTCTGAAGTCGGAATTTTGGCTAGATCGCTCACTACCAATATAGGTGTTCCAAAATAGTGTAGAATGCTTTCCCGTCTTGTACTCCAAAGAGGTCCCTATAGACTTGCCGTCATTTACATCCTTAATTTGTTGCCAACCATTGATGACGAAAGCGCTCAATTTAAGTTTTTCAGTCAGCTGCGATGTCACGCGTGCTCCGCACATGTAATAGGGCACGTACTCTGGTGCCAAACTACGGGAATACATTAGTTGATCTTTCGAGAATGGATTTTCATTGGTGTAGGGCGAACCAAGAACACCCAATTCTAACCAAAAATCCTTTTTCTTTGACAAACGCACCGCACCTTTCGCCTCCAATGGAATTTTCAATAATCCTGGTTCAGCTGCATAATTGGCGTTCATAAATGTTCCAACTCCAGGTGCAAATCGAAATTTAATGCGTTCACTTTCAAAGGTAAAATCGAGATACGCCAGGTTGATGTTGAACTCGTTGTTGCGCGCTGATGAAACAAAATATGGGATTTTGTTACTCTTGAAATCTTTCAAATTCAACGCATAGTAAGCATCCAAACCACCCCCTAAGCGAAATACACCCGCCTTCGTCGTGTCAACCAATTGCGCATGCAGTTTTATTGAGACAGCAAGAACAAGAATTGTGGTGATAAACAATCGAAAATTCATCTCTATTTATTGATTAAAAAAATCCGTGACAACCCTGGTAAACGCCTTTCTGTCGTCCATCTGCGGAGCATGTCCAACATCATTAATCACGACAAATTTAGCATTGATGGAATCTGCAAAACGCCGTCCTTCTGATAGATAAAACAATTCATCATACTCACCCCAAAGCACCATCACATTCATTCGTTTCAGTGCTTCGATTGCTTCTTGCCGCTCGGGTTCGGTAATCAGAGACGTCAACAAACCACGTTGCTCATTTTTGTGTCCGGAAAAATTTGTTTCATACATTAACTTCAACAACCAAACAGGAAATTTAGTGTTGCAGTAGGAAGCCAAGTCTAGTAAAGGTTGAACACCTTCGTATGAATCGAAAACAAAGGCATCTTGAATAGAACTGAACCCATGCGTTTCACACACCTCATCAATGAGCGCTTTATTGAACATTGGTCCTGGCGAATTGGCGATGCATAAACGATCAATTTTCTCCGGATACTTTTCAGCCATGAGCACCGCAATAAATCCCCCATAACTTTGACCAATCATCGAAAAGGTATCTACATTTAATTCCTTGAGTAATCTTTCGATCGCAACAATTTGACTTTCAATAGTTGCCGGTAAGGTCGAATTGCTTTCTCCAAACCAGAGTAAATCAGGAGCGATCACTGTATGATTTTTAGCAAGAATAGCCAATTCGTTTTGGTAGGTAAAAAGTGCGTCTCCTCCAAAGCCATGCAAAAAAAGAAGTACAGGACCATTCCCACCCTTCCAATACTTCAAGGTGAAGTCTTCTGTCGTTAAGATTTGTGGGAGTATGTCTTTTCGTTTTAATTGCCGAGCTCCTTGTTTCTTAACGAAGATTACGGGATTGCAGGAAAAAAGCAATAAAATCGAAGACAATGGAATCACCAATTTTAAAATTCCACCAAAGGGTGCGCGAAAAAGTGAAAACAATATCATATTACAGCAATCCGTATCTTTGAGCAAAAATACAATGTTTACCGGAATCATAGAAAAAATTGGGGTTGTGCAATCCATTCGCAGAGAGAATGAAAATATTCATTTCACGATTGAATCGTCATTCACT
>JBEIKR010000182.1:0-4180 GCA_040379705.1 Crocinitomicaceae bacterium
ATTCGTCAGTTGAGCCATGGCGGCAAGATTCAGACGCGTCTTCCATTTTACATAACCATTGAATGAGTTTCGAGAAGAAAAGCATGGATGAGCTTCAGCGCATGAGCGCTGAAGAATTTCAGCAAGCTGAAAAGTTTCCGATTGTCTTGATTCTCGATAATTTCCGCAGTGCGTTGAACGTCGGAAGTCTATTCCGCAGTGCCGATGCGTTTGGTATTGAAGCGATTTACTGTTGCGGAATTACTCCGATTCCTCCTCACCGAGAGATCTTGAAGACTGCCTTGGGTTCAACGGAATCGGTTAGCTGGAAGCATTTCAGCAACACTGCTGAGGCGATTTTGGAAATACAGGATTCACACGAAGTGTGGGCGTTGGAGCAGACGCATAACAGTGTTGCTCTTCACACCTTTCACTCGCAGAAGCCTATGGCTTTGGTGTTGGGCAATGAAGTGAATGGTGTAGATGAAGAAGTACTCAAGCTCGTTACTGGCTCTCTTGAGATTGAGCAACACGGGACGAAGCACAGCTTGAATGTGGCGGTCAGCGGAGGCGTTGCGCTTTTTCATCTGACACAACCGAATATTCATTCGGTATAAACAGACGACTTCCAATTCCCTTCGTGAGAGAGAATAAACAAAGGACCTGTTGCGTCCATTGGAATGGTTGTATGTCCGGCCATAATCTGTTCCCTATGCAAGAGTTTTCCAACTGCGTCATAAACAAATACATGATGCAAGGTCTCAGAACCATCGTAATGAAGACCGCCTTTGTGAAGTGTCCAGTTCATAGTATTTAGATTTAGGGAGTTTACATAATTGAAGATTAAACTAAACGTGGTGTCTGCCACACAGCCGTTACCATCGGTTACCGAAACGGAATAATCACCGACTTGAAGATTCAGATTTTCAGCAGTCAAATTTCCATTACTCCAATCATAAGAATAACTTCCCGCTCCGCCTTCAACAGTTAATACAATGCTTCCTTCGTTCCATGCACTTGGCATTTGTTCCACGGAAGAAATAACAATTGGTGTTGGTTCTTCAATGGTAGCACTCCAGCTTACTGCACATCCGTTGGCGTCTGCAATTGTTCCACCGTAGTCATTGGCTATCAAATCCGAAAGAACAAAGTCTGTCCCCTCGCCAAGACTATATGGAGGGGTGCCTCCAGACACAACAATTTCAATTGTTCCAGAATTTTCATTTGAGCAATTGGCAGCATTCGCAGAAGTGAAGACGATTAATTCGGATGGCTCACTCAACACTAAATCCACTTCAGCAATGCATCCTTGTCCATATGGAATTTCCAAACTATGAAAACCCGAAGATAGATTGCTTTCCACAATAGAATTCGTTTCATTCGAGATATGCCATTCAACCTGTAAAAGTCCATCTGAATTTCCAAAACAAGAGGGATGAACATATGTGGAAGTGATTACCGGCTGCACAGACTCCTGTATTTCCTTGGTCAATAGTAATGTGTGACCGAATCCGGTTGAAACATGGGCGCTATAATTTCCCGAAGTGACTACCGTTCTTTGTGGATTGAAAGAACCATTTTCCCACATAACGAGCGGCCAACCATTGACAGTAAGTTGAACACTATCTTGGATTGGACAAATTTCATTCTTTGAAGCTACAATGATGGGCTTTGTCTCACCTTCGATAAATAATTGAAATGTATTCGCAGAAAGATTGTAATGCACATCTTCCACTCCACTTACCCAAAATAATTTCAATGAATCAACTGCGCCCGCAAGACCAATCCCAATATTAATATTTTGGGAGTTCTGTGTAAGGTAACCTTCACCACAATAAGTGTATCCTATTCTTTTCTCTCCACCAATCCAATATTCATATCGAGTGCCTATGCCATTGCGATTGCTCAATCTTCCCTTCAATCTAAACTTGAAATAGTTGTTCGTTGAAGGGCTGTTGTTTTGATAGAGCTTGTACTTTGTATTTTGTTCTGTAGACACAACGATGTCTATTTTCCCATCGTTATTGAAATCACCTTTAGCAGAGGCATAAACACCACAAGACTCGTTAGAAAGCCCGTTATTTGCCTGAGTTTCGAAAGCTCCTTGGTTATTTTTAAAATAAAAATTCTCCGTTGGAAAATCATTCGCCAAGTCCTTTGAACCAATGTATAAATCTTCCCATCCGTCATTTTCAGCATCTAACCAAAGAGCCGACCATGTCCATGCGTTCAATTCCAGACCTTCAGCAGCTGCTTGATCCGAGAATATATTCTCGCCATTGTTAACCATTAAACGGTTGCCCTGAATGGTATTGGTAATGTATAAATCGAAATCGCCGTCTCTATCAAAGTCGCACCACGCATTCGACATGGAGGAAGAAGGAGCAATCAAACCACTTTGAACTGACTTATCTTCAAAAACACCTAAGCTGCTTTGTGGATAATACTCATTGCCTTGATTGTGGTCATTGATAACGAATAAATCTTGTAATAAATCCTTATTCAAATCGAGCCATATGGGTTGAAAGGATGTTTTAGTAGAACTTGTAATGGGTGCAACTTCCATTGGAATATATGTTCCATTTGCGGCATTTCTTGCCAAGGTATTTCCTGCGCCCTCAATGCCGTAATTAGCAATGCAAACGTCTAAAAAACCATCTCGCGTAAAATCGCCGAATGACACTCCCCAAGAATAATCTGCAATCGAGGAAAGATTTTCATAATTCTCAGAGACATCTTCAAATACCAAATCGCCTTGATTTAAATACACTTGATGCGAGGCATTGAAACGAGAGACAAACAAATCGTTATCGCCATCTTCATCGATGTCTAACCATACACAAGCCTTTGTTTCTTGATCGTTAAAGAAAACGGAGTGAAGCACAAACGAGCCCGAATTATTTTTGTAAAATCGAGTGGGAGCACCGCCAACACATACGGTCAGATCGTCCCAGCCGTCTTCATCTACATCAAAAAAACTCACCCCATTTCCCCAATTCGATGATTGACTTAAAACAGAAAATCCAGTAGACGCAGCAACATCAACGAATGTCTGCGCACTACTGGAAATATTCCAAAGCAAAAGAATAAGCACAAGGCTTACAAGATGCTTCATAAGTTAAGTTTTAGTTAAGGTATAAGAAAGACGCAGAGGAAATAAATGGTTGCCTTATCGAAGCACAACCTTTGACCGCGAGTTCCCTTTAGACGAGGAAATATAAAGCGTTTGTGGGGCAACATTCAGGCGAATAGACTCATTCGCTCCAAGTGTCGATTTCGAATAAATCAATTGTCCAATGCTGTTGAATATTTCTATATCAAATATCAGTTCTGAACCCGTGTAGTTTAACACGCCCTCCTTCCAATCGACAATAAACTCCGTTGAGGTATTTTCCTCTTCAACGAAATCAAACAATACTGTGAACGAAGTATCTACAGGACAACCCAAAGAATCTGAAATTGAGACATTGTAATTACCTTGTGCCAATCCGGTGTAGTTCAAACCAACAAATCCGGCCTGCCAAGTAGCAGTATACGGAGGGTAATTTCCAACTACGTCAAGATTAATACTTCCCAACCCCAAAACACTTTCAGTTACAACATTGGCCGTGATTGTAGGCGATGGAATTTCTTGAATTGTAACATCTATGCTCGTCACGCAAAGGAGTGAATCAACCACTGAGAAAGATTGAGTACCTGCACCAAGAATTGTCCCTGGCCCTATGACATCCCAAAAATAATTCGAACCTATTCCAGAAACGTTCGCTTCGAATACAACTGACTCTCCCGTGCATACCCAATTCGGCGAGGTCATCTCAATGATTGCCTCTGGAATTTCTGTAATTGCAAAAAGATAACTGGCGGGGCATCCGTTGGCGTCTGTAACAGTATCCGCGTAATCTCCCGCTCCTAAATCATGTAAATTCAAAAAACCTAAATCGTCGAATCCACTGTAAGGAGGAGTGCCTTCAAATGCTTGAATGACGGCCGATCCCGATGCCTGTCCGAAACATGCGTTTACAACAGTGTCTAAGGTTAAATATAGCGGCATGGGTTCATAAATAGAGATCTCCTGTTGAACAACGCAACCCTCTGCAACAGTCAAAGGAATAACATATAGTCCAGCGAATAAATTATTTTGATCATACAATATTTCGCCTGAATTTATACTCGATATTTGGATAGCCCCTGTCGCAGTTCC
>JBEIKR010000183.1:0-4179 GCA_040379705.1 Crocinitomicaceae bacterium
ATCGACCAGTAATTTTTCAATAAACAAAGCATCCAATGAACCCGCTAGCGAGGTGTTGGGATACACCTTGCTCCTCAGTATCGAACCAAGCCGAGGACAGGGCTCCAAGACGGGGTATCTGATCGAATTTGATCGTTTCTTTCACTTGACGCGCCAAGAAAAAATGTACTAAATCCCAATTCTCCAAGCACCCTTAGCGAGGAAATAATCAATTGATATTTTACTGGTATTTTTCACCCACGGCATAGCAAGAATATATTTCTCTTTAATGGTTTCTTTACTTTGGTTGGTCATAAGAATACGCACCGATTTTTTTGATGTAGAAATACGAATTGAACCCAATTCTCGAGCAACGCTTACCTCACGACCTCCAAGTTTAATGAGCCAGTTCTTTTTTTCAAGGTTGAAGTAATGCCGCTCACCTGGGTGAATCTTTGTGTAATTATCAATGCATCCAACCACTTTGTGAAAATCTGATTTTCGGGAACGGTAGAAACATAAAATATGTCGATCTAATCGAACAGCAACAATTGCAATCCTCTCATTGAACACTACGATTTCATTGCGATTTATGTTTTGTAGGCGTTGAAAAACAACACCACATAGAATGGCTATAAAAAGGAATCCTGCGATCCAAAATGCCAATCGAACAACATTCAATTGAAACAAAATTGGAAATAATACCCCCATAATCAAAACCATCCATAAACTCGGCGTAAATCCATAAGCGACTGCTCCGGGAAGCCCTTCCACCCATTCGATAAACCACAATGAAACACCCACAACCAGTAGTAAAGCAAAGCCAATCCATTTTGCAGCGAGCCACCACCATGAAAAGGTAAAAATCAACAAACCACCACCTAAAATCAAGCCTGAACTCGCCATTAAACCAATATTCGTGAGAATGAAATAGTTGGGAAATTGATTGAAATAATACAATGACAGAGGTGTTGTCATCACCTGTGCAGCTAATCCGATGGCAGTTCCCTGCCATACCTTTTGAAGGATTGGCTGTTGTATGGGCCAAAAGCTTTCGATATTCTCATAGAACAGATAAATTCCCAACATGGCGAGAAAGGACAACTGAAATCCGATATCAAAAACAGTGAATGGATCCCATAATACAAGGATAAATGCAGTAAAAAGCAAGGTGTTAATCGGGTGATAATTCCTGCCAGAAAGTTGCGCAACAGATAAAACGGTAAACATGAAAACAGCTCTCAAAACTGAAGGAGAAAGCCCCGTTATTGCCGCATACCACCACATGATCCCAATCAGTAAAATCAATGCCGTTCTTCGCGAAAGCACACTAGAAAACAGGGATAAAACGACCATAATGATTTGCATGATGATACTAATGTGCAATCCAGAAACTGCCAATACATGTAAGGCTCCAGTATTGGTAAAGCTGTTCCGTATCTCTTGGTCCAAAAGAGAATTATCACCTAGTATCAAGGCCAAAGAAATCGCCCGCTCAGGACCTGTAAGATGTTTCACAAGAATAGACTTCAAATAGTCTCGCGATGACGCAATCCAATGTAAAATGGGATTTTGCTCCGACCGGTTGAGAAGAAGCATCTCTCCCTTTGAAACAAAAGACATGTACCTTACCCCTTGCCTACTCCAAAAAGCTTCCGCATCAAATTCTCCAGGGTTTCCCTTATTTTGAATCGGAAGCAAGGCGGAAATTACCGCCACGTGATCACCAACATGCGGTAAAAGTTCACTTTTGTGAATCAAGAGCAACACTTTCTCTGGTCGAACAATACGCGACGATATTCCGACTAACCTTAGCACCTCTCCAATGGCCTTGTGCCAATCGCCTTTCCCTTCTTTTGCCTCAAAAATTCGAACCACACTGATGTCCCCAGAATTGTAGGTACCCTGAAAAGAATTTCCTTCCATTACCCGCAAACGCATCAAAATATGAAGACAACCAATCGCACAAAATAAGCAACATGCGACTACAATGAACGATAAGCCTTTCACGCGAAATAAAAAAAAGATGAATGCTAATATCAAAATGACAATCGCAGTAGAGAAGGTCAAACTTGCTTGTGGTATAAAATGAAAGGCAAGGATAACCCCTAATAGAAAGGAGAGTGTAATAAACACAAAAGGGTAATGAAAGAAGCGCATAGAGGTAGTGGTTTCAGAATACTTCTAATTAAAGTAACGAATTTACAGGCAAATTTCAAAATGGAAAGTCCTCAATTCAACACAAAATCTCTCCACATATTCGCGTCAAAATCGCTACATTTGTGGCAATTCAAAGATGTATCATGATCAATATTACACTTCCTGACGGTTCTGTCAGACAGGTTGAGGCCGGAACAAGTTCAATGGACATTGCAAAAAGCATTTCCGAGGGCTTGGCAAGAAATGTCCTAGCAGCAAAAATCAATGGCGAAGTAGTCGATGCTTCTCGTGCGATTACAACCGATAGCACCTTGCAACTCCTCACCTGGAATGATCAAGATGGCAAGTCAACGATGTGGCACTCCTCTGCCCACCTTCTGGCGGAAGCACTAGAATCTTTGTTCCCTGGTATCAAGTTGGCCATAGGTCCGCCGGTGACAAATGGTTTCTACTACGACATCGATTTCATGGAACATTCTATCTCTGAAAAAGACTTGGAGCGCATTGAAGCAAAAATGAAAGAATTGGCGAAAGAAAAGAATGAGTTTGTTCGCAAGGAAGTTTCAAAAGCGGATGCCATTGCTTATTTCACTGAAAAAGCAGATCCTTACAAGTTGGAATTGATTGAAAATTTGGAGGATGGGTCGATTACCTTCTACACACAAGGAAACTTCACAGATTTATGCCGTGGACCGCACATTCCAGATACTGGATTCATCAAAGCGGTCAAATTAACAGCAATCGCTGGTGCGTATTGGAAAGGCGATGAAAAAAATAAGATGCTGACCCGTATCTATGGCATTACCTTCCCTAAGGCCTCTGAGTTGACTGAATATTTGGAAAAAGTGGAAGAGGCGAAACGCCGTGACCACAGAAAACTAGGAAAAGAACTCGAACTCTTTACCTTCTCTCAGAAAGTAGGTCAAGGATTGCCTTTATGGTTACCAAAAGGTGCTGCTTTGAGAGAGCGTTTGGAGAATTTCCTGAAGAAAGCACAGCGTAAAGCTGGTTACGACCAGGTGATTACCCCGCACATTGGAAATAAAGAATTGTACGTGACTTCTGGTCACTACGCAAAATATGGTGCAGATTCATTTCAACCGATTCGTACTCCGGATCCGAATGAAGAATTCTACTTGAAGCCAATGAACTGTCCTCACCACTGTGAGATTTTCAAGTCAAAACCACGCTCCTACAAAGACCTTCCTGCGCGCTTTGCTGAGTTCGGTACCGTTTACCGTTACGAGCAGTCTGGTGAATTGCACGGATTGACACGCGTTCGTGGATTTACGCAGGATGATGCACACATCTTCTGTTCGCAAGACCAGGTAAAAGATGAGTTCAAGAATGTGATTGATATTGTATTGTATGTATTGAAAACACTCGATTTCAACAACTTCAAAGCACAAATCTCATTGCGCGACCCAGCGAATCCAACCAAATACATTGGTAGTGATGAGAATTGGGAAAAAGCAGAAAGTGCAATTATTGAAGCTGCAGCCGAGAAAAACCTTCCAACGGTTGTTGCCTATGGTGAAGCTGCATTCTATGGACCAAAGTTGGACTTCATGGTACAAGATGCCTTAGGTCGTGAATGGCAGCTGGGAACAATACAGGTAGATTATAATTTACCAGAGCGTTTTGAATTGGAATATACCGGTGCTGACAACCAAAAGCACCGTCCAGTAATGATTCACCGGGCGCCTTTTGGTTCTATGGAGCGTTTCATTGCCGTTTTACTCGAACATTGCGCTGGAGACTTCCCTCTTTGGCTTGCCACAGAGCAGTTTGCGATCTTGCCGATTTCGGAGAAATACAACGACTATGCAGAAAAAATTTCAGATGTTCTAAATATTTCCGATATTCGCGGGCTTGTTGACGACCGAAATGAAAAGATCTGTAAGAAAATCCGTGATGCGGAGTTGAATAAAATTCCGTTCATGCTGATTGTTGGGGAGAAAGAAGCCGAAAACAATGAGGTTTCCGTTCGACAGCGTGGGTCAGGAGATTTGGGATCAATGAGCATTGCTGATTTCTCGA
>JBEIKR010000184.1:0-4131 GCA_040379705.1 Crocinitomicaceae bacterium
ATGTACAACACCCAATGTCTTAAACCCTACATTATCGGGTGGCAGTGGAGGATACAGCTATGACTGGTTCGAAAACTCTACATTGGTTGGAAATGCAACCACGTATACAGCGCTTACTCCGGTGACCCAAACGTATAGTGTCACCGTCACTGACGCTTGTAACATGTCAGATAGTGACACCTTAATAATCACCATTCCAAATCCACCTTTGATTTTAACAGCGTCTCCAGATACAGCAGTGTGTGTAAATGGAACAGCCATTCTTTCGGCTCTCGCTTCAGGCGGTGGCGGTGGATTTACTTACACTTGGACCAACAACTCGAATGGAACCGTTGCTACGTACTCTGATTTAATTTCACCTGACACCTACACAGTAACAGCATTGGATCTTTGTGGTCAAAGCATTAGCGAAGATGTATTTGTGGATGTCATTCCGGTCGATGCTGATTTTAATGCCGAGAACACAGCAGGTTACACGTATGACTTCATGGTTGTGGACACTCCACCCTGTATTGGTTGTACCTACGAATGGGTTTTCCCTGATGGAAGTATTGGTCAAAATATGAATGAGACATACACCTTCGATGGTTTTGGTGAAGCCTCTGTTGCTCTGACAGTGACTAACAGTATTGGATGTACTGCGAGCAATACGTTCTCAGTTACCTTCCCTCCGGTAGTGTATATTCCAAATTGCTTTACTCCGAATGGCGATGGTTTGAATGATGTCTTCTTGGTTGAATCCAGTTCTGTGCGTTTGTTTGAAATGCACATTTTCAACAGATGGGGCGATGAAATTTTCAATACAACCGATATCAAAGAAGCTTGGATTGGTGATGACAAATTGAAAAAATCATATTATGTTCCAGATGGTGTCTACACCTATATCTGTAAAATAAAAGGATATAATGGAGAAGCCGAAGAATATGTTGGAACAATCACAATATTGAGATAATTCAAAAGGGACCGAAAGGTCCCTTTTTTATTTCTCTCTCATTCCTCTTTTAATTCGCATCTATAAAAGAAAGCAGATTGTTTTTTACGTCTTCAATTAAAGCTTTTTCTTCTGGATCCAATTGATCTTTTTTGATTGCGTTGATATACATATAGGACGCCTTTAATTCATCCAATCCATATTTACTCTCACCAACCTCAAGAATACTTGTCATTTCAATCCATCCCAACAGTCCGAATTGAGCAGCATATTGCAAAAGGAATTCAAGATGGCCTTCACCAGCAAAACCATTGGACCACATAAACTCAAGCAATTTCACTCCTACGCTCGAATTGGATTTTGATTTCATGCATTGAATTAATGCTTGTTCAGCACCTTGCACATTCATGGCTCCCAACATGGCCTCAATCTCATAACGAATCAGCGCATCGGTAGCCACTACAAGTCCTTCCACAAGTAGCGGTATCTGATCACTTTTGGGATTTGCCGAAATGTAATCCAATCCCTTTCGCACATGTTCATTGGTTTCCGCATGGATTAGCATTCGCAATTCTTCTAATTTCATATGATCAATTTTAGGATGTCAAAAGTAGTTGACAAAAGTCGAAAAAAAATTGACGAAACACAATCCCAATTCTAAAAAAGAGTTGTATACTTGTGATAATCAACAGCAACTATGAAAACATTACAGCTCGCTATTTTCGCTTCGTTCTTACTTATAGGAACTAGCATGTTCGGTCAAAACATCATTAATTCAACCGAAGTGAATGTTACCATTAATTCGGAAACAACTCGCGAACAATTGTTTCAAATTCGCAATGAGCTTTTGATTGTAGGAATGGATTTTCTTTATACTCCTCAATTTGATCAAAACAGAAAGTTGGTTAGTTTATCATATTCTGTTCGTTCAACTACAGGAAACCAAACGCTTGTTGAAGTTGCTACTCCTGTAAGCGCTGCTGTTGGAACACAAATTTGGTTAACGAAGCAAGGCGATACTTGGAAAAAGAAATAGTGCAGAAAAAAATATGTAACAAAAAGAGCCGCGTTTGCGGCTCTTTTTTTTTTTGCATTCCTCAATTAGTTGAAGAAAACCACTTTCCGAGAAGCTATGCCCGCATTGAAACTCTTAATAGAACTTCCGTTTGCATCGTACACGCGAATCTCTGAACTAGAAACGAAATCTGTTGGGCCACAAATCCACACATTACCATTCGATGGGTCAACAGAGATTCCGTTGGCTTGTCCTGAAACAAATGATGTGTTTGAAATACCAAAAGTTGCTAAATCAAAAATCATTACATTCTGATTCGCGATATAAATTCGATTGTTCACTTTATCTACGGCCATGTGTTCCGGATGGTCACCCAAACTTCCAATAGTAAATGTGGTCGTTGCTAAAGTAACAGGATCAATTTTTACCAATGCCGCTTGGGTATGACCAATTACATTCCAATTGGCATCATACTGGGTTTCGCCTGCACACAACACCCAAATAACACCGTTGGCATCAGTGGCTATTTCCATGGGCTTATTTTCTACCACAATGGTATTAGTGACTTGTTTTGTGTTCACATCAACAACACTGATTGTATTGTCAATACCCCATCCACCGCTATTGCAAACAAATACAGAACCACCCGCTAAAATCATGTCTTCAGGTCCCTCTCCTACTGCCGTATTCGATGAAACCGCATTCACATTCAAATCAATCCAACACAATCTTCCAAAGCCACTTCCATCTGAAACCACCGCCTCTGAGTTGGAAATTTTTAAAAAATGTCGCGGATAGTTGAACCCTGTGATTGCTGTTTCATAATCGAAGGAATTCGAATTCACTACAATGACTTTTTGAGTGTTATTCGAAACAATATAGGTTTTGCCATTGGCCTGATCAACGTCCATAATTACATCTCCCAAGGCACCACCATTGACATTTTCGAATACATTGTTTTCTGTTTCACTTCCCTTGTTCCAAGTTATGGATCCGTTTGAATTACCGAAAGACCCTTCATTGACAATCAATACTCCTACCGCATAGTCTTTGACTTCATTTGCTTCCTTGCAGCCATCGCATCCCATAATTAAGATTGATGCACAGGCCAAATAAGCTAAAAATTTAATTTTCATTTTGTTTTTTGTTTTAGTTTATAGTTGATTTGAATACTGAAAACCCGACCGGGTAAAGCGTATGCTCGAACAAAGCTGAATTGCGCATTGGTAATATTCTCTATTCGTATGAAGCAATCCCATTCACTATGCTTCGTTTCAAATGTTCTTCCCAATTCGAAATTAAAATAAGCGGTTGTTGGCAATGCAAAGACCTCTGAATTCTCCTCATCTGTGTATCGTTTTCCAATGGCTTGTGCCTCAAGCACCCAGCGCAAACCCAAGCAATTCAATTCTAAATTTGAGCCACTGCGCCATTTCGGTGAGTAGGTTGTTTGAAACCATGCTTGATTGGATTGATTTCTTCCTTTGCTGAAAATAGGTTCTGCAAAAAACAAAACTTTCCATTTTTCTTTTTCGTATTTGACACGAAATTTCGATTGGGCATAACGCACTTCCTTCACATTCTGAGGAGTCCAAATTCCCGAACCATTTGGAACCCATTGAATCCAGTCTTCAATCGCATCGGCTCGGGCACTCCATTGCAATTCCAATTGAGGAGCTTTTGCAGTTTGTATTCCAGACCTGCTCCATTTTAGCCCTGTGCTTAGGCCACTCGCAGCCTCCTTCTTCAAATTTAAATTTCCGCCCGGCTGCCAATACAACTCATTGGCATCAGGCAATCTTTCTTTGTGATGCACGGATGCTTCGACAACCAAATTCTGATTGAAAAAAGACCATTGCAATTCGCCCGACATGCCGGTGTGTTTAGACGTTCGAACTTGTGCATTCAAGTTGAGTAGAAACAAATTTCGGCTCGCATTGAAAACAACGTGTTCATTGCAGCGTACGCTTTGAAAATGTACCCGCTTGTTCCAATCTTGATACAAGATGTAATCCGAAGTAAAAGATGCTGAAGAATGAAAAGTGAGTTTTTCGCCCTTGTTGTGGTGATGTATTGATGCGAATGCGGATTGATTTGATATGGTTGAATTTACAGCATTGCTTTGAAAGTTTTGTTTATCTAGAGCACCACCAAGCATCCACTCCAGCTCTGAGATGCGTTTACC
>JBEIKR010000185.1:0-4104 GCA_040379705.1 Crocinitomicaceae bacterium
CCATTATGCATGGTGCCTATAACGTCACTCATCAAAACTTCACAGAAGGGAATTCTCTTTTTGAATTTAAAGTAAAGCGTGTTTTCATCCACCGCGACGGCTACATGATTTTTCAATTCGAAAACGACGATATGGCGGATTTCGCGTTAGAAATTGATCCAGCGAGACAAATAATGACACTTACCGATTACTCGGAAGCACAACAAACGCTTAGATATTGCTTCAACCGAAAGACAAAAGTACTAGCACTTAAAAACACCAATGGAACAACAATAATTTCCTCCAAGGCTATTTCTTGGAGAAATCTCCCCGCCCTACAAAATCAATTTCACTGGACCGTAGACTAATCAGTAGTTCAATAAGCTCGCAAGTGCTTCTTTTACCTTATTTGCGTTCGTCAACAGGGCTGCTTCCAAGGTAGAATTCAGAGGAATAGCTGGTGTATCGACTGAACCAACAATCGAAATTGGTGCATCCAATGCGTTGAAATTGTCGCGTTGAATTCTTCCAGCCAAGCCAAGTGTAAACGAAGCTTCAGTGGATTCTTCTGTCACCAACATTGCTTTTCCATGACGACGAACTGCATCATTCATCGCATCGTGATCCAATGGATTCAAGGTACGAAGATCGATGATTTCCACTTTTCCTGCGAATTCCTTTGTTGCTTCTAGCGACCAATATACTCCGCGTCCATAGGTAATGATGACACATGACTGACCAGATTTGATCAAAGTAGCATAAGCCTCTTGAACAACTCGAGCCTTACCGAAAGGAATAATGTACTCCTCATCTGGTTCAATCGACATCGCTCCTTCCGTTCCCGGAATTTTGGACCAATACAAACCTTTATGCTCCAAAATCACCACTGGATTTGGGTCATAGAACGCAGATTTGAGCAATCCTTTGAGGTCAGCGCCGGTAGATGGGTACGCCACTTTGATTCCGCGGATATTGGTTAAAACCGATTCAACACTGGATGAATGGTAAGGACCACCGGAACCATACGCACCGATTGGCACTCGGATGACGCAGCTTACTGGCCATTTTCCATTCGACAAATAATACGATCGAGAAACTTCCGTAAACAACTGATTCAATCCTGGCCAAATGTAATCGGCGAATTGAACTTCTACAAAGGGTTTCAAGCCAACAGCAGACATTCCCACCGTTGAACCAATAATGAAAGCTTCTTGAATCGGTGTGTTGAACACACGGTTATCACCAAATTGCTGTGCTAAAGTCGCTGCTTCTCGGAAAACCCCACCTAGTCGACCTCCAACATCTTGACCGTAAAGCAATGCTTCAGGATGTTTCTCCATGAGTTCACGCACCGCAAAAAGTGCCGAATCGACCATGACCGTCTTCTTCTTTCCTTTCGGTTCGCGTTCACCCTTTTCCTCCGTTACTGGTGTTGGTGCGAAGATGAAGTCCGTAACTGATTCAGGTGATGGATCTTCAGCATTCAACGCTTGCTCATAGTGTTCATCCACCAATTTTCGCACTTCAGCCTCAATATTGATGAAATCAGCCTCACCAATTCCATTGGAACGCATCAAATCTTTCAATTTTGGATAAGGATCACGCGATGCTGCTTCTTCCAAGTCGTCGCGGTACCATTCTTTTCTAACCCCTGACGTATGATGTCCGAGAAGAGGAACTTTTGCATGAATGATGAATGGACGACGCTCTTTTCGAACTGTCTCAAACACTTCTGCTACCGTTTCATAGGATAATTTGAAATCACTTCCATCAATGGTCCGCACTTCAATTCCATTGAAACCACGTGCATACTCAGTCATATCTTGCGCGCGTGTTTCGGCTGCATTTGCAGAGATATCCCACCCATTGTCTTGCACAAGATAAACGATTGGAAACTGTTTCAATGCAGCCATTTGGAGTGCTTCAGAAACTTCACCTTCGGTACATGATGCATCACCAAGTGAACAAACCACAACTGGATTTAATCCGTTATAATCTTCAGAAAGCCCTTGTTTTTCTTTGTATTGAATTCCCATCGCTACCCCCGTCGTCGGAATGGCTTGCATTCCAGTGGCAGAAGATTGATGTGGAATTTTAGGCATGTTGTCACGCTTCAAAGAAGGATGTGAGTAGTAAGTACGACCTCCGGAAAAGGGATCATCTTTCTTTGCAAATACTTGAAGCATTAACTCATAGGGAGTCATTCCAATCCCGAGAAGGATACTGTCATCACGGTAATACGGCGCCACCCAATCTTGTGGCAAAAGTTGCAAACCAACAGCCAGTTGAATGGCCTCATGCCCACGGGATGTCGCATGCACGTATTTTGCAGTAACTTCCTTGTTCGCCTCATATTTTTCTGCAAGTGTTTTTGCAGTGCACATCAAACGAAAAGCTTCAAGCATTCGTTCTTTCGTCGGCGTATGGTTGGTGGAATGTGTATCTCCCATGATTAAGTTAAAAGTGATGGCAAAATTATGAAAATCTCAAGATTCGAGATTTACTGATTGTTATCAATGATGTAGTTCAGCACTTTGTCCATCAAATGCACGCGATCCTTCCCAGTAACATTATGTTTGTGCATTGGATAAGGGAAGAAATCCATTTGAATTCCAAGTTCAACAAACTTCTTGACCAGCGCATAGTTGTGCTGCATCACTACCACATCATCCACTGTTCCGTGTATGAGTAATAAATCACCTTTTAAGTTCTTCGCGTGTGTCAACAAACTTGCTTTTTCATACCCAGCCACGTTTTGTTCAGGGCGATCCATGTAGCGTTCACCGTACATTATTTCATAATATTTCCAATCGGTCACTGGTCCACCTGCAACACCAACCTGGAACACATCCGGGTAACGCAACATAAACGAGGTTGTCATAAATCCACCAAAGGACCAACCATGAACGGCCAAGCGATTTGAATCAACATAACTCAAGCTTTTCAAGTATTTCACTCCTTCCAATTGATCATTCATCTCCACTGTTCCCAACTGGCGGTGAATCTGTGACTCGTCCGCAAATCCTCGGTAAGCAGAACCTCGACCATCCAAGGTGTACACCAAATAACCTTGTTCAGCCATCCAGTACATCCAAAGATTGGCACCATCCAACCATGAATTTGTAATCATCTGGGCATGAGGTCCTCCATAAACATAAACCATCACCGGGTATTTCTTTGATGGATCAAAGTTGCTTGGCTTGATCAAACGCGTGTAGAGTTTAGTTCCATCCGCAGTGGTTATCGTGTTTATTTCAGCAGTTCCTATTTTAACGTTCGAAAGCTTATCGTTGCTTTCCATCAACAACTTGAGGGTTTTACCCATTGGATCAATCAAGCTTGCCTTATAGTCCACATCATGACTTGAATACGCATCAAACAGGTATTTACCAGACGAAGAAATGATGACCTCGTGGGTACCATCGGCCGCTGTAATTCTTTGCGTCTTTGGGCTTTTACCATTAACAGTGGCAATATACACGAGGGTATTCATCGGATTCTCTCCTGTTGCCGAATAACATACCACTGATCCATCTGAGCTTGCTCCAAGGATATCTTTTACCACGAAAGAATGATTCGTTAATTGTGAAAGTAACTTACCATTGATATCATAATAGTACAAATTGCTAAATCCAGAGCGCTCAGATATCCATATGAAATTGTTCGATTTTGCTGAAGGGAAGAATGCCGCATGTTCTGGCTCCACCCATTTCTTATTCGATTCTTCAAACAAGGTGCGAACGAATTTTCCACTTTCCGTTTCATACAGATTTACCATCATGTGATTTTGATCGCGATTTATCTCAGCAATAATCACGTATTGATCATCTGGTGTAAAGGTGAAGTTGGTCAAGTAATCGTCTGAAGCTCCTTTTGGTGAAATGTAAACAGATGTTTGCGTTTTCAGGTTGTAAATTCCCACACGTGGCTTTTCCGATTTTTGACCTGCCATGGGGTACTTGATCGACATCAATTCACCAGGTGTTTGAGAAACATCCAACAAAGGATAATCGTGCACTTCCGTTTCATCTTTTTGATAAAAAGCAAGGTGATTTCCACTATTCGACCAAAACAAACCACCGCTTATGCCAAACTCACTGCGCGCAATGGCTTGACCTGAAACAA
>JBEIKR010000186.1:0-4093 GCA_040379705.1 Crocinitomicaceae bacterium
ACCACTTCTTGTCCCATGATGTGCGACATGGAATACACCAAATCTTCATCACAATTGCTACCAGGGAATACTACGACACCGAATTTCATAGAAGAGAATTTTTGCAAAAGTACGCTAAACTTTTCACCACTGAAACACCGGAATAAGTTGTGTTTGTTCAATCAATATCCAAAGGCTTATGAGCACTGAGATATAGAAGAACACAGGGGCGAAAAGCGAAACGCGATAATTCGAATACCAGTAAGAAAGGCAGAAGATGAGTCCAAGTCCAACCCCTTCAATAATGAGGTGATTCAAGAATAACCATCCGGCCGTTACCGAACCGAGCATGGCAATGCACATGAAGACAATGATCCATTTTGAGTTCCTGTTTTTGTTCGTGTTCAAGTCTCCAGATGAAACCAGCGATTGCATAGAGAACAGCAAAGACAAGGCGCACAGGGCATAAAACGATAATTTCGAGTACGAATGAATCATCCAATTGTCTTGGGTGTTCAGACTAATGATGCGCTTGAACAAGTAGAAATTCCAATTGTCCATGAGCAGATATTGCGCTGCGATGCAATAACTGAATGGGAAAGCGAATCCGGCAAGAGGCATAATGTATTCACGAAAGTTGAATCCTCGAGTGAAGATGACCGCCACCAAAAGCATGGGCAGTAAAGTCAGGTAGAGCGGGAAGCATAAGGCGGCTAGACCAAACCAGAATCCGGCGCGGAAATAGGGGTCGAGGGCAGTTTTCTGTCGGTAAACTTCGAGTAAACGATTGGCTCCAACGGTCATAAATATCTGAGCAAGCAGAAAAGTAATGCTGTGATTCAACAAGAAAATAACCGTGAATAAATTTGAAAAAATGAGTGCGGGAACATAGGTTGGACCGTTGTGAAACTCGTGCCTGTTGTACACCCAGTTAAACAAGATACCTCCAAGCGTAATGATGAGCCAGGCAACGCTAGCGCCGAGCCAAGGGGTAAGCACACATTCGAAATTAATAATATCGAAAGGAAATTGTTGCGGCACTTCGGGAATGACATATCCGAAAAGGCAAGGTAGGAAAATCAGAAGGTTTGTAAAAGGCAACACAAACAGGAGGTAAGGTTGATTGCTTGAAAATTGCCGTAGGATCATGTTATTTGAATTGAAGCAAAATTGAGGAGAAATGTTCCACTTTCAAAAGGAATGCTTAAATTCGCCATGAAAATAATTTAGAACATGAACTTACAAACTGTCCTTGCCCCAATCGTAGACATTTCACAATGGTTCTTCCGTAACGTTATGGAGCCGCTTGGAAACACTTTCAGCATCATTTGTATCATAGGCGCTTTCGGCGGTATTTACTTGTGGATTAGCATGCAAAAGCGTTTCACAGCTGAAGCAAAAAAGAACGGAACAATAATCTAAGAAATATTGGCTTCGGCCTACCTAAACATATTGAAACCCCGCTGGTTCGAGAACTTTCGAATCGTTGGGGTTTTTCTTTTTTTTCTAGTTGGAAGCGAATCGTTCGGTCAGTCGGAAAACCGTCTGGGTTATTTCGAATTGGATCAAACACTACAGACTGCCACTGGTGAATTATCGGGAACGCTTACGGTTCCCATCTTGAAGGGAACCTTTCCGGTTGCCTTGATCATAGCAGGTTCTGGACCCACCGACCGCAACGGGAACAATCTTCAGATGAAGAACAATTCGTTGCTCCTTTTGGCGCATGAACTCGCTGCGCAAGGAATTGCATCGATTCGTTATGATAAGCGAGGCATTGGCGCAAGTAAGGACGCACTCATTTCAGAAGAGAATCTTCGTTTCGAAAATTATGCGGAAGACGCGAAAGCTTGGTCTGCGCAATTGAAAGCCGATCCGCGTTTCGACAAGCTCATTATCATTGGACACAGCGAGGGTTCGTTGTTAGGGATGTTGGCCTGCGAACAAGCCGATGCTTTCGTCTCGCTCGCGGGCGCGGGAAGACCCATTGATGTTATT
Source organism: Crocinitomicaceae bacterium (assembly GCA_040379705.1). GTDB lineage: Bacteria > Bacteroidota > Bacteroidia > Flavobacteriales_D > Crocinitomicaceae > M0103. The sequence continues at coordinate 1,978 of JBEIKR010000186.1, forward strand.
TTGAAGGAACAACTTACGGTGCAGTTGAAAGGAAAGAAGAAATTGCTTCGCGCAGTAGATGAAGGCATTTCTAAATTGAAGAATGGAGAATTGGTGGAAGACGCTCCAGTGGAATTGTTTGGCTTGTTTCGCCCATCTGTTCAGCCATACATGATGTCTTGGATGAAATACGACCCAGCCGTTGAGATTTCAAAATTGAATATTCCCGTCATTATCATCCAAGGCACCACCGACCTTCAGGTTCAGGTGAAAGATGCAAAGCTACTTCATGCCGCCTCTCCAGGCTCTCGGTATATTCTCATTGAAGGAATGAATCACATCTTCAAACTAGCCCCTTCCGACCGAGAAAAAAATATTGAGACGTATACGAATCCGGAGTTACCTCTTGCGCCGGGTTTGTTATTGGCTATTGGAGCAATTTTTTAGTTGAATCAAAGAAAGAACGTAAAAAAGACGAGGACATAAATAATCTTCCTTTTCACATTCATCTGGCTATATAAATCTTATATTTTTTTTGTATAAAAAATAATATAATTAACATATTAATAGAATTAATTTCATATGTTTGTTCATATAGCATCAAATAATAATGAAAAATCATATTGTATTATTTCTCGCGGTTGTTCTCATGCAATCATGCGCTTCTTATAACTATACCTCGGGAAATACTGATAAAACAGTGATTATTCATTCGGATAATGTCAGTGATTTTGAAGTAAGTTTTGCTCATTCAAATCGAAAATTGATTTCGGCTCGTTCAGGAAACGCAAACACTATAATTCAGGATTTAAAGAAGGAAAATCTTACATTAAACCTCACCCACCCCAATTACGATACTATTCAAATTCAAGTTGTCCGGACAGTCCGACCAAAGGCTTTGGCCAAAGACATTACATTAGGACTGTTCACTTTGGGCATTCCTGTTTGGGTTGATTTGTTTAATAGTGATTTTTATTTGGTAGACTCAAAGACGAAAGATTTTAAAGTAAATTTTGATTTCAAGCAGACTTTCATGAGAAGTGAATTGGATCGGATTGTTAAATCAAAGAAGCCGTCTGATTTTCAAGATTGGATTTTAAAATATCCTAAATCAATTCATATTCAGGAAGCTTTGGATAAAAGAGACTCTCTTGAGCTTAACATCGCTTTGAATAAAGAATCGGAGCTAGCAATTGATGATTTTATTGAGAAACACCCTACATCAACTTATTTAAAAGACGCGACGGTAATTAAAGAAGAGATGGTAGCCGCACGCGGACTTTTTGAAAAATCAAAAATCGAGAATTCGGTTTCAGCATATGAGAAATTTCTTGCTACTTACCCAAGGTCTTTGCATAATTCGGATGCACATAGAAGATTGATTGACGCTTCAGAAAAAGAGGCTCTTTCTTCTGTTAATTCTGGTAAAATGGAAACCTATATTAAAAGCTATCTCATACCGAATACGTCTTATCTCTCCAAGCCTGAACTTGATATAAAAAAATCAAATATTTCAAAGGCCCTAGACGCACAGATAATAAAAGAAAATGTATTGAAGGACACTAAGAAAACATATGAATATTATTCGAACCTTTGGAAGTCATATGTAAGAATTAAATCTGAAATATCTTCGGATTACTTGAATAGTTTAGATCAGACACGTGCATATCAGAGTAAGATCTGTGATTTATTGTTTGCGCAATTGAAAGAAGTGGGCTCAGAAGTCAAACAGAAAGAATTTATTACAAAAATAAATATAGACTTTCCCGGGTTGAATGAAGTGGACCCAACATTGAATCCGATATTTACGGTATTAAGCAACACTAAGAATGGAACCGGTCTATTGAAGCTTTTTAACGTGGGCTATTTACCATATTATTTTGAGAACATGTCGGAGCGTAATGCATTAATTGGCAGGTCTAGTTATAATTATCGCGGATCTGAATATCAATCTCTGCGCGGAATTACAAATGAGGAACTCACATTTTCTAATGGGCAACTAAATGGAATATCGAAGACTTTCATTGGTACGCAAGTTGATTTTACTTTGAATATTGGCCCGAGTGGTCCTAAGGAAATTTCATATTATCAAAGCGGGAAATTGGTAAAGACAACGACGTTTTTACAAGACCACAGC
>JBEIKR010000187.1:0-4080 GCA_040379705.1 Crocinitomicaceae bacterium
AAGAAGAATGGTAAATTTTGAAAACGGATTCATGCAACTTCGCTAGTCATTCAGTGTTTTAATAAATTTCTTCCAAGAATCGGCATCGAGTAAATTTCCACCTGTATACAAACCTCCTGAATACCTGCGCTGCATTTGTAATGAAGCACTTTGATAAGATTCTTTTGAAAAATCAATACTTCCGTCGTAATTCGACATGCTGTTCGATTCCCTTTTCCAACTAACATAATAATCTCCGGGTAAATCTAGAGCCAAAACTTCTGCTCGCAATCTATTCTTGGCAGGGTAGGGAAGTATGTATGCAGTGGGAAGTTCAAACGGAGAAACATTCATGATTTGTACCATGGATAATTTGTCATCAGCAGTTTCTTTCGGAATAATGAAATAAGAGTCTTCCAAACCAGCGCATGTAAACAATAAGGTATCTCCAGCAATCACAGGCAATGTGAAATATCCTTCTTTATTCGAGTATGTACCACGTTTGTCTCTGCTTCTATAAATACTTACAAATGAGGCGGGGTAAAGCGAATCACTAATGAGAACAACGCCTGTGACCTGAACCACCTTAGGCAAATTAATTTGAGACGATACCCTGAAAGTAAAACCTAACAGGGCAAGACAAAATAGAATAACGGCCTTTTTTATCATCTCAACAAAGATAGGTTAACTTCATTCGTTCCGAATTATTGTTTCACTTCTGAACTTGACGTTTCTTTGCACCATGAGTCAACAAGTTGGAATACCGAAAGGTACACGTGATTTCTCGCCAGAGGTGATGAGAAGGCGGAATTACATTTTTGGAATCATAAGGGAAGCTTTTGAAAAATTCGGATTTCAACCCTTAGAAACTCCTTCCATGGAAAATCTTTCTACATTGACGGGTAAGTACGGCGATGAAGGAGATCAGTTGATTTTTAAAATTTTGAATAATGGCGATTTTTTAAAGGATGTTGCTTCAGAAAAACTTTCTGATTCCCGAAAACTGTCATTTGAAATTTGTGATCGAGCCTTGAGGTATGATTTAACAGTTCCCTTCGCTCGTTTTGTAGCTATGAATAGAAATGATTTGTCATTTCCTTTTAGACGGTATCAAATTCAACCCGTTTGGCGCGCCGATCGACCACAAAAGGGGCGGTTTAGAGAATTTTATCAATGTGATGCTGATGTGGTTGGTACAGAAAGTTTGTGGTCTGAAATTGAGTTAATTCAGCTCTTTGATCAGGTACTTTCCAAATTAAATATTCCAAAATTTGAGATTAAAATAAACAACCGAAAGGTGTTGTTTGGTTTAGCTGAAGTAACTCAATGTACAAATCAGTTTACAGCATTGACCGTTGTGTTGGATAAGCTTGATAAAATTGGAATGGAGGCTGTTCAAAAAGAACTTGCTGAATTGGGAATATCAAGCGAAGTAACACGCATTTTAACGGATTTTGCAACATGTTCAGACACGGAATCGCAATTGCAATTTTTATCAAATGAACTGAAGGACTCAGAGACAGGAATGAAAGGTATTGAAGAACTCACATTTCTTTTTGAAAATCTGAAAGGTCGCATATCAAAGGCCATACTTTCATTTGATCTCACATTAGCAAGAGGATTAAACTATTATACCGGAGCAATTTTCGAAGTCAAAGCACTTGATGTTCAAATGGGAAGCATTTGTGGTGGTGGAAGATATGACAACCTCACAGGAGTCTTCGGTTTACCCAATGTCTCTGGTGTTGGAATTTCTTTCGGAGCAGATCGCATTTATGAAGTCATGAATGAGTTGAATCTATTTCCCTCAGGAATTGACAGCGGCGCACGCGTTGCAATTGTTCATTTCGGGGGTGAAACTCAATTTGCTGCCTTCAATCTATGTCATGAATTAAGATCAAATGAGATTCAGGCTGTCTTTTACCCGGAAGATGCAAAAATTAAAAAACAAATGAAGTATGCCCATGACCTAGGGGCTGAATTCGTCATTGTTATTGGGGAAGACGAATTAGTGAAACAAGCTTGGCAGGTTAAAAACATGCAAACAGGTGAACAATTTGAATCTTCAACGCAAGGCATTATTCAATTGCTCACAGGCTCAATGTGAGTGAGAACGTCATACACTTGAGGATAACTCTCCTTAATAATGCGTTCTACTTCTTCCGCAATGTCGTGGCCTTTCTCTACTGATAATTGTCCGTTGACACCAATGTGTATGTCTACAAACCACTCAAATCCCATTTTGCGAACAATGCACATGGGTATTGAAAGAACGCCGTCTACAGTTTTAGCCGTAGCCTCTATCTGTTGAATGACTTCATCGGGTTGGGCTTCGTCCATCAATTCAGATAAGGCCATTTTCCCTGTTTTTATCGCTTGATTTAAAATGAGTGCAGCAGCTATTAGCGAAGCCCAGTCATCAGCTGCCGGATAGTTGTTGTTGGTGAAAAGAGCAATGATAATTCCTATTCCTGCAGCAAGCGATGTGAGTGCATCAGACCTATGATGCTTAGCTTCCGCAAGAAGGGCCATACTCTTGGTATGGGTTGATTCCGACTTAAACCAACGATACATCAGTTCTTTGCTAAAAATCACAAAACCAACAATAAATAATGTCCAAGTTCGAGGCGATTCGTGAGGAGTAAGAATGTAATGAATGGAAGAGTTCGTGATAAAAATAGCAGCACCTATCATAACCACACTAACCACAAGTGCAGATAAGGGTTCGGCCTTACCGTGACCATAAGGATGATTTTTGTCGGGGGGAATGGACGCCGTTTTTAAACCAATCCATACAGCAAACGAAGAGGCGAAATCAACCCAACTCTCAATTGCATCGGCTATCAATGCGAACGAGTTTCCCCAGAATCCACCAGCAAATTTGATTAAAGACAACACAATGTTCACTGCAATGCCTTTTTGAACAACCTGTTGTGCGCGAATAGACGGGGATGTGTTTGATTTCCACATGGAGCAAAGATATCTTTGTTTCATGCAAAAATCTCAATCCACATTAAAATCAGGAATTCTTTCAACGCTCATTCTTATTGCCATTTTCGGAAGTGTGTATCAATCTAAAAACACCCAAGCTAGCGATATTCCAGAAGGTATTGCATTAAAAACAGACACAACTACTTCAGAGGTCCGTTTGTTTTTTGTTGGAGATTTAATGGGGCATGACCCCATGATCAAAGCCGCATGGAATGAGACTGCAGGTAAATATGAATATGGACATTGGTTTCAATATCTATCTCCCATTTTAGAAAATTATGACTGTGCCATTGGTAATTTGGAAGTAACCTTGGGAGGAAGGCCTTATAAGGGGTATCCCCAGTTCAGTTCACCGGATGCCTATGCGGCGGGTATTCAGGCCGCTGGTTTTGATTTTATAATTACAGCCAACAATCATTCTCAAGATAGAGGCAAGGCAGGATTGGAGCGCACACTTTTAATACTTGACTCACTCAAAATTCCACATACCGGCACTTTTTCAGACACATTATCAAGAGAAAAAACATATCCGTATATGCTTGAATTGAAAGGAGTCAAAATTGCCTTATTGAACGCAACTTATGGTACCAATGGTCTGCAAGTTGTGCATCCCAATGTGGTTAATATGATGGATAGCCTAATCATAAAGAAAGACATTCAAAAAGCCAAGAATGCAGGGGCGCAGTATATCATTGCTACCATGCATTGGGGAAATGAATACCAACGCACGGAAAGTGATGAGCAGAAAAAATGGGCCATGTGGTTGGCTGACCAAGGCGTAGACGCTATCATAGGAATGCATCCACACGTGGTTGAACCCATGAAATTCATATCATCTAAAAAGTATCCGAACAAGCAAATCCCCGTAGTCTACAGTTTAGGAAATTTCATCAGTAACCAACGCGAACGATTCAAAGATGGTGGAATAGGTGTAGAACTTCTGTTGAAAGTCAGCCAAGGAAAAGTTTCATTTCAATCGTGGGGATACATGCCCTTTTGGTGTTATTTAGGCGGATCGCCCCGCGGCTATTACGCATTGCCCGTTTCTGACGTGGAGAAGAATCCAACCAAATACAAGTTAAGTGCAGTTGATCAGGCAAAATTGGAAAC
>JBEIKR010000188.1:0-4053 GCA_040379705.1 Crocinitomicaceae bacterium
AACGGACTTGTTCAGCAGCAAGCACTATTTTCAGGAAATGACGGCACAATTTACCTCCCAAGATCTCAAAATAATCCGATAACAGATTCACTGTATTCTTTCACTGACAACGGCTCCGGATTTACAAAAAACTGGAGTATCCCCATTCATTACATTCCTTTTTCATCCTCTGGGATCGGGCCGGACGGATCGGTATACTCCTACAGTCGCAGCGGGAAAGTGATCAGAATTGATCCTATAAACGGAACTACTACAGACAGCTCACAAGTTATATTGTACGGAAATGCGTCTTATCCAAGAATGAGTATTGATGCTGCTGGCATTGTCAATGTAACCAATGGTGGTTTTTCAGATGGGGCTTTTTTCTCGTTCAATGCCGATCTAACGCTGCGCTGGCAAACAACCATTACAAATGTGTATATCGGTGGTCCGCTCATCGGTTGGGACGGAACACTGGTTATTTGTGGTGTAGGAAATGATATTCGAGCCTATCGGGGAGACGTGCAGGCATCTATTAATGACGATCTGACTGAAAAGGGAATCATTGTCTATCCAACTGTCGTGGGAGAAGAATTGAACATAGGAATCAATCCTAAGCTTGTGGGTACCAACTATTGGATCACTGATAACATGGGGAAAATGGTGCTTTATGGAAAACTATTATCCGAAAACACAGTAATTGACTGCCATGAATTGTTAAGTGGAATTTATTTTCTGATCACTATAGGTGAGACAGAACAGGTTTACAGAATTTTTAAAAATTAATAAAGTAATATGAAAAAGAGAAGTTCACTATTGGTCGCACTGTCAATCGTAGCCGTTTCGGCGACAGCTCAGGTGCCGAATTATGTTCCTACAAATGGATTAGTTGGTTGGTGGCCCTTTAACGGAAATGCCAATGATTCAAGTGTAAATGCCAACAATGGAACTGTAACTGGGGCAACATTAACGGCAGACAGATTTGGTAATCCAAACAATGCTTATAGTTTTAATGGTACTTCTGCCAATTATATAGATGTTCCGCATAACGCATCATTTAATGTTTCCAATGTAACAATTTCGGCATGGTATAACGCGATTGATTATGGAGTTAATACCACCAGTTGGAAAAGACTAATTGTCAGTAAACGTGAATGGGGAGGCTGGGGAAACTCTTTTGAGGTGAATATAGAAGCTCCTTATTCAGGTACGATTAATAAAATGCAGGCTTGCTGGACGATCAATGGCGTAAATTCTATCTTAACTTTTGAAGATGCTAGTTTGTTAACGAATACATGGTCTCATTTTGTTTATACGCACGATAATGATTCTGCAAAAATGTATTTAAACGGTAATCTTGTTCAGAGCATGGCAATTAGTGGTGGTTTAACAAACAATACTTTGCCAGTAAGATTTGGAGGACGACCAGTAGACGGTTGGCATCCATTTAATGGTAACCTTGATGATATCGGCATTTGGAACCGAGCCTTAACAGCTTGTGAGATCCAAGATTTATATAGCTCACAATTAAATTCCAGTACTGGAATAAATGCCGGAAATGATCTTACAGTTTGCCAGGGGGATCAGGTAACTTTATCTGGCTCGGGAGGGTCTAATTACAACTGGAGTGGTGGAATAAATAATAACACACCATTTGTAACGACTAATAGCCAAGATTATGTGCTTACCGCATTATCAACAAATGGCTGCTCTGGAACAGATACTGTATCGGTGACAGTAAATCAAAATTCTTCGGCTACCCTTAATGAAACAGGCCTTGATTCTGTGAATGTGAATGGGATTTGGTACACTCAAAATGGACAATACACACAGGTAATTCCAAACGCAGCAGGTTGCGACAGTACCATTACTATCAATGTTAGCCTCTCATTTACAGGGGTTCCAGAGATATCGGAGCAACCCTACTCTATTTTCCCTAATCCTGCAACAAGTAGTATCCAAGTAAAAGCAGATACTGAATTATTGGGAATGAGTTATTCAATTTATGACAACAGAGGAAAAGTTGTTTTACGTGGTCAATTAAACGCTGAAAATACAAGCATTTCCTTGAACAATTTATCCGATGGAATTTATATGTTGAGCATAGGTGAAAATATGAAACGGACATTCAAGGTGATTAAAGAATGAGCATATACGGAAATAATGAATTGTTAAACCGATTCTATTTTAAGCGAATAGTGAGTTGTTTTTCAAATAAGTATGCCTATTATAAGGGTCTTTTTGTGTTTCTATTGACAGGCCTAATCAATGTATGTAATGCCCAGACCCCGCCCCATTACTACCACAATCCACCAAATTGTGGAGTGAATAACCTATTCTTTAACATAGGTGTCTGCAACAAATTTCAATTCATTTACACTCAGACGGGAATTGTCTGTCATGGATTTGTAACTTTAATAAAATGATTTAAACTATGTACAGCGCTAATAAAATGTTTTTCTACCTTTTGGTTGGATTCATGCTCCTGCAATTCGCTTGCAATGCTCAGCTACAAAACAATCATTGGACTTTCGGCTACAATGCACGTGTTGATTTTTCTGCAACACCGCCCAATGGGATGACCCCTTCCGCTATTTACAGCAATGAGCAATGTGCAACTGTTTCGGACGCAGGCACAGGGCAACTGCTTTTTTACACCGATGGTCAGTCGGTATGGAACATCAACAACCAGACAATGCCCAACGGGTTCAACCTGTTTGGGGGTGCTTTTCTTTCCTGTACTCAGGGGCCACTCATTGTACCATTTCCTGAAGATCCAACAAAGTATTACATTTTCACGATGGACGACCTGGAGTATGATATTCCGCAACTTGATAACGGATTACGATACACGGTTATTGATATGACTCAGAACGGCGGGTTGGGCGACGTGGATCCCCTTCAAAAGAATGTATTTCTAACCGATTTTCTATCTGAAAAAATGACTGTAGTGAGGAGCGAAGCTATTCGGGGCTATTGGGTAATCGTTCACAAAAAAGAAAGCAATCAGTTCTTAGCCTACAAGGTGGACGGATGTGGTGTAAACCCAAACCCTATAACAAGCAATGTCGGAACAGTGTTATTAGGAACTAATTCTAATTTCGACTCTCGTATGCCTTTTTATGGGTCTATGAAAGCTAACAACGCAGGAAATCGCATTGGTATGCCAATTGACGACAGCAGATTCATCGATTTTTATTCGTTTGATCAGGCAACAGGTCAGCTATTCGATCCAATTACCGTAGAGGTTTTCGATAATACTCCCGGTTCACCGATACGAAAATACGGCTGCAGCTTCTCCCCGGATGGCAATATGTTCTATTACACCAACAATATTTCAGTTTATCAACTGAATCTGAACGCATACGATTCTCTTTCAATTGCAACTTCTAATACCTTGATCGCTACACCTGCTTCTCCTACCTTTCAGATCGAGGAAGCGATAGACGGGAAATTATATGTGGCAATTGGAGGAAGTAATGTGCTGGATGTTATTAATTCACCTAACAGCTCCTTTTGCGATTACGCGAGTAATGCTATTACGCTAAGCGGAACGTGTTTGCTGGGACTTCCTGCACGTGTGCACGAACGCAATTTCCCGAGTCCACCCATTACGTTACTTCCTGATACGTGTTTGCAGAGTACTATTGAATTTTCGGTCGCAACATCGTCACCTGTAAACCAGATCAGCTGGAATTTCGGTGACCCGAGCTCAGGGGCAAACAACACATCAACATCTGTCAATCCAACACATCAATTTTCCTCAGTAGGCAACTATACAATCACTGCCATTGTCGAATTTGAATGCTATAGTGACACCATCGAACGCATACTGACGATCGTGGATTGTCCGCAGCCACCTCCGCCACCACCACCAATACTGGTGTACGACTTCGAATTCCCTAATGTCATTACGCCAAATGGAGATGGAACGAATGATGTGTTTGAGATCGCTAATTTACCTGAAAACACAGAAGTGATCATTCTCAATCGTTGGGGAAATGTGGTTTTCTCCTCAGCGAATTACCAAAATAACTGGGATGGTAAAGATACTTCCGGCAAAGAGCTGGTTGA
>JBEIKR010000189.1:0-4045 GCA_040379705.1 Crocinitomicaceae bacterium
AAGGGTCCATGTTGAACAACAGGCTCGTTAATCGGTCGACCTTGAAGGATGAGTACTTTGGATTGCTCACCACCATTTTGAAGGATTATCTCAACATCAGGATCAACCGCGGCTCCATGGTATTCTGGAAATGCCTCGCCATCAATGCGTAGATCGTCGCCTTTGTAGAAGTACAAGGTACGGTGAATACCAGAAATTGCAGGTGGAATGGTAAATGTTGCGTTTGGATCAAGCTGTAAATTAATCACGGCAACATAATTCTCAGTATTGGCCGCCCATGAATCTGGAGGTGAGTCTTGCGCTTTTTTTCCGTCGAATTGACCAACAAGGATCTCAATATGAGTTAGATTATTCTTCTCATCAGACTTTGTGTAGCGTGGAATATCTTCATTCCAAAACATCTTGAAATGTGGTTCTACCATTTTGCTTTTTCTCGGTAGATTCAGCCAAATCTGAAACAATTCAACCGGATTATCGCCATCTTCATTCAATAGGGGAAACATTTCCGAATGTTGAACACCTTTTCCAGCAGTCATCCATTGAACATCCCCATTGCCGTAACGACCTGCTGCACCTGTTGAATCGGCATGATCAACCAAGCCCTTTTGAACTATAGTGATTGTTTCAAATCCCCGGTGTGGATGACCGGGAAATCCCGGAATTGTTTGACCATGATACATTCTCCAACCGTCTTTCACAATAAAATCTTGACCTATATGTCTTCCTGCTAACGATGCGGCAGGACCGAATTTTCCATTTCCCTTTGGATAATGGTCTTCGTGGTGCACACAAAAAAGAAATGGATCGCGTGTTTCCCATTGAAAGCCAAGGGGGATGAAACGGAGGATAGAGGACATGGAAGAGGGGTTAAAAATTAAAAATGAATAATGTAAAATTAGTAATTCCCCCCCTAAAACAGAGTGAGAGTGAAAAGTGAGAGCGGTTCATTATTACTCTGTTTTCACTCGCTCTCACACCCAAACCCCCACTCTGTTTTGTTGGAGAAGAATCAAAAAAGGGGATGATCACTCATCCCCCCTAGTATTTCATTTTGAATTGCTTAAGCAACAAATTGCCGAAGGCATCAAAATCTAAATTATGTTATTGGAACATCATGATGATGTAGTAGAATATAGCTGCAAGACCAGCACTTACTGGAATAGTAAGAATCCATGCCCAAAGAAGGTTAATTGTTACACCCCAACGAACTGCGCTTAGTCGTTTCGTTGCACCTACACCGATGATAGAACCAGTGATGGTGTGTGTTGTAGAAACTGGAATACCCAAGTTAGATACCGTAAAGAGTGTCAAGGCACCAGCTGTTTCTGCACATACACCTTCCAATGGCGTCACTTTCGTGATTTTCGTTCCCATTGTCTTTACAATCTTCCATCCACCCATCATTGTTCCTAGCCCAATCATCAAGTAACAGCTAAAGGAAATCCACGATGGCATCGTATCGGAGTGTACTTTAGATTTTAACTTGTGATCTTTCAACAATTCAGCCGTTTCTGGATCGATGTGTTCTTCGAAAAGTTCAGCGTGCTGGTAGTTGGTGTTCAATGTTTTATCATCGAAAATCAATGAGTCATTGGAAGCCTCAAATACTTTCTCACCGCGTGTATACACCAAGAGTTTATCCCCATTTTCTAATTCAGGTTTAAACTTCTCTTTCTTACCATCCTCTGTTTTGAATTCAATTTGAATTGTCTCAGTGACTTGAAGTTCTTTGTGCACAGATATCTTCTCATCTCGTGCGTAGTTTCCGTAAACCATCAACGCTGCGCAGATAATCCCCATTACTTTTTGAGAATCCGCTCCACCGTGACCTAATGAAAACGCTGCAGATGAAAGCAACTGAAGGCGTTTGTGCATCATCGATTCTTTCACAGCAGAGGGTTTTCTTCCATACTTGATTTCAAACCAGATATACACCAAGATGAAAACCCCAATCATTCCGAGTGTAATGTACATCATGATCGGCTTCATATCCATGTAGTCAATCATGTACAACATGCCGTAGAAGGTTCCGCCTGATAGCAAAAGGATCATCAACATTTTGTAAAAAAACGATCGGCTGATGGTTACAAGTGCAATGACAAAGGCAATAACCCCACCAATAATAGGCGCCAAGAAAATGAAAGCGACAACTTTTAAGATTTCTGATAATTCAATAACTCCTAGTCCAGCGTGAGCAACTGCGGCCCCAGCAAATCCACCAATAAGTGTATGCGAAGAAGAAGAGGGAATCCCAAACCACCAAGTCAACAGGTTCCAGAAAGTGGCGGCCATTAGTCCAGCGAGAATTACCCATAAGTTTATTGCGCTGCTGTCAACGGTTTTTGCCACCGTGTTTCCTACGCTCATATCGAAAACCCAAAAGGCAATGACGTTGAAAGTTGCTGCCCAAACAACTGCCTGAAATGGTGTTAGTACTTTTGTTGATACCACCGTGGCAATGGAGTTCGCCGCATCGTGAAAACCATTCACCAAGTCAAACAGAAGCGCAATAATAATAACGACAACCAATAAAGTAAACATACTTGTTTAGTTAAAGTGAGTTTATTCTTAGAAATTAAGCGTATTTCACAACGATTGATTCAATTACATTTCCAGCATCTTCACACTTGTCTGTAACTGTTTCCATCACTTGGTAAATCTCACGTTTCTTAATCAATTCTTTTGCGTCTACATCCGAATCAAACAATTTCTCGATACTCAAATCGAACAAATCATCTGCTTTGTTTTCGATGCTGTTGATTTTAATCACACATTCAACAATTTTTTGTGTGTTCTTCAAGTTGCGCAATTCGATTACTGCTTGATTTACCGCTAAGACTGCCTCTTGAATAGCATCCGCTGTTTTTTGAATGCCTGAATCAATAGTTGGATCAATTTTGTAGAAGTTGATTTTTTTCCCTGCCGCGTAAATGTAGTCAGCGATATCATCCAACGCCGAAGCAAGGCTATGGATATCCTCACGGTCGAATGGCGTGATGAAATTTTTTCCTAGTTCAAGGAATATATTGTGTGTTAACAAATCATTTTGGTGTTCAAGGTCTTCCATTTCCTTGATGATCGCAGCGCGCTTGTTGTAATCTGGCTCATTTACTACCAATACAAGTTTGTGTGCAATTTTTTCTAGGTTGCCACTAGCGTTTTCAAATAACGTGTAAAACACGCGATCTTTGGGTAAAAAGAATTTTAAAATTGATGCCATTTTATTGATTTTGGACAAATGTAAACAATCGTTTCAATCACAGGTTTTACAACCTAAAATGTTAACTTAAACATAACCTTTGAAATGGGGTGTAACTCAAAAAACATGAATTAAAAGATAAAAACCGAGCTAGAAAGGTATCCCTTAAATCTAGATAAGTGAAAATGATCTTGTAGTGAGACACAAGTTCTCCCCCTTTCTTTTTTACCTTTACGCCATGCGAAATTCCAAGGACACCATCTGTGCAATAGCCACCGGAAACGGGGCAGGGGCGATATCCATCATCCGTGTATCGGGTAAAGATGCATTGGCCAATGTGTCACTTTGCTTTTCGAAAGATCTTGCGTCAAAGGATTCACATACCATCCATTTCGGAACTTTTCGTTCACCATCTGGTGACTTAATCGATGAGGTCTTAGTTTCTATTTTTCATGAAGGAAAGAGTTTCACCGGTGAAGAATCTGTGGAAATTTCTTGCCATGGTTCGCCCTACATCCAACAGCAAATTCTCGATACCTTGCTGCATAGTGGCTGTCGTTTAGCCACACCAGGAGAATTCACCATGCGTGCATTTATGAATGGCAAGATGGACTTATCACAGGCTGAGGCCGTTGCGGATCTCATCGCAGCGCAGTCGAAAAATGCCCACGACATCGCACTCAATCAAATGCGCGGATCGTTCTCCTCTGAACTGAAAGCATTGCGTGAAAAACTCATTCATTTTGCCTCGCTGATCGAACTCGAACTCGATTTCGCTGAGGAGGATGTTGAATTTGCCGATCGCACCCAGTTGAAAATTCTCGTGGATGAGGTCTTGCGTTACCT
>JBEIKR010000190.1:0-4029 GCA_040379705.1 Crocinitomicaceae bacterium
GTGCGTGGCCGTTCCTAGTTTGATCATGTTATCTGGTAGTTCTGGCATTGCGCCCATGAATTCAGGGCGCAATGTGTAGGATGATATGTAATAGAGATTCGGGATGATCTCTACGGAATGATGATCAAGCATATTGTCAAGGGATTGATCTTCTGGCAAGTTTAGCGCACTTGCGCGACCTTTACCAATGATGAACCCATGTCCACCATAGCGTGCAAATAAATCTCTCATGGCTATTTTGTTTTTGGTGTTGTCGCTTCGTTTGGTCTCTCGTAAGGTTCAGAAATGATTTGTAAGGTCACATATTCGCCCTCGTCGATGCGGAAAATAGTTGCTGAATAACCGTTTGCGTTGTCAACAAACCAAAATAAGTCGCCAGCCTCATCTTTTTCACCATTCGCAATGGTAAGGTCCCAAGGGGCGAGAAGTTGGCGGAGGATTGAATCGGAGTTCGCCTTAAGATCATAGAAAAACACTCTGTTTTTACCCCATTTCGCATCGACATTGTGCCACTGACCAATGGGTACGGGTTCTTTTGGACGAAGCGTTGTTACGCCTACTTGCGCATAACTTTTTGCTGCAAAAAGGAGCAGCGCTGAAAAAAGGATCTTTTTCATGATGAAAAAATTTAAGAGGTTAAACATTTCATCAAGAGTATGTTGCTCGGGATTCCGTAGTGTTTTAGGCCTCGCCTCACATCGCTTGTCCACCGTTCCTCGTCAGGTCGGTTGGCATCCACACGCAGTGGAACTCTTGATGTTTTGCCTATAACTTCAGGTTCACTTAAAAGTAACAGCTCGAGTCTAATTTTTTTGATTTTTCCAGAATGGGTATTGCCCTGCACAACGTATCTTTGAAAAAACCTGCGCATATGACCATTTACCTAGACTTTGACGGAACCGTTGTTGAACATGCCTATCCGGCCATAGGATCACTAAATCCACGAAGCTTAGAGGTCATTCGACGATTGCAAGATGCAGGTCATACCATTATTCTCAATACCTATCGGGCTGACCTCAATGACGGAAGTTTGGAAGAAGCGTACCGATTTTTTGACCAACATAGTCATATCGTCCTTCCTATTGCATCACATACTCCGTTAAAAGTGAATCCACCAGCATGGAACTGGGAGGAAACGATGCGCTCTTCGATTCTATATATCGATGATATTTGCAATGGAACTCCAATGATACCAAACAAAACACTGATGTACGGCCAAATGGTCGATTGGATTGTACTGGAGTCCTGGTTTGAAGATCAAGGCATCTTCTAATTGGTTTTAGCCCTTGAACTCTATTTGAATATCGAATCGCTCAATCCTTTGTTGACAGCGTAATCTGTCAGAGTAATCGTAATGGTTCCTTTGTTGCCTGCCTTTTTCTTTTTTTCAGCGCTTGATTTATTGATATCGGCAGCCACACTTTTCGGCAATTTGAATTTCTTAATATCAATCTCAAAAACCATCTTACTCGGCAAACCATATTTCACTTGATCGCCATAAGTGTAACTCGTTGTTACGGTTCCGTTGCTCTTCGTGGTTATCTGTGACTTCATAATTACCGAACGTTCTGGATCAATCCACAACTTCGCCAGGATCATTTCGCCACCAGCTGAATTCGGAATCACTGAAATCAAATAAGTTTTTACACCTCCAGTAGTCACGGTATCGTTGATCACAGCGATGTAATCTTTCTTCGCCAGGAAATTGTTGATATCGGTGAATCCTTGCTTCGGTAGAATTGTAATTCCTTTTGATTCCACCTTAAACTTATCCTTCTGCTTGAAGTAAATTGTAGCCTCGTTCGGTAAAATCTTGATCATCGGAATGTTTGCTTTAATTGTTGCTGACACTTTATAATCTTTTACGGAATTCAGTTTCGTCAGAACTTTTGAAACGACGTCATCGGCCGTTTGCGCACCTGTAAAAAGTGGGAGTGCCAAAAGCAAGAAGAGTTGAGCAATTTTTCTCATGATGTAATGTCTTTTTTATTGAATCGGATCACAGCCACAGTAACGAGCACGATGTTGTGAACGACCAAAATAATCACAGATTCACGGATGGCTGACCAAGGAACTGGATCCTCGAAAAAACTGCGCCATGATGCCATGTGGGTGGTAAATAAATACGGTTTAATGGAATCAAATACGGTGACATCCAAGCTACCAATGATGGTAAACAGAATAATGATCGCCATGGTTGCCACGATAGGGCCAATGGAATTTTCAGCGAATGCAGAAAGACAAATCGACAAGGATGATACGGTGAGTAGGGACAAAAAGGCTACACAAAATCCTGCGCCAAAGCGCCACAAGACATCCGCTTCAGGAAGAATCACCAATCCATCCGAGTTGAGCACAATCACATCCCCAGTACCAAAGATTGCGGTGGAAACAAAAAGCGCCAAAAATCCCATCCAAAGAATAATGAATAGGGTATAGGCGGCTCCTGCGATAAACTTCGAGAGGACGATATTCGTTCTTGAAATTGGTTTCGTTGCCAACATTCGAATCGTACCCATCGCAGCTTCTCCAGCAATTAAATCGCCTGTCACCAAGGCAACGAGCAAAGGCACGTGCACGATGAGCATCTGCAGAATAATGAATGCTATGAGATAGCCATTTAATATATGTCCGTTGAATGTTAAAGTCTGTTCAAATGAGGCAGTGACAAAGGAAATGATGGATTTCCCGTCGGCTTTCATCGCGAAAATGATGATGGCAATGAGCAAGGTCAATGCACCCACACCGAGATACGATCGAGGTTTCGACAGGATTTTGATGAATTCGTTCCAAGTATTTTTAAGCAACATGTTCGGATGAAATTATATTCATGAAATAATCCTCAAGTTTTCGCTTCGGTTCAATCGCATGAACTTCAATTCCAGCGTTGACCAAAAGTTGATTGATGAGGTGTACTTGGTTCTTGTGGACAGGGAACTCTAACTCGCGCTGATTTATTTGTGTAATCAAGGTGATTGGGAAGGCAGATAGAATTACCTCTTTTGCAGCATTCGCATCGTTTGTTTCTATACGCACTTGAAGGTCATTGGCATCTAGTAAGTCTTGAACGGCACCCTCAACAATAGTTTTTCCCTTATTGATGATGACCATTCTGTTTGCAATCAACTCAATTTCGGACAGCTGATGTGATGACAGTACGACCGTTTTATTTTGCTCTGTGCGTAAACGCAAGATGAGGTTTCTAATTTCAACGATTCCCTGCGGATCAAGCCCTGTGGTAGGTTCATCCAAGATGATGAGCTCTGGTTGATGCAACAAGGTTTGAGCGATACCCAATCGTTGTTTCATCCCATGAGAGAATCCCTTTACTTTATGTTTTCCACGATCTCCGAGACCAACAAAGTCAAGCATTTCGGCAATGTCTTTTTTTCCCACATTAGCACCCGAAATGCGTGCAAAGATCTCCAGGTTTTTTTCCGCGGAAAGGTACCTGTAGAAATCTGGCTTTTCGATGATACTTCCGATGTTCGCCAAGATGGCAGATCGTTCGTTCGCATAGGACTTGCCAAAGAGTTCAACCTTACCTGCATCCGGACGAATGAGTGAAAGTAAACAACGAATGGTGGTGCTTTTTCCTGCACCATTTGGGCCGAGAAAGCCAAAGACATCTCCTCGGTTGACAGTGAATGAAACATCCTTCACGGCTTCGAATGTACCGAAGCGTTTGGCGAGATGTTCAA
Source organism: Crocinitomicaceae bacterium (assembly GCA_040379705.1). GTDB lineage: Bacteria > Bacteroidota > Bacteroidia > Flavobacteriales_D > Crocinitomicaceae > M0103. Next base: position 3,702 of record JBEIKR010000190.1, read on the forward strand.
CACGTATGATGGGTTCTGTTGTCATATAAAGGATAACAAGGTAAGAAAAACATTGTTCCTAATTCTTAAAAAATTAATGTGTTCACTTAAATGAAACAAAGAGTTTGAAATAAATTAATTCGAGAATTTTTGAATTAAAATTAGGTTTAAATGCAATTCACGTGCACATATGACTTTTACACAAAAATTAGGAAGATGAAAAAAATATGGATTCTTTCATGTTGTCTATTTGGTCTGAATGTCTCTGCACAATCGATTGTAGCCTCATGGAATTTTAACTCAACAGCAAACGACGCCAATGTTGCAACGGGTGTGTTGACACCCGCGA
>JBEIKR010000191.1:0-3927 GCA_040379705.1 Crocinitomicaceae bacterium
GCAATTGATTGATGCAAGTACTCCTACAGATTCTCCGAAAACATTCTTGAAGCGCGAGAAGGACCATTTGTATGAAGTCGATCACCACGAATCGGGATTTTATATCTTAACGAACAAGGATGCGAAGAACCGAAAAGTTGTCTTTAGTCCTGGAACTCCGAAAACCATAGATGATTGCAAAGTCATTACTGCCCACTCTACGGATGTTTTGTTGGAAGGATTGCTGGTCTTGAAGAATTATATGGTTAACGAAGTACGCACTAATGGTCTTCGGAAGATCATCAGCACAGACCTGCGTTCAAATCAATCGAATACCATTCTTTTCAATGAAGAAACTTATTTTACAGGACTCGGATTGAACGATGATTATGAAGCCAATACGCTCTTTTTTAATTACAATTCACTCACTACACCTGCAACGGTGTATCAATATGATTTAGCAAATGGAACGAAAACTGTTTGGTTCCAACGCACACTTTTGGACAAATCCTTTACACCAGACAACTATGAATCTAAGCGCGTTTGGGCCTTGGCCAATGACGGAACAAAAATTCCTGTTTCGATTGTCTACAAGAAAGGAACAGATCTTTCAAAAGCACCGTGTTTACTATATGGCTACGGTTCGTATGGCTATACCCTACCGGATGTGTTCAGCGCAACCCGCCTGAGTCTGCTCGACCGTGGATTTGTCTATGCGGTGGCGCATATTCGTGGGAGCAAGTACATGGGCGAACATTGGTATGAGGACGGGAAATTTTTAAAGAAAATCAACACGTTCACCGATTTCATCAACGCTGCTGAATACCTTGGCACAGCGGGCTATTGCGATAAAACCAGAATCTATGCGCAAGGAGGACGTGCTGGTGGATTGCTAATGGGTGCAGTTTTGAACATGGCACCTTACCTGTGGAAAGGTGTTATTTCTCAAGTGCCATTTGTTGATGTGGTGACGACTATGTTGGACACTAGCATTCCATTGACAACAGGCGAATATGAAGAATGGGGTAATCCGAATGAGGCTGATTACTATTGGTATATGCTGAAATACTCCCCTTACGACAATGTGCATGCGATGAATTATCCAGCGATCTTTGTAACTACTGGATACCACGATTCACAAGTACAGTATTGGGAGCCAATGAAATGGGTGGCTAAATTGCGCGAGATGAAAACGGATGCGAATCCACTTGTTTTTGATTGCAACATGGATGCAGGTCATGGCGGTGGTTCTGGACGAACACAAGAACGAAAAGAAATTGCGAAAGAATATGCATTTATCCTTGGTCTTGAAGGCATTCTTCACTAACTATCGGTTTGTATTTTTATTGCTCATTTTGAGTCACTTATCGTTTTCCCAAATGGAGAATGACAGCTTGCCGTATCGATTATTCAAAGATAAAATCGTCCTTTACTCTGACTTAGGCTATACCGCTGCCCCTTTTAACTTGAAGTATGAATTTTCTGATCAAGTAAACAAATTACAATACAAGAACAACTTCAGAGCGGTGCTTGGACTTGGGGGCAGCTACAAATGGTTTTCCATTCGATTGGGAATTCCATTACCCATCGAAATGCGTTCAGCAGGAAGATTTGGGCATACACTTCCGATCAATCTAGGTGTAGACTTTACCATCAAACGAACCTTTGTCGATGTAGATTTCAGAAACTTCACAGGTTATGCCATCAAAGATGCGTACAAATGGAATGATACTCTTAATAAATTGAAGCCGAATGATATAAGAAGACTTACTTCAACAAATAGTTTTTCTATGAATGTCTGGTATTTCCACAATAAGGACTTTAAAATGGAAGCGCTGCGCGGACGAACGGGACATTACAACCAGCAAGTTCATACTTGGTATTTGCGCTATACCTTTAACGTGTTTGGTGTCAACAACGGAACATACTCAGTAATCCCTTCACAATTTGAAGATTCATTGAATACAAAATTATCCGCATCACAATTCGGCGCTGTGGATATGGGGGTGATTCCTGGGTATGCGTATGTGAACCGCATTAAAAATTGGCAATTTTCGATTTTGACAGGTTTGGGAGCGGTGGTACAAACAAAGTATTACACAATTAACGGTGAAAACAGATCATTTACCGGTTTAGAGCCGCGCTTTGATGTTCGATTTATCGGAGGCTATTCAAAACCGAAGTTCTTTGTCTTTCTTGTTACTGATTTTGACAATAAAACCATTCGCTACAATTCATTGGTGTACAATCAAACGTTTTATACTATCCGACTTGCTGGGGGCATTCGCTTTGATCCGAAAGAAAAGAAATCAAACAGAAAGTAAGGCGCTGTTTGTGACTGGCTCAAGCCAAGTGTTTCTCAATTCACCAAGTGACTGAATCAATGGATTATAAACGAGTGCATTTGGATACTTCGACAAGCTGTGAATAGAAACAAAAGCTTGCTCACCTTCATTCAAAACCACCACTTTTAGGCGGTTGAAAAAATCGATACTATACTGACTTCCAATGGATTTAATTAGTCGAACTGAAGAATCAATTGAACATCCAGATGCAGCTGTCACCTCTTCGTCAGAAACGATCACAACAAAGCGCTGGTCGATAATCGTGCTCGTAGCGCGCATGCCTTTTCCGTGTGTCGCCCATTTGGATACAAAGTCGTTTAATACAGGCAAGATCTCTTGTTCTTCTGCACTCGTAATTGTCCGATTGGCCGTATAGAGCCAAATCCGACAGTTGTCACTGTATTCTGGAAGGATCGATTTATAATTCGGCAGCATTGGCGATAAGTTCTGCGACATCCAATACTTGGATTTCATTTTCTTTATTAAAATTCTTCACACCATCAGTCATCATGGTATTGCAGAATGGACATCCAGTCGCGATAATCGATGCGCTTGTCTCCAAAGCATCTTCTGTGCGCTCCACGTTGATTTCCTTGTTTCCTTTTTCTGCTTCCTTGAACATTTGCGCTCCACCTGCTCCACAGCATAAACCTGTCGTTTTGCAGCGTTTCATCTCTATGAGTTCCGCATCCAATTTTTCAATCAAGGTGCGCGGTGCATCGTACACATCGTTTGCACGTCCAAGGTAGCATGGATCATGGAAAGTGATTTTCTTTCCTTTGAAAATGCCGCCATCTTTCAAGGCAAGTTTGCCTGTATTGATTAAATCTTGAATCAACTGCGTGTGGTGAATCACTTCGTAATTACCACCGAGCTCTGGGTATTCATTTTTCAAGGTATTGAAGCAGTGTGGACACGCCGTAACAATGCGTTTCACCTCGTAGCCATTCAATACCTGAATGTTCATCATCGCTTGCATCTGGAACGTAAATTCATTTCCAGCGCGCTTTGCAGGATCTCCGGAGCAGCTTTCTTCAGTGCCCAATACCGCGAATTTCACGTTGCATTGATTCAAAATCTTCACCAAGGCCTTTGTGATTTTCTTCGCGCGGTCATCGAAGCTACCGGAGCACCCCACCCAAAACAGTACATCTGGAGTTTCTCCTTTTGCCATCATTTCCGCCATTGTTGGAACATTCAATCCCATCGTGTTATCTTTTCAATACGTTAATTACTAATCCTCGTTCGCCCAATTCAAACGGTCGTTTTGAGAGAACTGCCAAGGCGCTCCATTGTTTTCAATATTCGTCAACATACCTGTCAACTCGGTCGGCATCTTTGATTCTTCCATGACTAGGTAACGTCTCAAATCTACGATGATGGACAATGGATCGATGTTCACTGGACATTCTTGTACACATGCATTGCATGAGGTACACGCCCAAACTTCCTCTTCGGAAATATAATCGCCCAATAAACTTTTGTTGTCATTGTAGTCTTTTCCGTGCTTGCGCATGTTCTCACCCACTTCCACGAGACGATCACGCGTGTCCATCATAATTTTACGTGGTGATAATTTTTTGCCTGTTACGTTCGCCGGACA
>JBEIKR010000192.1:0-3870 GCA_040379705.1 Crocinitomicaceae bacterium
ATCGAGCCTGTTGACCTAACGATTAAAAAAGTCCTTGAGACAGGCTATTGTCATCATATTGAACGATTGATGGTACTCGGAAATTTCATGCTTCTGTGTGAGTTTGATCCCGATGAAGTGTATCGTTGGTTCATGGAATTATTTATCGATGCGTACGATTGGGTCATGGTACCAAACGTTTATGGCATGAGTCAGTTTGCCGATGGTGGTATCATGTCAACGAAACCTTATATCAGCGGAAGCAATTACTTGATGAAAATGAGTGACTATCCAAAAGGCGAATGGCAATCGACCTGGGACGCCTTATTTTGGCGTTTTATGGATGTTCATCGCGCCTTCTTTCTTCAGAATCCGAGACTTGGAATGTTAATCTCAACCTTCGACAAATGGAGCGAGGAAAAGAAAGATGAGATAAGAATCAAGGCCAATGACTATTTGACAAAGCTCGATCGTGAGTTAAATGATTGAAAATTTACCCATCACAACCAACTCAAGGAACCACCAATTTATACATAAATTGCCGCGTAAGAATGGGTGCTGATGTCGCCAACAAAGAATTGTGTCCATTCTCGGTAACGATGAGATAGTAAGAACCACTTTTCCAATCTTCATAGGACAAGGTCATTTTTGTTCCGCTTACCGCTCCCGAACTTCGCTCATTACCTAAGTCATCTAACAATGTATAGGAGAAACCTGAATAATATTGATAACGACTTCCCGGTAGACGCATTCCTCCACTCAAATCCATCCCAAACTCAACGGTAAAGCTTCGTTCGTTTTCATTGGGAATTATTGGTGTATATTCTTCATATTCCGCCATCACAGCGAACGGAGAAAGACATGGTTGATTCAACAAATTACCTTTCATCCAAACCAATCGTTTTCTGAGAAAATCAAGAATTTCCAGCACCTCTTCATCAATTGACTTGATCAATGGACCAGCAATATTGGAAAATTCTGTGGACCTTCCCCAGCGTTTTATTTCCCACAAAAGTTTCGCGTCAATGCCTTCACTATAGGTGTGAATCAAAGACTTTAATTCCTCCGAATTCAACCATACTTCGAGCTGATCCATTCGCTTGATACACAAATCACGAAACTTTGAATCACACATCAAGTTATACCACCAAGTAGGCATCGTTTTCATGGAAGATTCCGGCAATTTCTTTTGATAGATCCAACCCTCAATAGCATCGTCTTCAGGATTGAGTGCATTTGCGAAAGCCAAATCAAAATCCCATACCGGCCCCATGGTTATTTTACTTTCCTCGGAGGTATAGAAATAGACACTTGACCGATATGCATCTGGATTTTTAGCCCATTCGTTCAATAGAAAATAATCTACAAAGGATTGAACATCAATAATATCAGAGTATAGCAAACTGTCTTTACGGATTTGAATTTTACCACTCAAGGCTTCATTCATCTCTTCCAAATAGTCTTGTATCGAGTGGTAATTAGGAATTGAACGATAAGGCTTTGGATCGAGTATCTCTGCATAAATAGGATATTCTCGCATCCCAGGAACGGGAACATCACCTTCATTTTCCCAATCGATTCGCATGAAAAAAGGTTGCGACAAATGGGTGTTTGTTGGTTTCCATTTCGATTGATCTATCAATTGATCTACTGAACGAATCTTTTCTACCACCATATACATTCCTTCATATACCTCATTGATATACAGATGACAAAAATTAAATGCCGGCGTTCGATGGCCTAAGGCTTCCCATGTTGAAAAAGCAAGAACATTTCGCAACATGCTTGGGTCGTAGAAATTTGATACAAACAAAAGATCTTTAGTCCAAGGCAATCCTGGAAACTTTCCATTCCTGGGCACTGTGCCAACCGTTCGAAATGAAAAATCATAACTTTTCTTCGCTGCTTGCAAGGTTGAATTTCCATGCAATTCGATGGCGCAATTACCTATTTCACCGTCCAATCTGTAGGTAGCTGGTATCTTATCGACGGCATCCAACCGACCTTCAACCGTCATGTAGATTGAAGGAAATTCGATGACTTTAGTTGCTGGATAGATACATTTCAAAGACTGTATTGGTTGAGCGACACAGGGTGTAACCACCAAAATAAACAGAAGCAAAAGAATCTTTTTCATCAATAAACAGTTCTTACGAAAGGTAGAAATTAGTTTTTACACAGCAAGTGAAATCAATCCCCCAAGTCGTATCGTTAGTAGTAATTCCATCAATACTTTCATTATTTTTACGCTACAATATTTCCGTATATGTCCCATTCTCTTGCGACTGATGACCATCTATTATTTTCCAAAAAATCCTTTGGTCAGTTGTCAGATGGGACGGAAATATCCCTTTATACACTGCGAAACAAGCATGGCATGGAGTTGTCGATTATAAATTTCGGGGCTGCAATTCAATCATGCACGGTTCCACTGGCTAACGGAGATAAACATGATGCGGTACTTGGCTTTGGATCTGCAGAAGACTATGAACAATCCTTTACTAGTGGCTCCTCCCCTTATTTCGGTGCAATCGTGGGACGAGTAGCGGGTAGAATTAAAAATGGGCAATTGATTCTTGATGGAAAGGAAATTCAACTGGAGAAAAATCATGGGGAACATCATCTGCATGGTGGCCGAGGTGGATTCAGCGCTGCAATTTTCACACTTCTTTCCAGTGAAAACTCAGAAAACCCTTCACTTACATTTCAACATACTAGTCATTCAGTAGATTGTGGATATCCAGGTGACGTTACTCTTGACGTCAAATACACGCTTCTTGAATCAAATGCCATTTCAATCGAAATGATCGCGAAAAGCACGGAGGATACCGTTTTGAATTTAACCCAGCACAGTTATTTTAATTTATTAGGTCATGAACATTCCTTGGAAGGTCATGATTTGATGATTGATTCTCAACGAATGATTGATGTTGACAATGAGATGATACCGACTGGAATATTGATTCCATTGAAAAATCACATGTTCGATTTCACAAAATTCAAGCCTTGTCCGCATAAAATTGATACCAGCTTTATTTTAGACCATACGCGAAACACAGTGGCTGAATTGACTTGTATTGAATCACATTTAAGTCTGAAAATTCAAACCAACCAACCCATCCTTCACATGTATATTGGAGGACAAACAAATATTCCAGGAAAAAACGGTATCACTTATCATTCAAGAAGTGGAATTTGTTTTGAAGCGCAAGCATATCCTGATGCCCCGAATCATTCCTCTTTCCCGAGTATTACGTTGAAAAAAGAACAGGGATACCGAAGTGAAACTATATTTGAATTCCAACACATAAATTCGCTAATTTAGCACGTCACCCATCCCAATTTTCATGAGCAGAATTTCTTCAGCACTCTTAATTTCATTGATTTTCACCATCACTCTTTTGCCTTCATGTGATAATCAAAAATCAACCAATACAAATATTGGAATGACCAATCAACATACCAAAGGACAAACAAATAATATCCCGAAGGTAGAAAAAGAGACAAATGAAGATGAATCTTTCGACATGTCAAACCCAGTACTTATGATGGGAACTAACCTAGGTATTTTATTCAAAACATACTACAAGGTTGGCGATTACACAAAAATGATGGCCTATACCTCTAGTTCAACCATTAAGAAATATGGAAAAGAGAAATTGCTCAACATGTACCGAAATCTTGATTTTGGTTACGACATGAAATTGACCAACATGACATCCGAAGGAAATGAGAAAATACTGCACTATGAAATAATAATCAACGCAACAAAGCAAGTGAAACGACTTCATGTAGTCATCGAAAATGATACGGCAAGGGTTGTTCCTCAGCATTTAGAAAGGGGGGAGATTTTTGAATAAAATGAAGAATTAAAAATGAAGAATTAAAAAT
>JBEIKR010000193.1:0-3815 GCA_040379705.1 Crocinitomicaceae bacterium
ATCCTCTCTTTGGTTACAAACCCTCCCTCAAAAATAATCCCGCTAGCGTTCTAACGGGGGCACAAAGATACTCACTCTTTTCATTCTCGCAAGCGTTTTCAACAATCTTTTTTTAATAAATCAGAAACATCTAGGAAACATTGGCACACAGCACTATGTTTTAATTACAAATTATGAATTACGAGTTACGAATTAGAGATTGATGAATTTCGAATTAGGGGTGCGGTGCATGGTGGCTGAGGTTCCGCAGGAAGACTCGAAGCCACGAGTTGCGAGTTACGAATTACGAGTTAAAATTTAATTCTAAAGATCTCGCTCCGCTCCTCCGATTGTATGCAACTCTTGAAGTAGCGTTAATAATCTTGCATCAGGCGTTGCATGTTCTTTAATCGCACGTTCAATCGGACAAGCGACAACTTTATCGCCATTCATTCCTAATGCGATATTGGATTCTCCATCTATCAAACGATGCACGGCCTCATTCCCCAGTTGCGTGGCCAGTACCCTGTCCTTTACGGATGGATTTCCTCCACGTTGAATGTGTCCGAGTACTGAATGCCGCAGATCATACCCAGGCAATAAGGGCTTTACCTTATTCATACTATCAATCGCATGTCCTTCATCATCACCCTCGGCAACGATGATTATTGTTCCCCGACGAGCTCTTGAATTCTCTTTAATTTCCCTAGCGACCTGAGCAATGTCGGTTTTCTCTTCTGGGATCAAGGCGATCTCCGCACCTGAAGCAATAGCTGAATACAAGGCTAAAAATCCAGCGTCTCTTCCCATGACCTCAACGAAAAACACGCGATGATGACTACTTGCCGTGTCGCGGATCTTATCTACAGCATCAATCACTGTATTCAATGCGGTGTCAAATCCAATGGTGTGATCCGTTCCATATATATCGTTGTCAATGGTTCCTGGCAAACCAATTATTGGGATGTTCATTTCCTTCGACAAAAGACTTGCACCAGTGTACGATCCGTCCCCTCCGATGACTACTAAGCCTTCAACTTCTTCTTTCTCTAAAAAAGCGATGGCCTTTTTACGTCCTTCAAGGGTTCGGAATTCTTCACAACGGGCTGTGCCAAGCACGGTTCCACCATACTGTATGATATTGTCCACATCTGCATAGGTCAATTCCTTACCGCGACCTTCAATCATCCCCATAAATCCATCGTAAATCCCGAAAGGAACTACACCTTTATATAGTGCTGTTTTTACCACCGCCCGAATGGCGGCATTCATGCCGGGTGAATCTCCCCCAGAAGTGAGGACTGCAATCTTTTTCATTCTAACAATTTACACAAATTTCATCTAATTTTATGGAATTGATCGGTAACACACATCACACCACCGTATGTTTGGTTTTAAACGCAAAGAATTTCGCCTCAAAACAGATGAGGAACTGATTGGATTGTACAAGTCCGACAGAAACGATTTGTGTATTGCCATCCTTTACGAGCGCTACGCCCATCTCGTTTTGGGTACCGCCATGAAGTACCTCAAGAATAGTCAAGATGCGGAGGATGTTTCGATGAACCTCTTCGAAAAGTTACCACTCAAAATCCTCGAGCACGAAATCGCGTATTTCAAAGGATGGCTATATAGAGTGGTGAAGAATGATTGTTTCATGATTCTGCGGAAGAAAAATCGGGTTACGTCAGAGATTACCGATTCAATGGAAATGACCAACGATGAAATGCCTGGTATTCCAATCGAAGATCAATTGCAAGTCTTGGAAGCCATTCTTCCAACCTTAAAAGAAGACCAACGGATTTGTGTGGAACTGTTCTATATCAAGGACATGTCGTACCAACAGATCAGTGAACACCTTAATATCTCCATTTTAGCTGTGAAGTCAGCCATTCAAAACGGGAAACGGAACCTTAAAATCCGTCTAGAAACACATTCAGCATTCACCAACGAAAATGAATAATTCAAACCACATATCCCGAAAGGACATTGAAACGTACCGCACTTCGAGCGATGCTCAGGAGCAGTTACGGATCGAGCGAAAATCCCTTTCGGATGATTTTGACAGCGATGCCTTGGACGGTTGGAGTGATCCATCTCTAAGTACTGACGCATTGAAACGCATGGACAAACGGTTCAAATCGAACATCACCTCATCCATTTGGTTGGGAGGGATTGTCCTTGTTGCCATCGTTGGTATAGGTCTGTACCTTTATTATAGTCCAGCGGACAAGCAAGCGAAAATCAAGCAAGCATCCGTGACCATTGAAAAAACCGACATCGTTCTACCGGAAGCCATCGAAGCCATGAACGAGCTCCCACAGACCGAGCAAATCACTGCCAAATCTGTTGTTCAAACGTTTACTGCACAACAAAAAAATCCAGAATCTGAACGTACGACACCCGTTATTACCCCCTCTTCTGATCCATTGCCATTGCACACACCAGAGTTAGTGATCTCCGAAACTGTGTTGAAGCGAGAGACCACTTCTGGCAAAGAAATCTACCTGCACGACCTCAAATTACTCGATTACCGTGCCTACCGTTCACGACCAAGCGTGACTACTAAACAGATGGTGCTCACGGGAACGCCAGCGAATATTGGAGATGTAGCGATCAATGGTGACGAAGAACCCGAGTGGAAAGACGTTGAAATTCCCTACATCGATTACCTCGAAAAGACGATGGAACTCTTCGCGAAGGGCTACAACAAAAAGGCCTTATCACGCTTTCAAACCATCCTTGAAGCTTATCCAGATGACGTCAACGCTGGATTCTATGCAGGAATCTGTTACTTCAACCTCAAGGAGTATGCCCAAGCGGAACGCTCACTGAGTATTTGTCTTAGTTCCAAGTACAGCAATTTCTACGAAGAAGCCGAATGGTATGTCGCCAAGGGTTTATTGGCACAAGGGAAAAAAGACAAAGGAGCAGAGTTGCTTCGTGCGATTGTTGCTGCTGGAGGTTTTTATGCGAAGCAGGCGGAAGCGGAGCTGAAGAGGCTTTCAGCCAATTACTAATTAGTAATGACGAATTACAAGTCAGACAAGCTTCAACTGCCAAGATTTTGACTCGTTCAATTACAAAGGACTAATTGGTGATCTCGCTTCGGAATTGAAAATTTGATGCTACGTCAACCGCGGCTGAATACTACGCAATTTGACTGTAGTAATACATCAATTCGTAATTTATTATTCACCCCTCCTCAAGCCCATGTAAGGCCAATAGCTCCTCGAATTCTGCTCCATACGATCGCTTTTCGTGATGCTTTTTCTGGAAATAGATGTACTTGTATACGGCATCTACTCCTGATTGGGAGACGGTAAATGCACCATAGCCATTTTGCCAAACAAATTTATCGGGGATAAGATCGTTGTGGTTGATGAAATGGGAACTGCTGCCTTTGATGTGCTTGATGATTTCGTTTACGCTGAGATCGGGTGGCATACAAAATAAGCAATGAACATGATCGGGTACTCCATTGACAATGCTCATGTTGCAACCCAAACGCTTGAGCTCGACACCGATGAACTCGTACAAGCGGCGCTCCATGCGGGGATGGATGAGTGGTTTTCTGTTTTTTGTGGTCCATACGGCATGGATCCAAATTTTTGCATGTGAATTTGTCATGATTAACGCATTTAGTGGTTTCCATTTAAGTTATGAAATATTGGGGTTTGAATCCAAATGATGATGGAGATTTTTTCGTCAAATTAATTTAAGATTAATTTCTTATTTTTGTTTGCTAAGCAACGCAGAGCTACAATTTGCGTCTTGTCATTAAATGCTATGAAAATGAAAGGAATACTTACAGCTGCCATCATTGGTATCTTCGC
>JBEIKR010000194.1:0-3801 GCA_040379705.1 Crocinitomicaceae bacterium
GCAAGCGTGTAAACGGAATGTTGGAAGGACCATACATTAGCTACTATGATAACGGGCAGATGTTTGAAAATGAAAATTTCAAATACGACGAGAACCACGGAAGATCCATCAATTATTATTCTGACGGGAAAATTATGTCCGATGTGATGTATGACAAAGGAGAGAAAGTGGGGATTGAAAAACTCTATTATCCGAATGGAAAGATACATTCTGAGCAGCAATTCGTATTAGGAGTGGCGCATGGTTATTATAAAGAATACAGCGCGGAAGGAAAATTGGTTTTAACGATTCAGTATTACGATGGTGAAATTCTTTCGGTCACTAAAAATTAATGGGTACACCGCAATGGTGCTTTTCTTCGGATATACACCTATTGTTTTTTCTCAGGATAAAGCTACTTTAGACACTTACCGAGCGAAATATCCCGGAGAACAAGTCATCTTATTAAAAGATTCGAAGGTCATACAGTTTGAAATGGTAAAAGGCGAACTTCGTGTGATTGAAAACATCCATGAAGAGTATCTTATCTTGGATCAAAATGGAGGACAGATTTTAGCAGAAGAATCGATCGGACATTCGAGTTTTGAAGAATTAAAAATCAACGAGGCCTACGTGATGGTTCCAAATGAAAAAGGAACGAAAAAAGTGGAAGTGACGAATATATCCACACGCGATGGTGAAACAGATCCAGGTATTTTTCACGATGACAACAAAGAAACAACACTGCTCTATCCTCGCTTGGAGCCTGGAGCATTGAGAGTGTTGGATTATACGATGGTAACCAAGGAAATCCGTTTCCCTTTCGCCTTTTATTTTTCCACGTTTTGTCCGAGTGAAGAGTCTTTTTTCCGAGTGGAAGAAGATACATCAATACATACCAACATTCATAGTTATTTCACGGAAACCATCGGGGTGAAAAAAGAAGAGATTTTGAAGAAAAATATGCGAACCACGACCTATTCAGTGCAGAATCCTCCTGCGATGAAATTTGAAGATGGCGCGCCGAATATCAGTTATTTCACTCCACATGTTATCGGTCAAATTGCATATTACACCACGAAAAATGGGCGCGTTAATGTCGTTGGTGATTTGGATGATTTGTATGCGTGGTACTACACAAATATTCAAGAAGTTATCAATGAGAAACCTTCGGATGAGATTCGCACCATGGCAGATTCTCTCACTCGAAATATCAGCAGTGAACCTGAGAAAGTAAAAGCGATTTATTACTGGATTCAAAACAACATCAAATACATCGCTTTTGAAGAAGGAGTCAATGGATTTATTCCCCGTCAACCTTCAGCAGTCATCAAGAAACGCTACGGCGATTGTAAAGACATGGCCGCGTTAATTTATAGTATGCTTAAATCTGTCGGGATTAAAAGCTACCTGACTTGGTTGGGCTCTCGTGATTTGCCTTATAAGTACACTGAATACCCATCTTCATTTTGTGATAATCACATGATTACCACTTACAAATACGAGGGGAAACCTTATTTTCTTGATGCCACAAACAACTATTTACCTATGGGAGAGGTGGCGTCTTTCACAATGGGGAAAGAAGTCTTCTTGAGCATTGATGAAAAAAACTATGAAGTACTTCAAATGGAGGTGCCTCCCCCATCTGCCACTCCATTGGTCGATACGACATATATAAAGATTGATGGTAGAAAATTAATCGGCGAAGCGTGCACTACCTTTGATGGTTATTACCAGCAATGGCTTCAACCTGTCATTATGTCTTATAAAGATGACCCAGAGAAGGCGATTGAATCTTTCACGGAAAAAGGAAATAATTCATACAAGGTGACCAAAGGAAGTATTTCGAATACAACGGACCGAGACAAGCCATGTACACTGAATTATGAGTTCACAGTCGATAATTATGCGACAACGCTTGACAATGAAATTTACCTCAACATGGTACTTGAAAAAGGCATTTCTGCAGGAGAAATGAAAAAAAATCGAGTTACTCCTTATGAGTTTGAGCAAAAATCGTCGGACCATTATACAGTCGTTCTTCAAATTCCAGATGGGTACACGGTTACTTCCTTGCCCAAGGATAAATCGTATGCCTCAGACATCGTGGACTTTTCCATCAAATACCGGATTGAAGGAAAAAAGGTATTCATGGATTTAGTATTGGACATCAAAACAATCATGATTGAACCAACGGATTTTGCCGCTTGGAATGAATACTTCAACACATCAAAGAGCGCCATGTTGCAATCGCTCGTCCTTACAAAAAATTAGACTATGAAAATATTTGCTCTACTTCTTTACTTGCTTCCACTTTTTGTTCAAGCACAAGATGCCGAATCAACACCCTATTACAAAGCCTACGACTGGACGAAAGAACCTCGAACTTTTGAAATCACTGAAGAGGAGAAGAAAAAGGATGAAATCATCGTTTTTGAGAAAAAAAGTGTGGAGTTTATCAATGTGGGGGATGAATTGAAGAAGTATGTGCTTTTGCATAGAATTACCCGATTGAATACTGACTTGGCGATTGAAAACAACAATACCTATTACCTTTCAAGCAGTGAAGATCAGCAAATCAATAAATTGAAAGCACGTGTCATTAAACCAAATGGGGAGATGATTCAAGTTTCACAATCAGATATCAAGGAAGCAAAAGACGAAGACGGGAATGTGGAATATAAGTATTTTGCTTTTGAAGGACTCGAAATTGGAAGTTATATTGAATACCTCCAATATGGCGAGGAATATCCGGAACTTACTGGGTCAAGGATGTTTATTCAGAGTGAAATCGAGAAAAAAATTGTTGAAGCAGACATTATCTATCCATCCTATTTAGAGTTTCAAATTTATCCAATGAACGGACTTTCAAATTTCGCATTGGACGATAGCGATTCGTTGAAAACGAGAATGTTCCTTGCCATAAAAGATTTACCTGGATTGGAAGATGAAGATTGGTCTGCATATTCAGCAAATCTTCAGAAATGTTACTACAAATTGAGTAAAAACCTTGCGCGAGGAAAGGGAAATTTTTACACGTACACGGAAGTTGCAAAGCAGCTCCATGAAAACATGTTTGCACCCTTAACAAAAAAGGAGAAAAAATTAGTGAACTCATTCATCGAAAAAAATACGAAAGGGGCCTCTACACCTCTTGAAAAAGTAAGAGCACTAGAGAATGCAATGAAACAAAACATCCCGACCGTGGAGATGACCTTTGAAAATGACGATAACATTGAGTTCATTTTGACCAAGAAGATTACCAATGAAGATGGAATCTGTAAATTGATGCTCAATTGTCTGCGTGAAATGGGACTCGCCTGTGAATTAGTCGTCACAACTGATCGCACGGAAGAACCTTTCCTTGAAGAATTTCAAGGGTATAACTTCTTGCAAGAGTATCTGATTTACGTGAAAGATTTGGACGCATACTTTTCCGCAAGCATGTATTCACGAATTGGATATCCTCCCTATGAATTTACATACAATAAAGGAATTTTCATTAGCGAAGTTGTAGTGAACGGATTTGCTGCGAGTGTGGCAAAGGTTAAGTATATCAAAGGAACAGACTACAGTGCATCAATCGATCAAATCGACACAGAAGTTAAATTTAATGACGATAACAATGGATGTAGGGTAGAATTGACCCGTGCGACAAGCGGATATAAAGCACTGTACTATCAAGCCATCATTGATCTGCTTGATGAAGAACAAAAGAAAGAGATGAAGGAAGAATACATGAAGTACCTGGATGACGAGACGAGTACTTTAGAAAATATGGTATTCGAAAACGACCACACTGCTGATTTTGGCGTAAAACCA
>JBEIKR010000195.1:0-3786 GCA_040379705.1 Crocinitomicaceae bacterium
ATCGTCGAGTTTATCCATGGACAGGACACTGGGTAAGAAGTGATGACGAACAATTCCAAGGAGATCTTCGCGCGAATTTTGTGCGTGGACGTGGAGATTACATGGGGGTTGCAGGAAGTTTAAACGACGGTGCTGATGTAACAGCTCCTGTAGAAGCCTATTGGCCGAATGACTATGGCTTGTACAACATGGCTGGAAATGTTTCTGAATGGGTTATGGATGTGTATCGTCCGCTCTCTTCAGAAGATTTTGACGAATTTAGACCTTTTAGAGGAAACGTTTTCAAAACAAAGCTTTTGAACAATGAAGGTTCGATAGAAATGAAAAATGAACAGGTGCAATATGATGTTCATGGAATGAAAGAATACATCAATGAATTTGAACGAGTGCGTTTCCAGCGAATTTCGGCTGAAAAACATAGTCCGAATGACCCATATATTACAAAAGGACTAGACAGTATGATTGCTTCTAGAAATTCTATGCAACGTACATTTTCACCAGACCCTTTCTACATTTCAAGCGGAAAGAAAAAAGACACAATGGAGTTGAATTTGTTGGCAAAAATCAATCGCGTCATTGATTCAGCTATCGTATTGAAAAACCTCAAATATGACAACGAGGCTTCGGAGTTAATACAAAGTGTAATTTTTGATGATTATTTCGTTAACGAAGCCCGAAATGGACCTGACGACACTTATGCATTTGAAATCGTGTCAATGTTGCGCGACGGATTTAACGACTTTATTATTGACACGCCTGGGAAGTTGAAATACCGCAACGTGACCGAAGAAGAAAATATTGGTCGTTTGAATTATCGCAAAGATGATTACATTGACTACTTGGATGGTGATGTAGAAAACTCTATTTATTTCAACGATGACAAGTATAGAGAAAAAGTTAATCAAGCGCTACGTGATCCTAATTTGGCAATGTACCAAAACGAACACGAACAATATGGATTAGATGGAACACCATTGAAGCCAGAAGGTCGTCCATCGTGGCCTACAACATTGATTTCAGATAAATCACGCGTGTACAAAGGAGGTTCTTGGAGAGATCGCGCATACTGGCTGGCAACTGGAAACCGTCGCTTCCTCGATGAGGATAAGTCAACATGTACGATTGGATTCAGGTGTGCAATGGATCGCATCGGAAGTCCAACGGGAATGAACTACGACAGTAAAAAGAAGAAAAAAGGTTAATCCTTCAAAATAAAGAGCCCGTTGTAAAGCGGGCTTTTTTTATGTATTAAAACCTCATGGAACATCTATTCGAATTATTTGAAAAAACGTCTGGTGTATCAATAGACACCCGTAAGATTGAAAAAGATTGCCTCTTTATCTGCCTGAAGGGAGAGAACTTCGATGGCAATCAATTCGCCGAAGAGGCACTAACAAAAGGTGCGAAATATGTCATTTCAGACAATCCAATTTATGCCAACAAGGATCACATTTTTGTTGTGGTAGATTCGCTCTCCTTTCTGCAGCAGTTAGCGCGCTATCACCGACGTAAAATGAGGGCCAAAGTCATCGGTATTACAGGAAGTAATGGTAAGACGAGCAGTAAAGAGTTAATAAACTGTGTGCTTTCTCAAGGGTATGATGTACTTGCGACCCAAGGCAATCTCAACAATCACATTGGCGTGCCCCTGACTCTACTCCGATTAAAACAGCACCATGAGATTGCAATCATTGAAATGGGTGCAAATAAGTTCAAAGACATCGAAGAATTGTGTGCGATTGCAGAACCGAACTATGGCATCATTACCAACATCGGAAAAGCGCACCTAGAAGGTTTCTTGAACTTTGAAGGCGTATTGAAAACAAAGACTGAACTCTATCAAGCGGTTTCTTCCGTTGGAGGAACAATCGTTTACAATGACGATGATTCAGTATTAAAAAATCACTTGCCACAGAATGTCTCACTATACGCTTATGGAACTTCTGAAACAGCGGCCATACAAGGGAATCTAATCGGACTAAATCCATACGTTCAATTCTCTTGGAAAGCAGGTGATTATGCAAGTGAAACCGTGAGCACGCATATGATTGGCACCTACAATTTTTACAATTTTCTCGCTGCCATTGCCTTTGGAAAACTTTTCGCATTGCCTGCGGAAATGATTAACGATGCTATTGCTTCATACATTCCTGAGAATAATCGCTCGCAAGTGATGAAAACATCAAAAAACACACTGATTCTTGACTGTTATAACGCCAATCCGACCAGTATGAAATCTGCATTGGAGAGCTTTGCCTTGATTGATGCACCAAACAAGTTCTTCATTATAGGTGACATGCTTGAATTGGGCAAGGATAGTGTACATGAACATCACATGATTCTTGATCTCGCGGCTCAATTAAATCTGAAAGGAATCACTGTTGGACCAATATTTAACTCACTCAACTCCCCTATTCTTGCAAATCAGTTTGTTCTGACAAGTGAAGCCATCGAATTCTTGAACCAGCAACCGCAGCACGATGCACTAATTCTATTGAAAGGTTCTCGCGGGATTGGTTTAGAGAAATTGGCAACCGCATTGTAACAAAAAAGGGAGACTATTGCCTCCCTTCCACCATTTCTATCTTCTCAATCAGACATCCAACACAGCGCGCGAAATAACAATTTTCTGCACTTCGGATGTGCCTTCGTATATCTGAGTAATTTTTGCATCACGCATCAAACGCTCAACGTGGTATTCTTTCACATACCCATATCCACCGTGGATTTGAACAGCTTCTACCGTTTGTTCCATTGCCACTTTTGACGCATACAATTTGGCCATCGCGCTTGATGTTCCGTAATCTCTTCCTGCATCTTTATCTGCAGCAGATTTATAGACCAACAAACGGGCAGCCTCAACTTCTGTCGCCATGTCTGCAATCTTAAATGCAATCGCCTGGTGCTTGTAAATTTCTTTTCCAAACGCTTTGCGCTCTTTCGAATACGCAACAGACAATTCCAATGCGCCGGCAGCAATTCCAAGTGCTTGAGCAGCAATTCCGATTCGACCACCTGAGAGTACCTTCATCGCGAATTTGAAACCAAATCCATCTTCACCGATACGGTTTTCCTTCGGCACCTTTACATCATTGAACAACAGGGTATGTGTATCACTTCCGCGAATCCCCATTTTGTCTTCCTTCGCACCAATGATGAATCCATCCATTCCGCGCTCAATGATAAATGCATTAATTCCGCGGTGTCCAGCTTCCACATTCGTTTGTGCAATTACCAAATATACAGACGCTGAAGATCCATTCGTGATCCAGTTTTTTGTTCCGTTCAAAACATAATGGTCACCGTGATCAATCGCAGTTGTGCGCTGGGAGGTGGCATCGGATCCTGCTTCAGGTTCTGACAAACAAAATGCACCAATTTTTTCACCTTTCGCTAAAGGAACAAGGTATTTCATTTTTTGCTCTTCCGAACCATACTTCTCCAATCCCCAACATACAAGTGAGTTGTTTACTGACATGCATACTGAAGTAGATGCATCCACCTTAGAAATTTCTTCCATCGCCAAAACATAAGACAAGGTATCCATCCCACTTCCACCATATTTCGGATCGACCATCATCCCCATAAATCCTAGTTCACCCAATTGACGAATCTCGTCGGCTGGAAAACGTTGGTCACGGTCGCGTTCAATAACTCCCGCTTTGAGGACATTCTGTGCAAAATCTCTTGCAGCATCCCTTACTGCCAAATGTTCTTCTGATAATTCAAAATTCATGATGATAATGTTGCGTTTAGTTCGTTACGGATACAAATGTAATCGAATAA
>JBEIKR010000196.1:0-3678 GCA_040379705.1 Crocinitomicaceae bacterium
GGTCAATCAAACAATCTTTAAAAGAATCTTCAGGGCTTTAACTGCGCTGAAAATACTTTCTTGAACTTTTCAACTTTCGGTCGAACAACTGCCTGACAGTATAAGTTCCCTGGATTATTTGCGTAATAATCATGGTGATAATCTTCCGCCCGATAAAAGTTAGTCAAAGGAGAAATTTCTGTGACAATTGGTCTTTCCCATACTTTTTCGTCGCTTAACTTCGATTTGTATGCCTCGGCACTATGTTTCTGCGCTTCATTGTGGTAAAAAATTACCGAACGGTATTGTGTTCCTACATCATTCCCTTGACGATTGAGCTGTGTGGGATCATGCACAAACCAAAAAACTCTTAAGATTTCATCAAAAGATACGCGGTCATCGTCAAAGACTACACGGGCTACTTCCGCATGTCCTGTTGTCTCATTGCACACATCCTTGTAGGTTGGGAACTCAACGTGTCCACCCGCATATCCGGGGTAAACGTCGATTACACCTTCTAAATCCTTGTAACAGGCTTCAATGCACCAAAAACATCCTGCGCCCAACGTTGCTTCTTGAATCATACTTTTCGTTTCTAATTAAACACCTTAATGCGAAGGTATGTTCTAATCTTGACATTTTAAGCACTTCACTCATCGGGAGTGATTTCTTAAGCGTACCTTTGCGCTATGTTTGAGCGATATAGTCGCAATTTTTGGATTGTTTGTATTGGTATGTTTCTATTCATGACGAGTTTTAATCTCATCATGCCTGAATTGAATACCTTCATTACCATGCTCGACGGCGCTGAATACAAAGGACTAATCATCACCATTTTTACTATTTCAGCGGGAATTGCGCGTCCATTCTCAGGGAAACTATCCGACACAATCGGCCGAAAAAAGGTAATCTTCTTAGGTTTAGGCATTTGTTTCGTAACCTCATTGCTCTATCCCCTTTCCTATTCCATTTGGTTCTTCCTTGTATTGCGTTTTATCCATGGATTCAGTGTGGGCTTTTCCCCAACAGGAGCAACTGCGCTAATAACAGACATTCTCCCTGAAGAGAAACGAGGTCAAGGTATGGGGATTTGGGGCACATTCATTTCGTTAGGAATTGGTGTCGGACAATCATTGGGATCCCTCATAGGCGATACCTTAGGATTAACGAATTTGTTCTTCATCTCTGCAGCAATCGCGGTCCTATCTGGAATACTCATGTTTTATGTGGAAGAAACCTTAGAAAAACCAGAAGTATTCAAACCGAGGTTACTACTACTCAAATGGCAAGATGTTTTCGAACCAAGTGTTCTTCCTGCGGCTGTGGTTATGGCACTATCTGCTGCATGTTCAGGAATTATCTTTGTTGTTACACCCGACATGTCGAAATACTTGGGGATAACAAATAAAGGATGGTTTTTCGGCATTTATGTGATTGCTACAATCGTCATCCGACTGTTTTCTTCGTCGCTATCCGATCGCATTGGCCGACGTCAAACTTTACTCATTGGATTTGGCTTTCTCACGATTAGTATGTTCCTCATTGGTGCTGCAGACAGCATTTTCTCCTACGGACTCGCTGCGATCATTTTCGGTGTTGCCACAGGGATTTCAAGCCCTACGTTATTTGCATGGACAGCAGATTTAAGTCACCCCGAGCGACGTGGCGTGGGCTCAGGCACCATGTTCATTGCGCTTGAGATAGGCATCATGACGGGATCTGCACTTACCTTAATCACCTATGACAATTCAGTTTCTAGTATTAAAACGACATTCATCATTGCTGCTGTCTTTGCCATAACATCCATGCTCTATCTTATTTGGCACTTATTACGGCGTCAAACAACCTCTTGATGCGTGCCTAAGTATTTTCTTACGAGATAGTGAGCCAGATAAATCATTGGCGTTAGTGATAACGCAATGAGTAGCTTTAAAAAGTAATTCGTTGGCGCAATAGAGAGAAAATCATTGAAACTGATTGATCCAGGCAACACAAACCCAATATATAAGACCACGATGGAATCGATCAATTGCGAAACAACTGTGCTTCCCGTGCTTCGCAACCAGATATATCGATTTCCAGTGCGTTTCTTTATGCGTTCAAAAAGAACCGCATCCAAAAGTTGAGAAAAGAGAAACGCTGCAATGCTTCCTACAATCACCAGTTGTGCCTGACCAAACACTTTATTGAATTCATAATCTCCAGCGAGCGATGATCCAGGGATTTCTTTCGCAGGTATTTTCAAGGCAAAACCTACCACAATAAAACAATAGGCAATCAGAATCGCTGTAATCCATGACAGACGACGAACAGCTTTTTGACCATAAAACTCGTTTAATATATCCGTCAAAATAAAAACAATGGGCCAAGGCAATACACCCACGATGGTTGTGAAAGGTCCAAATTTCATGTCTCCCAGTGAAAATGAAACCGGTATTTCAATCAACTTATTACTGATGAGTTCAGCAGTTACTGCATTGGTTATGAATAGCCCAGCAAGAAAAACGAACAGCCATTGACGTCGTTGATTACTAAATATAGAATTTGATGCATTATCCATTCTTCAAAACTTTGGTTGAAGATAGAACAAAAAAGATGAAATGAAGTTCGTTAGCGTCCTGCTCCGTAATCTAAACGTTTGGCTTTTATAAACCGAGAAATATAGTATTTACTCGTTTTAAAGTTATTGATCATTACACCACCTGTTGCTGAATGGATAAACAAAATGGCATCAGGCCTTACCTCTGTGACCATAGCAACGTGACCAACCTGTGTTGAATTGATATTGCTTCCTTTGAAAAACAATAAATCACCCGGTTGAATCTCCGCAAGCTTTACCGTTTCTCCCAACTCTGCCATTCCATAACTCGAGTGAATGAGATTAAAACCAAAATTTCCAAAGACGTACGAAATGAATCCTGAACAATCAAAACCTGATGGTGTGGTACCCGCATAGCGGTAAGGTGTCCCTAAGAATTTTTTAGCAAAAGAAATAATTTGATCGACCTGCTCACTATTTTTTTTTAGGGTGTCAACAGGCGTGCCCGTCGTTTGGTTTAAATCTGTTTCATTTCCAACGGATTGAGCAAATGAATTTAAACTCAAAAAACAAACGAGCACCAATAAATATTTTACTGTGAGCGTTCTGCACTGCATAATGGATGCAAAATTATAATTATTTTCGGGACCACGAACACAATACATCCAAGATGATTGATCCTTCAACACTGACAAAACTCTATTATACCATCGGCGAAGTGGCCGATATGTTTGATGTAAATACCTCGCTAATACGATTTTGGGAGAAGGAATTTGGTTTTGTTCAGCCCAAGAAAAACAAGAAGGGAAATCGCATGTTCACCCCAAAGGATATTGCCAATTTTAACAAGATTTATCAACTAGTTAAAACAAACGGATATACACTTGAGGGAGCCAAGCGCGCATTGAAGAGCAAGTCACCCATTGAGAAAACGATGGAGAACACCACTAAATTAAATGAGAACGAAGAGTTGATTCAGCGCCTCGAGGACATAAAAGAGCGATTAATTTCTCTGAAGAACTAAGATTTAGCCCATTTCATGAAGGGGATAAATCGAGGCACTCGTCGTTGATATTCGCTGTATTCTGGGTACTTGTTTGCGGAAATATCTTCAGAAAAATCTGAACTTCCTTTGAAAAGTATGATGAGTAGTACACAAC
>JBEIKR010000197.1:0-3648 GCA_040379705.1 Crocinitomicaceae bacterium
CCACCTCGCCGTGAGTTTATTGAGAAAAATGCGAAATACGCGAATATAGATATTTGATAATCAATTATTTATTTGAAAACGCTCTTTCGGGAGCGTTTTTTTATTTGAAAAAAACGTATGTTAACGCAAGGTTAAGAAACAAAAAGAATCTAACTTGCAACAAATTAAAATCAGAAAATGAATAAATTTCTCCTCTCTTGCTTGTTTGCAGTCTTTATCGGCATGACAGCATCAGCGCAATCTTTTTATGACCGCGCGACCATTCAAACCATTGAAATCTTTTTTGGCTTTACAAATTGGGATGCACAAATGGATGCTTTGGCAACGACAACCGAAGATTACTTATTGGCGGATTCAGTGCGTATAAATGGTGTTATGTACGATAGCGTAGGGGTTAAGTACAAAGGAAATAGCTCATATAATGCGAATAACAACAAGAATCCGCTTCATATCGAATTGAATTACATCAATGGAAATGCGGATTATCAAGGGTACACCGATATTAAGTTGTCTAATGGATACAATGACCCATCCATGATTCGTGAGGTTTTATCCTATGCAATACTTGAGCAATATATGGATTGTCCCAAGGCAAATTTCGCCAACGTTTACATTAACGGTACGCTTCGAGGGGTCTATTCAAGCGCAGAGTCCATTAATGATTCCTTTAACGGTGATCATTACTACTCCAATGATGGTGCTTTCTTTAAGTGCAATCCATCGGGTGGAGCAGGTCCTGGTAGTTCTGCAAGTCCAGATTTGAAATACTTAGGAACAGACTCTGCGTCATACACATCTAGTTATGAAATCAAATCTAATTATGGATGGGAAGAATTTATCGGAATGATGGATACGCTTAACAATAATTTTTCAACGATTGAATCCGTATTGGATGTTGACCGCGCATTGTGGATGCTCGCCTTTAATAATGTTTTGGTGAACCTAGATTCATATTCAGGCGCTTTCAGACAAAACTATTACATGTACCGCGATTTGAATGGTCGTTTTGTGCCTACAGTATGGGACTTAAACATGAGTTTTGCTGGTTTCCCTGGTGGAACTGGTGGGGGGGCTTATACCGCAACAACCTTGGATCCGATGTCGAACAGCACATCTTCAAATCACCCACTTATCGTGAAAATGTTGGCAGACCCAATGTACAAACGCATGTATATGGCACATATCCGTACGATTGTACAAGAGATTTTTATTTCAGGTTCTTATCTAACAACGGCGAACAGCCTACGCACAACAATAAATGCAGCAGTTCAAGCGGATCCCTATAAATTTTACACATATGCACAGTACCAAGCGAGTCTGACAACTGCCGTTACTGGAGGAGGTGGACCTGGAGGAGGATCTTCAATCCCTGGAATTCAAACGCTCATGACAGCGCGTGCGACTTACTTCGGTACTAACGCAAACTACACTTTAGTTGCACCAACGATTCCATCCATCAACTTTAGTTCCGCAACACCGGCGTTTGGTCAAACGGTAACGGTAACAGCTACATGCACGAATGAAACCACTGTTTATCTTGGTTATCGTTTCGAGCATCCATTGAAGTTTACACGCGTTCAAATGTTTGATGATGGTGCGCACAACGACGGTGCGGCTGGCGACCACGTTTATGGAGTAGATGTAGAAATGAATGGAATGATGATGGAATATTATGTCTATGCTGAAAACGCAAATGCTGGATTGTTCAGCCCACAACGTGCAGAACATGAGTTCCATACCTTGATGATCACATTGCCAGTAGCTACAGTAGGTCAAGTGGTTATTAATGAAGTCATGGCAAGCAATAGTGCAACTGCAGATGATAATTACGGAGAAAGCGATGACTGGATCGAGTTGTACAATACCACATCAACGCCATTAAGTGTTTCTGGTTTGTTTCTTTCCGACGATCCACTGTACCTAAATAGATGGCAGATTCCTGCTGGGACATTTATCGATGCAAATGACTACTTAATCATTTGGGCGGATGATGATACCTCTCAATATGGCTTGCATTCAAACTTCAAGCTGAGTTCAAACGGAGAAACAATTGTCTTTAGCAATGGAACAGCATTCTTCGATGATGTTACCTTTGGGATTCAATCCACCGATGTTTCTTATGCACGTTGTCCAGATGCAGGCGTATTTGCCTTTGCACCACCAACTTTTGCGGCATCAAACAACTGTACGGCATCTTTGAATGAATTGGATCAACCTTTGGCAGTGTCCGTGTATCCAGTGCCAACCTTGGATGTGGTCTATGTGACCTCTCAAGAAGAGCAATTGACCCTGTCTGTTGTTGACTTAAGCGGACGCCAATTGTATGCAACAAAAATGTCGGCGGGTAAAATTGAAATCCCTTCAACGACATGGATGTCTGGTTACTACAGAATCCTCTTGACCAATGAGTTGACTGGCAAATCGACATCGATTCCAATGATCAAACAATAGTATTTAGTTTATAAATTGAATGAAAGAGAGTGGCTTATGGTCACTCTTTTTTTTATTAAGGTCATAGATAAAAATAAAATCTATGCTCAATTCGAAATCTTGCTCTTTTCAAATGGGTCATTTTTACAATAAGAACAATCACTGCCTTTAATCCAGTTTAATTGAATTTTGAAACAGTTGGTATTGGGTTGAATTCTTTTATATTTGACGGAATCAAATAGTAACTTCTTTTGGTTAATTTGGAGCTTATCCAACAAAATCAATCGTGCTATGAGAAGTACTTTATGGCAATAAATGAAACAAGTGAAAAGCATAGTGAACAAAAATGTCATGTTGAAAGTTGTTTTATACATAGCCATTTCATTGATGTTGCCTTCATGGTCGCTTGGTCAAAACATCAAAGTAATCGCATTCAATAAAACAGCTTACGATCTTGATTCGGTGTCTTTTTACCAGCATTATTTGGGAAATATCCCCAAGGATTCTGCCGTTGTTCTATCTAATTTGAATGAAATTGTAATGCTAGGCGATGTTCCTTTGCATCGGCCGTGCGGCAGTATTGATGGAAAAAACAGACCCTTGAATTTATTGGAATGTGGCACCAAATCAAAGAAAAAGAAAGAAGGTGTTTTTATGTTTGATATTTTGATCTATGAATCAGGAAACGAATACCGATTGTACTGGAGGAAGCATGAGTAATTTGTTATCCGTACGCGCGATATATTTCCTTCCATCTACACATTTGATAAAGGTGGTGCATTTTGGTAGTAACTACCTGGTTAAAGAATTTAAAAAAAACAACCCAACAATCAGCCAGTATCCATGGACAGACGAAAATTCATAAAACAATCCACATTTCTTTCCATTGGTGGATTATTCATTCCCTCGGTTTTTTTCTCCTCCTGCAGAAAAGAAAGCTTATTTGAGGACATCAACTATGACGGAAAAGTAATCATAGTAGGTGCGGGTGCGGCCGGATTGTATGCCGCTTATCTTTTGAAATCCAAAGGAATTGACTTTCAACTATTAGAGGCAAACACGAGTTATGGAGGACGTTTAGCCAAGCTAGAAGGGTTCGCGGATTTCCCCATTGATCTTGGTGCGCAATGGCTACATGGAAAAAATAGTCTGACGGGGGACTTAATTACTACATCGAACACCAAAATTACCTTAGATGAAAGTGCTGAAAAATACTGG
>JBEIKR010000198.1:0-3636 GCA_040379705.1 Crocinitomicaceae bacterium
GTTGTTGTAGAAACCACTTTACCAGTAAGGTCAAACAATGTGATTGTAACATCGTTAGATCCGTTCAATGCAAATGTAAATGTTGCAGTTTCGTTCACTGGGTTAGGTGTAACAACTACATTGCTGATAGCTGTTTCAGGCAAGCTAGCAGCACAAGCTGTACATGCATCCCATACAAAACACACTGTTGTATTAGAAGAAGGGATTGTCAATGTACGGTTGATGTTACCAGAACCATCATCAACACCACATCCACCTGAAGCGATTGTGTTTGCTGCATCAGTTCCTTCGTTTGTTCCCCAGTCACCGTTTACAAATTTGTAGGACTGAGTAGCACCAACAGAAGCAGTCGGGTAAGTTACGTCGATTGACCAAATACCATTTCCAAGATCTGTCATTGCTGCAGAAGCATCAGATGGTGTCCAATCAGCTACCGTAGAACCATTTGTTGTAAAGTTACCACCAACACGGATACCATTAGCGTTTAGTGTGTTACCCGCAGCAAGGTATGCGTTAACATCCACTTGATACGTTACAGTCACCTGTGCGTAAGAAGCAATACTCAAACCGAGTACTGAAAGAATAGTAAAGATTTTTTTCATATAAAATAGTTTAATTGTTTCGGCAATATTACAATAAAATTTACTTAGTGTCATTATGACATTTATTTTTTTTCATCACGCGTGATTATTTTTTTCTGCGTACCTTCGAAAAAATTATTTTTTAACGCTCATGAATGAACTGATTCACGGGTTCAGCGACCAGATCCTGACCACTGCAAATGACACTAACGCGCTCAATTTCAAAGGAAAAAACGCGCAATTCGATTCAATCCTTTTTACTGGTTTAGGCGGTTCGGGAATTGGACTTAAGTTGATGCTCGATTGGACAAGTGCTTCACGCACAGTTCCTGCTGTTTTAACTCAAAACTATACATCGCCAAATTTTGTTGGTAAAAACACACTTGTCATCGCTTCTTCTTATTCAGGAAATACGGAGGAGACAATCTTTACTTTGAAAGACTGCATGGAGCGCGGTGCACAAATCGCAGGAATTACTTCAGGTGGAAAATTAGAAGGTATTTGCAACGATAATGACTACAGTCTTTTGAAAGTGCCAGGAGGATTGCCACCACGTGCTGCCTTGGGTTACTCTCTTGCAGCTCTTGCACGTATGTTGGATGCCTATGGAATTACAGAAGGTCTTACAACTCGTATCATCGATGCTGCAAACCAATTGAAAGAAATGTCGGATGCTATCAATGCACATGCACGCAAGGTTGCGACAGAAATCGTTGGAAAAAATATCGTTTTTTACGCGGAAGCTCCGTACGAGGGTTGTACTATTCGCGCGAAACAGCAGTTGAATGAAAATTCAAAGTTGCTTTGCCGTTGTCATGTGATTCCAGAAATGAACCACAACGAACTGGTTGGCTGGGGTTGGGGAACAGACAATGATGCAGCGATCTTCTTCGAAAACAGCGACATGCATCCACGTAACAAACGCCGTTTCGAATTGACACGTGAGGTTGTGGAAACAAAAACGCCAAACATCTTCGACATTAAAGCACCAGCAGGTGACCCAATTCTTCAAAGCTTGTACTTCATTCACTTTGCGGATTGGTTGTCATACCACCTCGCTGTAGATAGCAAAACAGATATTTACGACATCAAAGTCATCGATCATTTGAAGTCGGAATTGGACAAAATCTAATTCGATTTTCGGATTTAACAGAAAGGAAATACAGCGTAGTGTTTCCTTTTTTTTATGCTCACGCCTTAATAATAGTCAATGAAAATGGGTGAAATGAACTGTAAGAAAAGAGTTCAGAGGCATTTGGAAAAGCTAGACCGAAGTAATACCTTAGTAAAAACAAAAAAGGAAATGGCTCAAGTTGATGGAATTAGAAATGGAATTATTGACAAACTACTTGCAATATCAGACAAAGATTATTTGTTGGCTTTGCTTCGTTTGGTTGATAATAGTTCGATTGAAGGGGACAAAATCAAGTTAACGAAAGAGCAAAAGTTGATGCTCGAAATGAGTGAAGCAGATATTCAGAATGGTCGAATACTATCTCAAGATGAACTTGACAAAAATGACCTTGAATGGCTAAAAGGAAAATAGTCTGGACTGAAACTACTGCCAAGCAGCGCCGCGAGATTTTGAACTATTGGACAGAAAGAAACAAGAGCACGACATATGCGGAGAAATTGATAGAAATAACCGCAAAGCATCTGAAAGTAATTTCAAAAAATCCACAAGCCTTTAAAGAAACTGAAATTGATGAAGTTCGCGAATCAGCAATGGGTCATTTTAGTTTGTATTACAAAATTACTCCTGATCAACTCATCGTTATGGCATTTTGGGATAACCGCCAAGATCCTAAAAAACTCTTTATAGCCATATCTTAACCAATTCAGTCGCTAAAAGCTACTTGTTCTGGACTTGTAAAGGAGAAGTCAACTTTATGGTTTGAAGCAATTAAACAACGTTATATTACCATAGGCCGGAAACCAAAAAACATGTAATATTAACCCATGAAAATTTGTGCTGCGCTCCTCTTTCTATTTCTTGGATTAAACACCTCCGCTCAAAGCTATTTTATCCATGATTCATTCACAGGTGAAGCCATTCCTTTTGTGAAGGTACTTCCATCGACGGGAGAACCATTTTTGGCAGATCTTGATGGTGCAATTCACTTCACTTCACTACCAGAAACCGTTGAACTTCGAGCAGGCGGATACCGAGACACCATCATTTCATTAGCAACACTGAAGGACAGCATTTTGCAGATGCAACCTTATGTTCAATTCATTCAGGAGATGCGTGCCGTGGCAGGTGAAAATCCAGCGCACCGCATCATCAATTTGGCGATCGCCAATCGGAAGAAAAACAATCCCTTGGAGAATGATGCCTTTCGCTATGAGAGCTACAGCAAATTTATTTTTGATGTCAATCGCGACGGTATCGAGGACTTTTTAGCGGACACAAGCAAGATAAGCGTGGCAAACTTTATGGATCAGCAGCACCTCATGATCTTAGAAAGTGCCTCCACCCGCACCTTCATTCCACCAGCGCACGACAAAGAGGAAATTACTGCCTATAAAGTATCTGGTTTCAGCGATCCAGCCCTTTCGACCTTTGCGAATGAACTGCAGTCCTTTAGCTTCTATGAAAATCAGTTCAATCTTTTAGGCAAAACCTACATCAATCCGATTGCCTTTGGCGGAACAAACCGCTATGTCTTCGTATTGGAAGACACCACCATCGTGAATCGCGATACCACCTTCACGATTTTCTACCGACCGCGTACTGGAAAAAACTTCGATGGAATGACCGGAAGGCTCTATATCAACACCAATGGATACGCCATTGAAAAGGTAACCGCCAAGCCCTACCTAGACACCGCAGGCACACCTGTTACTATTGTTCAGGAATACGCCCTTGTAGAAGGAAAAAAGTGGTTTCCATCCAAGCTCAGCATAGAAATCGAATTGCGCTCCTTGCCTATCACACTCAAGGCCAAAGACAGTACCATCGTAATGACTTTTCTTGAAGGCCGAGGAAGTACCTATATCAAAAAAGTGGAAATCAATCCAGAGGGACTACGCAAGCGCGACTTTAGTAATGTCA
>JBEIKR010000199.1:0-3612 GCA_040379705.1 Crocinitomicaceae bacterium
CATGCCCCTAGACCCTTTCAACAATAGTGTCTTATTTTCTATATCGTTCGAAATCAAAAATGCACGCAAAGCTTCAACGGAAACAAATGACTTGGCATGAACTTGACTGAAAAATTCACCGACAAAATAGCCATCTAAATTCAATTCCATGGCCAAGTTTACAATGCGTTCATGTTCTTGTTTGCAATATTCGCCAAGCTCAAACATATCTCCTAAAATAAAAAAAGGATTCTCAAAGTGAACTAAATTTCGAAGTGCCACTTCCATGCTACTCGGATTGGCATTGTATGCATCCAATATGACATGATTCTTTCCACTATTCCAAAGTTGACTTCGATTATTCGTAGGATTATAGGCTGCAATTGCATCTGCAATTTCTTGGTCCCCAATTTGAAAATAATTTCCAATAGCAATAGCCGATGCAATATTGTATAGATTGTATGTTCCTGCCATCTGGGTTAAACAATGGATATACGTTGCGCCAGCATTGACTGAAAAACGAAAATCTAGCGTGGGGGTTTCCTTCACTATTTCAATTCGGAAAGGATCTGCATTGAAACCATAAGCAACATGATTCATGGTTTGGATCATGCCAGTTAAATGTGGTAACTCGGTATTTACAAATCCCATTTTTTTGTTAGCACGAAGTGAATCAAACAATTCACCTTTCCCCTTAATGATTCCTTCCACACCCCCAAAGCCCTCCAAATGAGCTTTTCCAATATTGGTAATTAAACCGTAGTCTGGGCAGGCAACTTCACAATATGAAGCAATTTCTTTTTGATGATTTGCCCCCATTTCAATGATAGCAAATTCACAATCTGCTGGCACCCGTAAAATTGTTAAAGGCACACCTATGTGATTATTCAGATTTCCCTCTGTAGCGTAAACCTTGAATTTCTTGGCAATAACCTCACGAATCAATTCTTTTGTTGTTGTTTTTCCGTTACTACCCGTTATTGCCAATACTGGAAATTGAAACGTATTGCGATAATCAGCTGCCAAGTTTTGCAATGCCTTCAGCGCGTCATCCACAACAATAAGTCGTTGATCTAAACTTCCTTCACTGAAAACCTCATCTACAACGGCATATGCTGCCCCTTGAGCTAGTGCTTGAGTCGCAAAAGCATTTCCATTGAAATTCTCACCCTTTAATGCAAAAAACAAACTGCCTGAAGGAATATTCCTTGAATCGGTTGTGACCAACCGTTTTTCAAGAAACGCATTGAAAATTTTTTCTCTTGCATCCATGGTTCAAAAATAAATCACCCCGCGAATTGCGGGGTGATTTAAAATGAAATATGCTAACAATTTTATTCCATGCCACCTTTGGCACCAAGTCCTGTTGGTGAACCAACACGATCCATAGCACAACGGAAACCGATATTTCTTGAAGACTTACGTTCATCTAAGAAACGTCTCGTTGATGGAATGTTGTAATACACACGATCTTCCCAGCTACCGCCTTTATAAACTCGAGATCTATTATTGATTAACGTGGTTTTACCATAGTCGTACATGCGGTGGTTCTTATCGCGATCTCCATTTAAGTAACCATTGTATGTATCATAGGTCGCGTCTTGGTAATATCTAGAGCTTTGAAAATCACCATCACCGTAGTCAATGTTATCTGATTTTCTGTAATTCGTTCTATTGATATTTTCTTCAATTGTTACATCACGCATACGTTGCTGACCGGGTGCGTTCACAATGTATTCCTCAAGTTTCAATTTGATAGTTACTGCCAATTGCTCTAAAGGCTTCTTTTTGGTTGCTTCAGTCAATTTCTCTGTTAAGCTCTTGGTTTTTCCGCCTTTACCGTCAGATACCTGACCAGAACCATTGATCAAATTCATAACTTCTTCAATTGGCTTTTTCGCAGTTTCAGCGTCAATTGCGAGAACCATTTGGTCTTTACACGTTAGTATCAAAGCCTCTTCATCTGGAGAAAGCGGATAGTTGGTATTTTCCTTCATCTTTCTCTCCATGTCAATCAAATACTCATTGATTCCTTGCAAGTCATAGATATTTCCTTCGTAAACCTCTTTAACAACACCATCAGTATCTAACTCTTTTGTGCGATACACATTACCTCTAAACGGACGGAATTCAGAACGCTCGTCTTCGCTTAATGGACGATACACATCAGCAACCCATTCAGATACGTTACCTGCCATGTTATACAATCCGAAATCATTCGGTGGATATTGATAAACGGGTGCTGTAATGTCGGCATTGTCATTCAGATAACCAGCAACACCCATGGCATCTCCGGTTCCTCTCATAAAGTTCGCGCGCATTTGTCCGAAGTATTCTGTTCCGTTCGATCCGTTACGCACATAGTGTCCGTTCCAAGGATAGGTTCGACGATCTGTAATTAATTCTTGATAAGAATTTCCTATTAACGCCATAGCAGCATATTCCCACTCAGCCTCAGTAGGCAGGCGGTAACGTGGCAAAATCATTCCATCTTCCATACGCACATTGCGTGAAGAATTTGGAGCGTTAAGGTTCATCATACCTTGGTTATCTGCTTGAGCCAAACGAGAAGATGGATCGTAAGTTCCATTTAAATACGTCTCAGTTGTGAATGGTACTCCCATCTGCTGCGAGGTATTGTATAACAAAATACCTTCACGAACCAAAATGTGCTCGTTCACACGATCAGTTCTCCAAGCGCAATAATCGCTTGCTTGCAACCAACTTACACCTACAACAGGATATTCACTGTAGGCCGGGTGACGCAAATAGTACTCAACATATTTTTCCATGTCTTGGTCCTTCTGTCTCCAGCAATTTGTATCTGGAAGTGCTCTGCGAACCAAGGCTTGGTCTTGCTCTCCATAAACCAATTGCAACCAACGCATATAATCTCTCCAATGTTGATTGGTCACCTCTGTTTCGTCCATATAAAATGAACTTACCGTAACTGGTGTTTGAATGTTGTCCCAATTGTAATTGACATCGTCTTCTACACGACCCATTGAAAAGCGACCGCCTTCAATGAAAACAAGACCTGGACCTGTCTCTTGACCTGCATATTGGGTGTAATAAAAACCTCCATTTTTTCCTTCTTTACTTTTTTTGAAAGTACCGTCGGCAGGATTTTGGTTATACTCCCATCCGGTTGCGCTTGAACGCGGACCATCGCTGCAAGAGCTCAAAGAGAGCAATGCCGCAGCGAGAGATAAAATGGTGAATTGTACGTTTTTCATGTTTCCTAAATTATATGAAAAATTGTTGTTGGGTTCTACTTAACTAAAAAGAAGGACACGCTATTGTGCGGAACTTAACTCTTTTTGGACGACACTCGAAATTAATGGCTAACGATACTTCATGCGAGCCACCCGTTGCTGGTGTTAATCCACTTATGGTAACGTCATAGCTATAACCAACACGAATGTTCTCATTCTGAACACCCAATGTTGCAATGAAGCTATCGCTGTAACGCTGTCCAAATAACAAACCGCGGAACCAAACTCCAGCAACAATAGGACCTTTGGTTATGTACATACCCAAGTTCAATTGTTGGAATTCACCTTGACGGCGATAAAGAATATTCGGAGAAAGCGTGCTCGAGTCTTTATATTTCTGTTTAATAGGAATAACTGC
>JBEIKR010000200.1:0-3561 GCA_040379705.1 Crocinitomicaceae bacterium
AACAAACGATACACTTGTGATGTTGAACTCAGGAAGTTACACGGTAGCCATGGCTGACACTTTTGGTTGTGTGCACACCTCACCAATTTACGCGGCAAGCCTTGGCTTCGCTGAATTGATGAACATGGAATGGAACATTCAACCGAATCCAGCCAGCGATCAGTTCACGATTGCCCTCAACAGCAACCTTTCGATTGACAGCTACGCCATCTTGGATGCGTCAGGCCGTGTATTGAAAGAAGCACGTTGGGAAGAAGGCCAAGCACAGGTTGTTTCAGCGCGTGACTTGATTGCAGGATACTACTTCGTTCAGATCCGCTCTGGTGCTCGCAACTGGAGCAAGGTGCTGATCAAAGAATAATTGAGCTTAACCGATAATGAAAGGGATTCGAAAGGATCCCTTTTTTTGTTGGTGATAGATTGAATCCGAGGTGGTGTTTTTTTCATCTAGTCGCTGGGTTTTAACCCGGGGTAATGGAATAATCATTGAGAATTGATGGGTTTTCACCAAAATTAAATGGGACAAAATGAAATTCTTTGAATGCACTCAACAATCGGTAAATAAGAGGTTAAAGTAAACAATAGCTAACATTTCATTAGAAGAAAAGGGAAATTAATAAAGTTAATTATCGCTATATTCACGTTTTAAATTTTTAAATATGAATTTCTATCAAATTCTTGAAAAAATTAGGGTTGAATCAAATACAAATACCGTTGTGCTCGGACAACGTTTTGAACGATTGATTCAACAATTTTTCCTTTCAACACCATTATATGATGATAAAATTGACGCGAATAATGTATGGCTTTGGAAGGACTTCCCATATAAAGAAGGGGTTGATTTAGGCATTGATCTAGTAATCAAAACCAAGAATGACGGTTATTGGGCTATTCAATGCAAATGCTATGATGAAAATTCAAGAATTGACAAAGACAACATAGGTAAATTCGTTTCGATGGCCGTGGGTGGGTTCAATGTGGATGGAACAAAAACCCACTACAGTCGAATGTTTCTCGTTACAACGGCACCAACTACAAAGAATGCAGATTACATTTTTGAGAATGCGCCAATTGCAAATCATGTACTCACCCCAGAATTTTTGAATGATGCCGGTGTTGACTGGGAAAAACTCTATAATAATATTTATGGCCAAGATGCCCGAATACCAAAAAAATCCCTCCGTGACCACCAAAAAGTAGCTCTTGAGAATACAAACCAACACTTTACATCAAACGACCGAGGGAAGTTGATCATGGCGTGTGGAACAGGAAAAACATTTACGGCACTCCGCATTGCAGAAAATGAGACGAATAAGCAAGGGACAGTATTGTTCCTTGTGCCCTCCATTGCCTTGCTTGGACAAACTTTACGAGAATGGAAGTCCGATTCAGAAACGCATATTCATGCGATCTGTATTTGTTCAGACCCTGAAATATCGAAGAAAATTGGGAAAAATAACGATACAGAAACAGACCGACTGGATGAATTGGCATATCCAGCATCCACCGATGTGGAGCAAGTATTGGAGCAGTTTAAGCGAATAAAAGAACGCCCACGAGAAGGAATGACCGTTGTGTTTTCCACCTATCAGTCCATTGATGTGATTTCTAAATCACAGAAAAAATTGATGGAAAATGGGTTTCCTGAATTTGACTTGATTATCTGTGATGAAGCTCATAGAACCACTGGAGTGACTTTAGCAGGGAGAGACGAATCGGCATTTACCAAAGTTCACAATAACGAATTTTTAAAGTCGAAGAAAAGACTTTATATGACCGCTACTCCGAGATTGTACAGTGATGATTCAAAGAGTAAAGCAGCGCAATATGATGCTGTTCTTTGCTCGATGGATGATGAGAGTTTGTATGGTCAGGAAGTCTATCGTATTGGATTTGGTGAGGCGGTTGAAAAGGATTTGTTGACTGACTATAAGGTGCTTATTCTAACAATGAGTGATACGGATATTCCTCCTAGCATTCAAAGTATGATTTCAAATTCGGAAAATGAAATCAATATGGACGATGCCGCAAAACTTATCGGTTGTATCAATGCCTTATCTAAAGAAGTATTGGGAGATGAAGGTTTATTAACGGAAAGTGATCCTGGACCAATGAAGAGGGCTGTTGCGTTCTGTCAAAATATAAAGACTTCCAAGAAAATTGGGGAGTTGTTCAATACGGTGTCATCCACTTACATTGAATCCTTACCTGATGATAAAAGAGGGAACATGGTATCGATGTCTTGTAAACACATTGATGGAACGATGTCTGCTCCAGATAAAGACAATTTATTGGGGTGGTTGAAAAAGGAAAAAAAGGAGAAGGAATGCAGTATACTTACCAATGTCCGTGTCTTGAGTGAGGGGGTGGATGTTCCATCATTGGATGCCGTGTTGTTTCTATCATCACGAAATAGTCAGGTGGATGTTGTTCAATCTGTAGGGCGTGTAATGCGAAAGTCTCCTGGCAAAAAATACGGTTACATCATCATTCCAGTGGTTGTTCCTTCCAATGTGGAGGCAGATAAAGCTCTTGACGACAACGAACGATTTAAAGTAGTTTGGACGGTGTTAAATGCCCTTCGTGCACACGATGACCGATTCAATGCAACGGTAAACAAAATTGATTTAAATAAGAAAAAACCAAGTAAAATCATTATCGGTGGTTCAGGAATAAAGTTCGGTCCTGATGGAAAACCTTATGAAACCAAAGGAAACGAAAGTGATTACGACCATATTGGCACCCAAATGCAACTGCATTTTGATGAATTGCAATCGGTGGTATTTGCTCGGATGGTTGAAAAGGTTGGAGAAAGAAGGTATTGGGAACAATGGGCGAAAGATGTGGCAATTATTGCTGAAAATCAAATCGAAAGAATCAAACGACTGATAAAAGATGAAGACAAACATCAAAAGGCATTTGAACAATTTATTATTGGATTAAGAAAGAACATTAATCCAAGTATAACGGAAGTTGAAGCCATTGATTTATTGTCTCAACATATCATTACCAAACCAGTTTTTGATGCCTTGTTTGAAGGATATTCTTTTGTCAAGAATAATCCAATTTCCCAATCGATGCAAACAATGTTGGATTTATTAGAGGAACAAGCCATTGAAAAAGAAACCAAAGAATTAGAAAAATTCTACGAATCGGTAAAAATGCGTGCCTCTGGTATTGACAATGCTGAAGGAAAACAGAAAATCATCATTGAATTGTATGATAAATTCTTCAAAACTGCGTTTCCAAAAATGGTAGAGAAATTGGGGATTGTTTATACCCCAGTGGAATGTGTAGATTTCATCTTGTATTCAGTCAATGATGTTTTGAAAAAGGAGTTTGGAAAAGGACTAACCGATGAAAATATCCATTTATTGGATCCATTCACAGGGACTGGAACTTTCATTACTCGATTAATTCAAAGTGGATTAATTGACTTAAAAGACCTCGAACGAAAATACAAACACGAAATTCACGCCAATGAAATAGTCTTGTTGGCTTATTACATTGCGACCATCAATATTGAAAATGCCTACCACGATGCCACTCCTGAAGAAGATG
>JBEIKR010000201.1:0-3536 GCA_040379705.1 Crocinitomicaceae bacterium
GATTTAACAGTAGGGATGGTCTTGCCTGGAATTGTGACCAATGTGACAGATTTCGGAGCCTTTGTAAATATCGGAATCAAAGAAAATGGCCTCATTCACAAATCCAATTTGGCCAATACCTATGTCGATCAACCATCGAAATTTATTGCGTTGCACGAGCACGTTGAAGTGCTAATCTTAGAAATTGACGCGCAACGGAAACGCATCGGATTACAGCGCGTTATTGATTAGAAATAAAAAAAAGAATGTACATTCGCAACGCAAAGACACTTTCAAGCGTCTAAGACACACAAAAAACAAACTAATGAAAAAAATCTTATTCTCTTTGTTATTCATGTTCATGACAGTTTTGTCATTCGCTCAGAATCCAATCATTACGCAAAACACTTCAGGTCCAGCGGCTTGCGATGGAACAGCAACCATCGATTCAGCACTCGTTGCAACGAATGAAGTATGGATGGGACTCGGTACTATTCTCCAACAAGGTGGAAACTCAATTTCTGGTTTGTGCGCAGGAACTTATTCAGTGACGTTCACAAATTCAGGAGGTAATACATCGACGTTTACGTTTACTATTGGATCGGGTAATTTTGATCCTTGTTTGAACTTCTCAACATCTGCAACGTCAACAGACGCATCGAGTGCAGTATTATGTGATGGTAGTATGACGATTACAGCAACGGGTGGTTCATCACCTTACAGTTATACCTGGTCGAATGGGGTGACAACAGGTCCAACTTTGAATGGCTTGTGTGTAGGAACATACACTGTTTGTGTGACGGATGCGAATGGATGTATTAGCTGCAGCGATGCAGTTGTAGCAGATGCGTCAGCGCCGATTGACTCTATCCTTGTTTTCTCAAACAATAGCTTCCCGAATGGAACAATCGCCGATTCTTTGAACACGATTACAATTACTGATTGTGGGTTCACCTATGCAGATGCTGATTCAGCGGCCATCACAAACTATTACACGACAAGCGCAGATTCAATTTCTGCAGTATGGACTGTTTGGGGTAACGGAGGTGCTGTGATTGCACAATACACAGTTGCTTATGGCATAACAAACCCCGCGAATGGAGGGATTTATGGTGCAACATTGATTTTGTTCTGTGGACAAAAGTCAAATGGTGTAAATACAATTGTCATCAATGATCAAGTACAATTCAGCCAAGCTGGAATCAATGACTTGAGCACAGCTGGTTTGGTTGTTGTGAATCCATTTGGTGCGACATTGAATGTGTCATTCGGTCAAAAACTGAATGGAACGGCAACATTGGTTGATATGGCAGGTCGCACAGTGAAAACTACAACACTTGAAAATTCAGTTTCAATGTCAATGAATACAGAATCAGTGTTGTCTGGAACATATTTCTTGGTGATCAATTCTTCAAAGGGATCGATGACTACGAAAGTGATTAAATAAATAATTCATCCGTAAGAAAAGGGTCTGCTTCGGTAGGCCCTTTTTTTGTTTTTAATGGGTTGATGAATTAGGCGTTTTCAATGAAATAATGGACCTTTTGTCGAGAAGCCCTCTTTTGTACCTACCTTTGCACCTCATTTCAGAATCTCCTTTTGTCAACCAAAATTATTTTCTGACAAAAATTATACATGAATTTTAACGAATTAAACATCATCCAGCCCATTCTCAAGGCAATTGAAGAAGAGGGCTACACAACACCTACACCCATTCAGGAACAAGCGATACCGAAAGTACTGAACGGAAATGATTTACTCGGCTGCGCGCAGACGGGAACAGGAAAAACAGCCGCATTCTCTATTCCAATCCTTCAATTGATTGGTGCACATGGGGAACAAACCGGAAAACGAAAAATTAAATCATTGATATTGACACCAACACGTGAACTTGCGATTCAAATCGGGGAAAGCTTGCGTGCATACGGTCGTCATATGAAACTACGAAGCACTGTCATCTTTGGTGGTGTAAATCAAAACCCACAAGTAAATCAACTTCAACAAGGAGTAGATATTCTTGTGGCTACGCCAGGTCGATTGCTCGACTTGATGATGCAGGGATACATTTCCCTGAAAGACCTTGAGATTTTTGTACTCGATGAGGCAGACCGTATGCTCGACATGGGATTCATTCATGACGTTAACAAGGTCATTCGCGCCCTTCCCAATGACCGTCAGAACCTCTTTTTCTCTGCGACGATGGCACCTGAGATTATGAAATTGGCTGCGTCTATTTTGCGCGATCCAATTAAAGTGGAGGTAACGCCTATCTCAACAACGGCAGAAATCATTGGTCAGTCGCTCTATTTTGTAGACAAAAACAATAAGCCAAATTTACTGTTCGATGTATTGAACGAGCAAACGGCACAATCTGTTCTTGTCTTTACACGCACTAAACATGGAGCAGATCGCGTTGCCAAATACCTTGTTAAAAATGGTATTAAGTCCGATGCAATCCATGGAAACAAATCACAGAATCACCGCCAACGCGCATTGAACAATTTTAAGGATCGTTCCATTCGTGTTCTTGTCGCTACAGATATAGCTGCACGTGGAATTGATGTTGAGTTGATGGAGTTAGTGATCAATTTTGAATTGCCGAATATTCCAGAAACGTATGTTCACAGAATTGGACGAACAGGACGAGCTGGTAACCTAGGAAACGCAATTTCATTTTGTGATTACGAAGAAAAGGCCTATTTGAAGGACATCGAAAAGTTGATCCATCAAACGATTCCTGTGATTGAAAACCATCCGTATCCAATGGAAGTGTTTGAAATCATCAAGAAGGAACGTCAGGTTCGACCGCCAAGAAATAAACCAAGTGAGAAAAAATCACCGAAACCAACAGCTGAACAAAAGTTAGATTCCGCGAAGAAAAAGGGGAAGAAAACATGGTTCGGTAAGCGCGACCGGTATTAAGAAATAGGGATGAGTTGAGTGTTTTGTTTTGAAATGCTCAACTCAACACCCGAAAAATCATTCCTTCAGCGACCGTTAACGGCGACTCGCTGTTGTTCGTGTAAAGCGAACCTGTTCCCAAGCCTTGGGGCAATGAGTTGGAATATTCTCCTGCCAACTGACAAATCACCTCCAAACCAACATTCGATTCTAAGGCTGAGGTCATCCACCATTGAATGTTTCGTTCTTCGGCCAAAGCAATCCATTCTTTTGTTCCTGAAAT
Organism: Crocinitomicaceae bacterium; assembly: GCA_040379705.1. Lineage (GTDB taxonomy): Bacteria > Bacteroidota > Bacteroidia > Flavobacteriales_D > Crocinitomicaceae > M0103. The sequence continues at coordinate 3,164 of JBEIKR010000201.1, forward strand.
GCCCCCATGCAAACTTGGTTTTAGAATGATGTACTGCGGTTGAATCGTTTCCAATAGTTTGATCTTTTCTTCCGTGTTGTAAATGCCAATCAGTTCTTCATCCAACGCAATCGGTGTAGGGGACGTCAAACACAACCTTTTCATTGCTTCGGTATTCCCCGCTTTGATGGGTTGTTCAATGGAATGAATATCTAAATCTGCCAATTTCTGAAGTACAACTGCAGCCGTACCTTCATCAAATGCACCATTGGCATCTACACGCAAGGTAATTTCTTCTTTTGAATAGTTTTTTCGAATCGACTGCAGCAATTCAAGTTCAGTATCAAGATCCATCGCGCCGATTTTCATTTTAATCGTAGTGAATCCAGCAGCA
>JBEIKR010000202.1:0-3485 GCA_040379705.1 Crocinitomicaceae bacterium
GATGGAACTCGTGTAGTTCTTGAGGTTCAGTCGCACGTTGGAGAAAATGCTGTTCGTACTGTTTCGATGGACTCAACAGACGGATTTAGCCGTGGGATGGAGGTAACTTCAACAGGTTCGGCAATCAAAATGCCTACAGGAGATCAAATCCGTGGTCGTTTGTTCAATGTGGTTGGTGAAGCAATCGATGGAATCAATGTCATTGACAACTCGAATGGATTGGCAATTCACCGCGAGGCACCGAAATTTGATCAGTTGTCAACAGCGACAGAGGTTCTTTTTACAGGAATTAAAGTAATCGACTTGATTGAGCCATACGCGAAAGGTGGTAAGATTGGTCTTTTCGGTGGTGCCGGAGTAGGTAAAACCGTATTGATCCAAGAGTTGATCAACAATATCGCGAAAGGTCACGGTGGTCTTTCAGTATTTGCAGGAGTTGGTGAGCGTACACGTGAGGGGAATGACCTTCTTCGTGAGATGCTTGAGTCAGGAATTATCCGCTACGGAAGTGAGTTTATGCACTCTATGGAAGAAGGTGGATGGGACTTAGAGAAAATCGACTTGAACGAATTGAAAGAATCGAAAGCGACATTCGTATTCGGTCAGATGAATGAACCTCCAGGTGCACGTGCTCGTGTGGCCCTTTCAGGATTGACTATGGCAGAATATTACCGTGATGGTGAAGGTGATGGACAAGGAAAAGATATCCTTTTCTTCGTAGACAACATCTTCCGATTTACACAAGCGGGTTCTGAGGTATCGGCACTTTTGGGTCGTATGCCTTCAGCGGTAGGATACCAACCGACATTGGCAACAGAAATGGGGGCAATGCAGGAGCGTATTACATCGACAAAAAGCGGTTCAATTACATCGGTACAGGCGGTTTACGTGCCTGCGGATGACCTTACTGACCCGGCTCCAGCGAACACATTTGCCCACTTGGATGCAACAACAGTACTTTCTCGTAAGATTGCGGAACTTGGAATTTATCCAGCGGTGGATCCATTGGATTCAACGTCGCGCATCCTTACCCCGGAAATCGTTGGAGAAGAGCATTACAACTGTGCACAACGTGTGAAAATTACACTACAACGTTACAAAGAACTACAAGACATCATCGCGATCCTTGGTATGGATGAGCTTTCTGAGGAAGATAAGTTGGTCGTTCATCGCGCACGTCGTGTTCAACGTTTCCTTTCTCAGCCTTTCCACGTTGCGGAGCAATTTACAGGAATCCCAGGTGTATTGGTGGATATTCAAGAAACAATCAAGGCATTTGATGCAATCTTGGATGGTAAGTATGACCAATACCCAGAGGCAGCCTTCAACTTGAAGGGTGGAATCGCAGACGTGGTGGAAGCAGGTGAGAAAATGCTTGCAGAAGCAAACGCATAAGTAAAACGAAGAGTCAGAAACAATGCATTTAGAAATCATTACCCCTGAAACGAAAATCTTTAACGGTGAAGCAAACGCTGTGTTGCTCCCAGGTTTGGATGGTTTCTTTCAGGTCTTAAAAGGTCACGCACCGATTATCTCTGGATTGAATCAAGGTGTGGTAAAGGTAGAGATGCCTACACCAATTGAGATTGATGAGAAAATGGCGCGTTGGATTCGAAAAGATAGTACAAACCAAAATGTCATCCACGTAGAAATTAAAGGTGGCGTGATGGAAATGCTGAATGATAAAATTATCGTTCTAGCGGAATAAATAAAAAAATCTGATAGGAAAGAGGGACGTGGGCAACCATTTCCCTCTTTTTGTTAAGGTATGTTAAGTCTATAAACGGCAAATGGATTAAAATACGAATGTTTCACTATTTTCGTTAACGATTCCGAAAAACACTATGGAGCTTCTATCTAAAATTGACCTTCAGCGCACACCCCGTCATGTGGCCATCATCATGGACGGGAATGGCAGATGGGCCCAAAAACAAGGGCACATGCGTTTGTATGGCCACAATTTTGGTGTTGAATCGGTGCGCGAAACACTGAAAGCTGCGAAAGAATTAAAGATTGATTTCTTGACACTCTACGCTTTTTCTACGGAAAACTGGAATCGCCCCAAGGAAGAAGTGGATGGACTCATGGACTTATTGGTACGTTCGATTTCTGGTGAAATTGAAGAACTAATGAGCAGCAATGTTCGTTTGATGAGCATAGGAAATATTGATGGTTTACCCCAGTCGTGCATCGATGAATTGAATGAAGCCATCGATAGAACGAAGGACAATACTGGGATTCACCTCGTGTTGGCACTCAACTACAGTGCACGATGGGAGATTACCAATGCTGTAAAACAGATTGCACAGCAAGTGAAGGATCAATCAATTACACCAGAAGAAATTACAGACGACCTTATCGGTCACTATCTGACTACAAGTGAAATCCCTGATCCAGAACTTTTGATCCGCACCAGCGGAGAACATCGAGTAAGTAACTTCCTTCTATGGCAGATCGCCTACACGGAATTCCATTTCACAGAAGTACTTTGGCCAGACTTCAAACGTGAAGATTTGTTCAAGGCAGTACTTGATTATCAATCGCGCGAACGCAGATTTGGAATGGTCTCCGAACAAATAACTTGAAAACTATGATCTTGCGACTGCTACCTATTTTAATTTTTGTGTTCATTTGTTCGGTTTCAAACGCACAAATAATTGCTGCTGATTCACTGCAAGGACCAGTTTCATTGGGAGGCCCCGATATCAATTACCGTAGCCCCCAACAATATGAAATTGGGCCTATTCGCGTGGAAGGGGCCGACAACTATGACCATCAAGCGATTAAACTGATTGCTGGTCTTCGTCAGGGACAAAAAATCTACGTCCCAGGGGATCAAATTTCCAAGGCTATAAAAAATTTATGGGCGGAAGGTCTTTTTTCAGACGTTGAAATTATGGCTGAAAAAGAGGTGGCCGGGGTAATCTATTTAGTGATTAAAGTGCAGCCACGACCAAAGTTGTCGCGTTTTAAGTTTAAAGGAATCATCAAGCGTGAAGCCGATAAGCTTCGTGAAGAAATCAGTTTGTTTTCGGGAAAAACCATCACAGAGAACTTAGTATATCAAACGGAAAGTAAAATAAAGGGGTACTTCAGAGAGAAAAGCTACTATGGCGTAACGGTGAAAATTAACCGTGTAGTTGACACACTCATGAACAATTCCGAGATATTCTTGATTGACATCAACAAAGGCGCTCGGATTGGGGTGAAAAAAATCAATATTGAAGGAAATGTGAGTGTGCCAGATTGGAAGTTGAAGATGGCCATGAAAGACACGAAGGAAAAGCATTTATGGAGATTTTTTAAGCGCTCAAAATTTACGGAAGGAACTTACTCGAAAGATAAAGAGGCAATGTTAGCGAAGTTCAATGCGGTAGGTTTGCGTGATGCGAATATCGAATTTGACACGGTTTACCTCAAAGACGCCAAGAACTTGATTATAGATATTCGAATTAATGAGGGTGGGAAATATTATTTTGGAAATA
>JBEIKR010000203.1:0-3465 GCA_040379705.1 Crocinitomicaceae bacterium
GCATATCATGAGCAAATTCTTTCCCAACGAGAAGGTGTTGCACATGCTTTGGTTTAGTCTATCTCCATCCGGAGTCAAATAAATAATCTCGTCGTATTCGCGCTCGGCCTTTAACTTATCAATGCACTCTGCACTGGGTTGAATAAGCATCACCATCCCCGCTCCACCGCCAAATTGGTAGTCGTCTACGCTCTTGTGTTTATCTGTAGAGTAATCACGAATGTTGTGAATGTGAATTTCACACAAACCATTCTTCTGCGCACGATTCAAAATTGAATCGGCAAAAGGTCCGTCTAGCAGGCGGGGTAGAATGGTCAGGATATCTATTCGCATGCTAAAACTTTTTTATTAAAAATTCAGTTCGTCTATTCTTGGCTCTACCAGCTTCGGTGTCGTTTGAAGCCACTGGCTTCGACTTTCCAAATCCTGTTGCTGAAAGTTGTTCCAACTTCACGCCATTCGAAACTAAAAAGTCCTTCACGAGATTTGCTCTTCCCAACGAAAGCGCTTCATTCGACTTATCTAAACCAATGTTGTCTGTGTGTCCACGAATTTCAATAATCCAAGACGGGTGTTTCTTTAAATAATCTGCGAATTGAATCAATATCAATTTCGACTCGTCACTGATCGAAGTTGAACTGGTTGAATAATAAATGTCGTTAATGACAAACGGTTTGTTTTCGGCCACGACAGAGGTTTCCAAATTCAATTTCAAAATGGCCGCTGGATGTTCATTGTCCTTTTTCGAAATAACGTGCGCATTGAACGCAATGTTTTCACCTTCCACCTTCAAGACCACATCTTCTTTTTTATTTGTGCGAACAATAGCCGCATAAGAACCGTCGTCGTTGTTCACCTTCACTTGTTCTTCGCTTCCAGATTGAGCGTATTGAATGGTCACAGAAGCATTCTGAGCGGGCGACCCATCGTCACCTTGCACAGACCCCTTAATAATGGCTACACGCTCTGGCTTTGCTTTTTCAGGCAAAGTAAATTGGAAGATGTCATAACTTTTTTCACCTAAATACTTGTTTGCTCCAAAGTAGGCCAATTCACCATCACTGCTTACTATTATACCAAGCTGATCGTTTTCGTCATTAATTGGAGCACCAATATTCTCAACGTCAGTGAAGGTGCCGTCTTCGTTCATCTTAGCAAAGAAGAAATCCATTCCTCCCGCTCCAAGGTGTCCGTCACTTGAAAAATAAACCGTATGACTGTCGCTATGAATGAACGGCGCCTTTTCCTGTCCTGAGGTATTTATTGAAGCTGGCAGCGGAGCACATTTTCCCCATGTTCCATCTGGTTGCTTTTTTGAAATAAACAAATCGTGTGAATAGTTCCCAGATTCATCTTTCGTGCAATCTGGACGAACACCTGCGAAAATCAACGTTTGCCCATCACCGCTTAAAGAAGGTTGAGCTTCCCAACCATCAGGGCTATTTATGCCTTCTCCTAAACTCTCCCAATCGCTCCAAACGTATCCAAAGGTTCCATCCTCTTTTGTGGTTCTTTCAAATTTGGTAGAAAACAAATCAATGTTATTCGGATTGTCCTTAACAGGATTAGACTTAGCAATGATCAGTTCTTTGTTATCAATAGACAAGGTAGCACCTCCGTATGAACCGCCTTTGTTAAAAGGGGGTGGCAATGCAACACCTTTATCAAAATCCGCATTGATATCTGCCCGCTTGCTCCATGTAAACTCTTCTACTTGTTTACCCGCTAAATCTCCCTTGGCTTGTTTGTAAATCAAACGTGTGAAAAACAAAATCTCACCATCAGGGGCAATCATCGGAAGGTATTCATCGCTCACCGTTGAAACGCCGGTTACTTTTTTCGGAACGAAAACATAATTTTTATTCCCATTAAAAATTTTATCATAGGCCTTAACGGATATTAACGCCTCTTCAACCTCTCTGTATTTTTTATCGTAAGAGGAATTAAACTTCGTCGCGTCTCCATCAGGAAATCTCAAGAATTTTTCAAAACACACGACCGCCTCTTGGTAATTTTGACCTGCGTAATTCATTGCTCCCATGTAATAGTACATTTCAGAATGATAGTCCTCGCACTTGGATTTAAGATCTACAAATATTTTAAGTACCTCGTCAAATCCCGAGTTCAAACGTTTTGCATGAACGAATTTCATTTCACCCAATTTCAAAAGGCAAGGCAGACATTCGGGGTCCTCTTCAATGGCTTTCTCTAAAAACGATATACGCTCTTCACTGGAGTACTTCTTACTCTCTTCAGATTTATCTAATATTTTTTGAATATTCTTTGATGGGGTGTATTCACAATTTTGAGAATAAGCCACCAATGAGAAAGTCATTGATAAAATTGAAATGAATACCTTCCTATTCATGCGCAAATTTTTAAAGTTGATGACCCATTTTTTCTCTCTTCGTATTCAAGTAAGTTCTATTTGAATCGAATTCTTCACCGTGCAGCGGAATACGCTCAACGCTTGCAAAGCCAATGCCCTCTAGCGCCTCCATCTTCAGCGGATTGTTCGTTAGCAGTTTAACGCGTTGAACTCCCAGTTCCAAAAGTATCTCAACAGCCTGATCGAATGTGCGCATGTCAGCTTCGAAGCCCAGTGCTTCGTTTGCTTCTATGGTGTCCATTCCCTTATCTTGAAGCTGATAGGCCTTCAGCTTGTTTACTAAACCTATGCCTCTTCCTTCCTGACGCAAGTATATTAACACGCCCTGTTCTTCTCCGCATTGTTTAAGCGCCTCATGAAGTTGGTCTCCGCAATCGCATTTCCGCGAACCGAAGACATCACCCGTCATGCATTCCGAATGAATACGAACGACAACAGGTTCAGATAAATTGCACGCCGGATGAATTAAAGCTAGGTTCGGAAGTTCGGCATTGCCGCTATCGAACGCCTTTATTTCAAAGTCGCCGTATTGGGTTGGAAGAAAAGTTGATACAAGCTCCACTATCGTTTCGAATTGGAAATTCAAAGATAGTTCTAAGAGTTCTTCGTCTCGCTAATGCGCATGGTTAAAATTCCTGCTAAAATTAAAAGGGTACCGCCAACGAGCAGGGCTAATGTTCTTTCATTATTCAGAAATTCTTTCATTACCCAACCAAAAAACAATGTGGCAATAATTTCGGGAAGCACAATAAAGAAATTAAAAATACCCATGTACACCCCAATTTTATCTGATGGAAGACAACCGGCTAGCATGGAATAAGGCATTGACAATATGCTCGCCCAAGCTATACCCACAGCTCCCATTACAAAAAACAGAGCAGATGAATTCTCGAGGCTAAACAACCAAATAGACATTAAGCCTAAACCTCCAATAGTTAGGCAAATCTGATGGGTGGTCTTGTTACCAAAGGCCGATGCAAGAAGAGGTAAAAACAGTGCAAAAATAAATGTGATCAAATTCTGGAAGGAATAGGTTAATCCTGCATACTCCACCCCCGATTTATACCTTTCTTTAA
>JBEIKR010000204.1:0-3399 GCA_040379705.1 Crocinitomicaceae bacterium
CTACAACATGGCTTTGTTACAATACATGGCACGATCGATTGATGGGATAAAGAAAGACAAGCAATTGATTCGCATTTCTGAGTTCAACACACTGATTTCGCAGTTGGTAAGGGGAGAGGAAGCACCATTTATCTATGAGCGTTTGGGGAGTCGTTTTCACCACTTTTTGTTGGATGAATTTCAGGATACCTCGCGTCTGCAATGGTTGAACATGGTGCCACTTGTGCATGAATCTTTAGGCCATGACCGCAGAAATTTAATTGTTGGCGATCCGAAGCAGTCGATTTATCGCTTTAAGAATGGCGTTGCTGAACAGTTTGTTGCCTTGCCACGCATTTATAACCCAGAAAAAGAGGCGAAAATTGAAGAGTGGTCTGAGTTTTTTGATGACATGGGGGAGGTGGAACCCTTGGCGAGTAATTGGCGTTCGGCGCGACAAATTGTGGAATTGAATAATGATTTTTTTACACGCTTGCGAGAATCTTTGCCTGCTCAATCGAAGGACTTTTATCAAACCATAACCCAGCAGGTGGAGTCAAGCAAGGAAGGGTACGTGGAGATTATCTCTGAACCGGGCGATACACCTGCCATCGAAAAGGTTCCGCAAATCATCGAATGGATTGAACAATGCGAGGCGGATGGATTTAAACGCGGGGATATTTGCATTCTCAGTGAGGTAAATAAAGATGCGAATGTTTGGGCCGTAGAATTGACGAAGGCTGGGTACAAAGTCGTGTCGTCGGAATCATTATTGATTCAAAATGAAGTACGTGTGAAGTTGATTGTTTCATTTATACGCCGTCGATTAAATCCCTCTTCAGAAAGTGAAAAGCGAAAATTTGCGGAGTTGTACTTTCGAATTAGCCAAGGATTGGATTACAATGAATATAAAAAATACCTAGAGCGAAAGGTTTCTTCGAAAGGGAAGCATTATACCGTATTTAATGATGAGGAGTTTCTGCACGATTATTTTGGAGGAAGAGACAACTACTTTTTCAAGTATGAGAACCTGTACGATTTAATCACGAAATTCTATGCATTGATGGGCTGGACGGAACTTAATAATCCGTACTTGCATCATTTTACTGATGCGGCACATGGTTTCGAATTGAATCGTGGTCCAGAACTAAAAGATTTCTTGAATTATTACGAAGAAAACAAAGGTAGATTGGCCATTCAATTGCCGGAAAGTGAAGATGCCATTCGCATTATGACCATCCATAAATCGAAAGGACTAGAATTTCCCGTTGTGATCATCCCGGACATTGACTTTTCGATTAAGCAAAAACCAGGATCGAAATTTTTAGTAGCAGCAGGGGATTACATTCTTTATACTACACTAAAAAAGAACCATCCCGCATCGGAGGTATGTGAGATGAATGAGATCGAGAATGCCCAAATATTAACGGATAAAGTGAACCTTGCGTATGTGGGAATGACTCGGCCTGAAGAGCGACTGTACATTATCAATCGGCATAAAGACTCCACCCTTGGTTCCCTTCTCCACCCGTGTTTCCAAAATTTACCGGGTATTGAGATAAGTGCCGAAGGTCGAATAATGAAAGGGACACGAACCCAGCGCCCTCAAAAACCAACGAAAGGTGGTGGAATTGGCTTCTTGGTGCCTGAAGAATTGACAGATCGTCTTTGGTTTCCAGACATCTCCTTGCAAGATAGAAGTGAATTGGTGGATGCGAATTTGTTGACAGATGAGCAGCGTTTTGGAAATCAGTTTCATGCGTTAATGGCTGAATTGAATTCCTCAGATCAAATTGAATCAACAATTCAACGTATGGTTGCAGAAGGATTGCTTGAGCTTGGTTTCGTGGATCAATTAAGGGAAAAGGCAAATCAGATTTTTAATCATCCAGCTTATGCCGCACTTTTCACTGGATCGACGCGGATCTTAAGTGAGCGATCAATTATACTCGATGAAATGAGTACTGTTCGCCCTGATAAAATTATTTGTAAGGCTGAAGAGACGATTGTTATCGATTATAAAACCGGAGCAAATAATTCGAAGCACTTGGAACAAATGCAACAGTACATAGAAACACTGCGCTCCATGGATATGCCAGATGTTCGTGGGTTTATTTACTACACCTCACGCAATGAGCTTCAGCCGCTTATTTTGTAAGGGTTTGCTCAGAAAATAATTCGTCAATCAATGTTTCTTCCACCATTTGAGGGATGGTCACTTTTAATCGAGGTTCAACTTCCATCGCCCGTTTGATCGCAAAGACAGCTCCTTCGTTTCGTGCCCAGCTGCGGCGAGCAATTCCATTGTTTACATCCCAATGTAGCATCATCTTCAAGCGTCGATCGGCTTCTGCCGTCCCATCAAGCAGCATCCCAAATCCACCATTGATGACTTCACCCCAACCTACACCACCACCATTGTGGATAGACACCCAAGTGGCACCTCTAAAGCTATCTCCAATCACGTTTTGAATCGCCATATCAGCTGTAAATCGTGATCCATCGTAAATGTTTGATGTTTCGCGGTACGGTGAATCTGTTCCTGAAACATCGTGGTGATCACGACCCAAAATGACGGGTCCAATTTCTCCGCGCTCTATCGCTTTGTTAAATGCTTCGGCAATCAACATCCGTCCTTCAGCATCTGCATACAAGATCCGCGCTTGTGAGCCAACCACTAATTTGTTTTGTTGGGCACCTTTGATCCATTGGATGTTGTCCGCCATTTGTTGCTGAATTTCTTCAGGGCTACGCAACATCATCTCTTCCAATACTTGGCATGCAATCGCATCCGTTTTTTGTAAATCTTCTGGATTTCCTGATGCGCAAACCCAGCGGAATGGACCAAAGCCGTAATCGAAGCACATTGGACCTAGAATATCTTGGACGTATGAAGGATACTTGAAGTCGATGCCATTTTCTGCCATGATTTCGGCACCTGCACGTGATGCTTCCAAAAGAAACGCATTGCCATAGTCGAAGAAATAGGTTCCACGTGCTGAATGCGCATTTACTGCTGCAGCATGTCGACGCAACGTAGCTTGCACCTTTTCATGGAACAGCTCTGGTTCTTCTGCCATCATGCGGTTTGATTCCTCAAAAGATTGACCAGCAGGATAATATCCACCAGCCCATGGGTTGTGTAAGGATGTTTGGTCCGATCCAAGTTCAACGAAAACACCTTCAGCGTTGAATTTCTCCCACACATCGACGATGTTTCCTACATACGCGATGGAAACTACCTCTTTATTCGTTTTTGCTTCGCGAACACGCGTGCACAACGCATCCAAATTTTCAATGACTTCATCTACCCATCCTTGCGAGTGGCGCGTATGGACTGCTTTGGCGTTTATTTCGGCGGTTACTGAAACGCAACCTGCAATGTTACCTGCTTTTGGTTGTGCACCAGACATTCCTCCA
>JBEIKR010000205.1:0-3318 GCA_040379705.1 Crocinitomicaceae bacterium
ATCTTCTCCTGGAAGGGAAAGGGCATTTGGGATACATCTTTAGGGATGTGGAGAATACAGTATTGAGTGAAGAAGTGATGAAACTAATCATTCAATTGTCCTTCGCATTTGCATTGGAATTTGACCTGTTTATTCCTCCTTATGAGATCGTTGCGGAAATGTCTGTTGGCGAAATTATGCTCATAAGTAACAACCTTCAATTGCAGACTGGTAAACGTTTAGGCTTTAAAATGAAGGACGAAGATAGTTGATTTTTGAAAAAAAGCGATTTCCACTTTGTCATTTTGGAAATTCAGTATATATTTGCACTCCCAAAATCAGGGGTATTTTTGACATACGGCCCATTCGTCTAGTGGTTAGGACGCCAGGTTTTCATCCTGGAAACAGGAGTTCGATTCTCCTATGGGCTGCCAAATAAGCATATTTGGCCCATTCGTCTAGTGGTTAGGACGCCAGGTTTTCATCCTGGAAACAGGAGTTCGATTCTCCTATGGGCTGCAGTTTTTGTATAAAGAGTTAATAAGAGAGAAATGGCGAACCATAAGTCAGCACAAAAAAGAATCCGTTCGAATGAGTCGAAAAGATTGCGCAACAAGTACCAACACAAAACAACACGTAACGCTGTTCGCAGAATGCGTGCGTTGAGCGACAAAAAAGAAGCTGAACAGTTGTTTCCAAGTGTTGTAGCTATGTTGGATAAACTTGCAAAACGCAATGTGATTCACAAAAACAAAGCAGCGAACCTGAAATCAGGTCTTCAGCTGATGATCAACAAATTGTAATAAATCTTCGGATTGAAATACTCAGGGGCTATTCGCCCCTTTTTTTGTATATTCACTACTGAAATGAATTGCATCAAGCGCATAATTCCTCTTTTTGTTGTCATTCTATTGATTGTGCAGCCTATAAATGCGCGTCTCAAAAGTTCTCAGTCATTGATACCATTCGTCCCGGTTATCAAACGCATGGCTCTTCTGATTCAATAGACCGCTGCATTGGTGCCATTCTAACGACGCTGCCAGGCGGGCTTGGACTCAGTGATGGAATTTATCAGCTCCCGTTCTATGCGAATCATTCAAATGGGATCCTCTCCAAAAATACGCTCGAATGGAAACCAATGCGAATGGCAGGTGTACCGCATATTGGTTTGATTTACAGCTTTGGTAATCGCGGGACGCAATATGCTGGTTTGGAATACCAACAAGCGTTCGGAAAGAAGCATTTGCTCAATCTCGATTATACCAAACTAAAATCGAACGCCTATCTCAGAAATAATGCATTTAGTAGGGATGATTTGCAACTTCAATTTCGCCGACATGCCAAAGTATATTCATTCCAATTTAAGTCTGCTTGGTTACGAGATTCCTCTCAACAATCTGGGGGAGTGCGCGTTGACTCACTTGTTGGTTTGTTTGGACTTCAACTCCTACCTGTAGTAAAAGAAAATGCGGCCTTTCGTCAGTCAATTCTTCATGTTTCATGGGACAATTACGTGAATATCTCAGGAGATTCTGTACTTCGATACGGCATGTATTCTAATCATAATTTGCACGTGCGCAATCGAAGATATTATGAATCGGATACACTTTCAGGGATTTATGATAGTGTGTATATCGATGATCAAACCACGCGTGATCAATTTCAATGGTCAGCAATACACAATGCTGCAGGTTTATACTTTGAAAACAAACATCATAATTTTAAATTGACAGGTGATCATGTTTTTTGGCGCATTCAAAATCTCGGTCAGGGAAAAGACACATCAGAACTCAATCTGCATTTAATGTACCAATGGTCGATGCGTAATGTTCAGTTCAGCAATGTGACTAGTTACAACATTGTTGGTGCTGCGAACGAATTTCGAGAGTATGCCGCAGTGGCTTTTTCTCTAAAGTCCTTAGATTTTAAAGTACAATTGAACTACGAAAATGCCTTGCCTGACTACTATATCCGTCAAGCTTTCGGAAATAATTACAACTGGACGAATCCTTGGTCGAAGCAACAAAAGTTGTTTGCAAATGCGAAGATCATCTGGTCGCCAAGTACCATTTGGAATGTGTATATTTTAGCCAATGTATTGCGATTGAAAAACAATTTCTTCTTTCAAAATTCACAATGGGTCCAGTTGACAGAAAATATCCAAATGACACAGGTGAAGGTTGGTAGTTTCGTGAAATGGAAAGGATTATCATTGCAACCTGAATATACATTAAGTACTCATTCGGGCACATTGCAATTGATGCCTAGGCACATGGCGAATGCACGGTTGATGCTGAAAGGAGGTCTGTTCAAAGCGAAACGATTAAAAGCCTACATCGGAGTGGATGCCCAATGGTTATCTTCAGCGGATCGTTTGACATTCATGCCTTACATCAATTCATTTGATTGGTTTTCTCCTTCAGGATCCATGTCTGGATTTACTGATCTTCATGCGTTTATTGGCTTTCAAATTGACGTGTTTCGCTTTTTTGTGCGCATGGAACATATTGGTTATTATTGGAATGATACACAAATTCAAGCAGTGAAGGGTTATCCATTTGCTGAACCTAATCTGCGTTTCGGTGTGACTTGGGATTTCTTTAATTGATACATTGGTATAAAAAAAGGAGTAGAATTTACTACCCCTTTAACCTAACTTACCTTTTACAACTAAACCTATATCAAATATAAAATTATTCCACAAACTTCAAAGGTTTTTGTGAAATAAATTTATACGAAGAATGAAATAAACATTGCACTATGGATTCTTTAGTATAGCCATGTTAATTTCGACCAATAGGAATATGTAAATTCGCAACAACTTAAAATAAGCAACCAATGGGATTACTAGAAAATAAAGTGGTGTTGATTACAGGAGCGTCACGTGGAATCGGAAAAGCAATTGCTGAAGAATGTGTGAAACAAGGTGCAACTGTTGCATTTACTTATTTGTCATCCGACGAGAAGGCTCGCGCACTTGAGGCGGAGTTAACTGCTGGGGGTGGAGTGGCAAAAGGCTTTCGCAGTGATGCATCCAATTTCGATCAAGCACAAGCCTTGGTGGATCAAGTCTTGGCTGATTTCGGAACAATCGATGTGCTTGTAAACAATGCTGGAATCACGCGCGATACGTTGTTGATGCGCATGACTGAAGAACAGTGGGATGAAGTGATCAATACCAACTTGAAATCTGCTTTCAATCTAACAAAAGCGGTTCAAAAACCAATGCTTAAAGCGCGTAGTGGGTCAATTATCAATATGTCATCAGTCGTTGGTGTGAAAGGGAATGCAGGTCAATCGAATTATGCGGCGTCTAAGGCAGGTTTAATTGGTTTTACC
>JBEIKR010000206.1:0-3289 GCA_040379705.1 Crocinitomicaceae bacterium
AATCAATGAAGTAAGCCGTTGAGTAACCAATGGCAATCAACAAACCTGCAAATGCAGGACCCACAACGGACGCAATGTGAGGCACCACTTCGTCGAAATAAAGAAACAGTGCATGTGAAGTGGAATCAGAATATCGCTATACTTTCAGGCGATGTGTTGTTTGTGAAGGCCTATCAACTTTTGGCGATGCAGCAAGGTACACATCTACCTGCCTTACTTGAGATTTTCAATAAAACGGCCATCGAGGTGTGTGAAGGGCAACAAATGGACATGGATTTTGAATCACGCACTGATGTTTCGATTCCGGAGTATGTGGAGATGATTCGCTTAAAAACGTCCGTTTTGTTGGGTTGCGCCCTAGAAATGGGTGCAATTATAGCCGATGCTACAAAGGAAGACCGTCACTTACTGTATGAATTCGGTCAGCACATTGGTATTGCTTTTCAAATTCAAGATGACATTCTAGACTTGTATGCAGATCCTGATAAATTTGGGAAACAAGTAGGTGGCGATGTGATTTCGAATAAGAAAACATTGCTCAATTTGAAAGCAATGGAGCTCGCGAATGCTGAACAGAAATCTCAATTGGAGCGCTTGTCAACTGAACAAGATGCGGTATTAAAAGTGGCACACACGAAAAAAATATATTCAGAAATTGGCGCAAAGGAATCCTGTGAGGCAGAGATGCAGGAACATTATACCTTCGCTATGAATGCATTAAGCCAAATACAATTGCCTGAAGAAAATAAGAAGCCATTGGTCGCTTTAGCAGACTATCTCATGGTGAGGATTTCGTAATGCACTTATCAACGCAAGGTTTTCTGAAAACAGGCATCTGAAGTGTGTTGAACAGATGGGCCAAATAGAAAACATTGATATAGAGCGCTTAAAATCAGGAGATGAACATGAGTTTACCTTGCTCATCGATCTACACGCAGAAAAGGTATACAACTTATTGTTCGGCCTCATTCGCAACGATAAAGATGCTCAAGACCTTACCCAAGAGGTATTTACCACTGTGTTTTTAACGATTTCACAATTTAAGGGGGAAGCAAAGCTCTCTACGTGGATTTATCGCATTTCAGTCAATAAATACAAAGAACATGTCCGAAATCGCTCTCGGAAAAAACGTTTCGGCTTTCTTTTTTCTTTAGATCAAGCGGGTGTTTCGGATGCGCTCGTTTCGGAATCAAAAGACCCTGCTGGAGAATTGGAAAATAAGGAGCGATCAGCGGTTTTATACGCGGCCATTCATCAATTGCCTGAAAAACAACAACTCGCATTTACCCTTCATAAAATTGAAGGGTTGTCACAGCAAGAAATAGGAACTGTTTTAAACTTGAGCATCACAGCGGTAGAGTCTTTAATTTTTCGTGCAAGGAAGAATCTTCAGCAAAAGCTAATGCACTATGATCAAGAAAATGAATGATGAACGCAATATTATTAACTTAATGGCATCAAAATGAGCATGGATAAAAATGAACGTCGAATGAATGAGGTATTGGAAAGTGCCCTTAACTCGGAGAAACGTCCGTTGCCTGTACAATTGAGAAATCGATTGATCGCAATTCCAAATCAAACACAACATACGATGACAAATGTGCCAAAGTTCCAAGTTTGGGCTTTCGCTGCAGGACTTGCACTTTTGATCGCGATGAATGCATTTGCTCTTCAGAAAACACGCGAAAATGAAACCGCCACTGTGGAAGCAACCTCTTACACGGAATATTTTTCTCATTATAACTCAATCTGATGAAAGCGTTGAAAGTATACAAGACTTTAGTGATTCTTCTCGTTGTATTGAACGGCGTGACGTTATTCTTTTTGCTCATGCGTCCTGAACATCCACCCATGCCGCCGGATCGTAAAGACATAGCGAAGGAACTTGGTTTAACAGGTGCTGATGCCAATGAAGTAAAGAAAATTCAGAAGTTACATCATCAAGAAATGCGCACATTGATGGCCAAAAATCGAAAGTTGCACCACCAGATGTATGTTCACTTTGTGACCAATTCGCACGATAGCATCAAAACCACGCAACTCATTGAACGTATTGTACAGAATCATCAAAAGGTCGAGTGGTTGGTATTCAATTATTTTAGTGAAGTGAGAAGCCATTGCGACGCAAAACAACGCATTGAGTTGAATAAACGCTACGAGCAATTGGTGAATCAAATGGCGCATCCACCAAGGCATAAACGTAAAAGACCTTGAAGTACGTAATTATTTCACTTCTACTTTCTTTTCTATATTTCTTTTCCATTGGTCAAGAAACAGTTTCTTTCATGCCCCGATTTTACAGTGAAGAAATTCAGTTGAATCTACCCATTCAAAAGGGAAATGAAACGATTACATTTCATGCCTTAAAATTTTACATCAGTCAGTTTACTTGTAAAAATGACAATGCGCTTATTCTTCGAACGGAAAAAATCATCTTGGTGGATTTGGAAGATTCGACAAGTCAAAAAATTGAACTAGCTCCCGCCGAAAATAAGTATTACGACAAACGCACGAAACACATCTCCTTTTTATTGGGTACGGATAGTTTAATGAATGTTTCTGGTAATCTCGAAGGTCCATTGGATCCAATCAACGGCATGTATTGGGCATGGAATAGCGGATACATCAATCTCAAAGCCGAAGGAACCATTCAGGATTCAACGGGAAACACTTCACTTTTTGAGTTTCACATCGGTGGATACTTGCCGCCGAATGCAACAGTCCAAGCACTGTCATTCGAACTTGATTTGGAAAAGCAACACCCAATAATCGCTATTCAAATGAATGAATGGATGGAATATGCCTTCGAGAAAGGCATACATTCACTCATGATTCCGGGAAAAGCAGCGGTTAAATTGGCCAACAAGTTACAAGAATCCATCCATCTCATCTACAGAAATGACTAAGTGGATCATGGTCATATTTGTTGCCGTGTCTGCACTTTTAGTGGCCTTTCGGTTTTCAAAGGTTTCAGGCAAGGCTGGTGCGATATATCCCAAATATTGGCCGAAACCAGTAAGCGATCTGTCTGAAAAGGCCATTTCAGAACAAGGATTTGAACTAGGTCGCGCTTTATTTTATGATCCAAATTTATCCCGCGATAGCACCATATCTTGTGCTACATGTCACCTGCAATACACGGGCTTTACACATGTGGATCACAATGTCAGTCATGGGATTGATGGACGAAAAGGAACGAGGAATGCCCCTGCTTTAATCAATTTGGCTTGGAAGAAATTGTTCCATTGGGATGGTGGGGTGAATCACATTGAAGCACAAGGAGTAAATC
>JBEIKR010000207.1:0-3252 GCA_040379705.1 Crocinitomicaceae bacterium
ATACATTAAAAGTGTATTGCTCTACCAGCTGAGCTACGAGATCATCTTGCTCTTAAAAGCGGGTGCAAATATACACATATTTTTGAATTTTCTATTTTTTTGAAATCATTTTAATAAACGGACAACTATTTTCTGAATGAAATAGTCAAGACATTACCTATTTTTGTTTTTATATGAATTTTCCAATTATGAAAAGATTATTTGTGGTTCTATTTTTCATGAATCTAGCGCTATTTGCGAATGCGCAGGTCTCTGCCTCTGCTAAAGTTAAGGCAGCTATGACAAGTTCTGTTTTGAAGTCTTTTTCTGAAGACCAATTGGCAGAGCTAAATTTTAAGGCAGATCACCTCGTAAGCGTTGAGCTTTCAAAGGGTAATTCAAAAAGTAATTTCAGCTTAACGAATCTTGAAAACGGAAAAGAAGTGAGTCTTTCGGATAACGAATTGACAAATTTCAATGCGTTACTGTTTGCAATTCCGCAAGACGAGGTAGTTTGTAATAATTTCACAATACAGTCTAAGGAAGGAAAATCCTACACCTTAGTTGTTCTTTCAAAACAGCAGTACAATCAGCAGTTGAAACAGTATTTGCGTGACATTAAAATGAAGAAATAATCTGAAATGATGAAGAAAATAATACTCCCACTTTTAGTCGCGTTTAGTTTTGTTGGCTTTTCTGCAAAGGCTCAAACCGATGTAATTAATATTAGTGATGCACCAACCTATACGGACTGCGATTTTATTATGCATGATGATGCTGGTGGACTGCAGCCTTATTCGGCCAGTGCTTTTAACGTAGTCACAATTTGCTCCACAGCTGGTAACCAGTTGAATTTATATTTTTTGACGTTCACATTGAGCCCGGGTGACTTATTCACGATTTATGATGGACCTTCTGCAGCTGATCCTGTAATTGGAACATATACTGCCACAGATTTGCAGTTCCAAATGATTTCCAGTACCAACCCATCGGGTTGTTTAACCGTGTTTTTCCTTGCGAATGGTGATAATTTAACGGGTGACTTTATAATGCAAGGTTCTTGCGGTGTTCCATGCGCATTCCCATTGTCTGCGATCACTGCGTCTGAACCCTCTCCCTTTTTAGGTTGTCCAAGCGAACAAATTACGTTCGATGGTTCAACCTCGTTTTTACCGAATGGTGCTTCTTTATATTCTCACAATTGGGATTTTGGTGATGGTACTTCTGACAATGTAAGTTGGCCTACAGTAACACACACATACACTCAACCAGGGGTTTATCATGTGGTTTTAACAATTACAGTTTTAAGCGCAGACGGCAGTCAGCAATGCTCCAACTTGAATATTGGAGAATATTTTGTCTATATCTCAACTCCAATTCAATGGAATGCTACAGTTTCGGATTACGAGGTGTGTGTAGGGGTTCCCGTGAATATGGGCTCCACAGAATGGGTTGCAGCTCCAGATATGTCTATACAGAATTCACCTGCGAATGCGAGCTTCCCTACTTATGTGGTGCCTCAAGGTACCAATTTCGGGGATGGTGTTTATATCCCAGATAACCAAGGTTGTTTTCAGGCTGATTTGACTTTTACTCAATTTGGAAATGAAACCGTTACAAGTGCTGCGGACATTCTTGGAATTACCGCAAACATTGAGCATTCTTTTGCAAGCGATATTGTTATCAATATTATTTGTCCGCAAGGAAACACCATGCAATTGTTCAACGGAACGAATGGCGGTGGCGTATTTTTAGGAGAGCCGATTGACGTAGAAGACCAAAATCAACCTGGAGTTGGATACGATTACACCTGGGCGTCAACAGCACCGGTTACTTTTAATACAGCTATCTCAGGAATCGGATTAGGGTCTTCCTTGCCGGCAGGATCATATAATGCCGATGGAGTTTGGGGTGCACTTTTAGGTTGTTCGTTGAACGGCACATGGCAGTTTCAAATTTGTGACCAAGTAGGGGCCGATGATGGTTTCATTTTCGGATGGTCTCTTCAATTCGCACCGCAGTTTTACCCTGATAGTATTTCATTCACACCTCAAGCTCTTCCCGATCAGCACGATAGCTTTTGGTCTCCTGCAGATAACCTAACGTTTCAAGACACAAACATGAACAACGTTGTTTTCATGTCGAATACGCAGGGCGTGTTTCCCATGGTTTATCAAGTTACAAGTGACTTCGGTTGCACATACGACACAACTTTCAATATTACGGTTTACGGACCCCCAACCATCAGTTTTGCAGACAGTATTCACTTCTGCGGATTGCCAGTTAATTTGAATCCAACTTACGGAAACGCATTGCCAAATACGACCTACGCTTATCAATGGAGTCCAGCGGCGAACGTAACTGTTCCAAACATTGCTTTCCCTCAGGCAACAGGACTTCAGAACGCGGCTTGGATTTCGGTGACTTCATGGCCAACCTATGATAACACTTGTACTGGAACAGATTCAGTACGCGTTTGGATTCCAGCAACACCACCAACAGCTCCGTTTACAACCGACTCCGTTTGTTTAGGTGAACAGATCTTTTTGACATCGCCATTTATAAATCCAACCTACACATACCAATGGTTCTTGTCCGACACGATAGTTCCAAACGCATCGTCTGAGATTTATAGCCCATGGGCAGGTGTGCCTAACGAGCAGTTTATTTATTCTATTGAAATTACTGAGCCGGTATGTGGATTCACTTCTTCAACGGAATTTGGAGTTACCTCACTTCCTTGTGATGTGTTCTTGCCGAATATTGTATTGTTGAACGGAACAACGGATAATCAAACTTTGAACTTTGGAGAAGCCTTGTTCTACTACGCTAACGCGAGTGTAGAAGTGTTTAACAGATGGGGCGATTTGGTTTATGAGAGTACCGATTACAAAAACGACTGGTCTCCGAACGACTTGTCTGATGGCGTCTTTTATTATGTGCTCAAGGTTACTAGCCCTACAGGTAAAGTGGAAGATTACCCAGGTTATTTCCACTTAATGAGAAATTAATCATTCAATATATTTGAAATAAGGGGCGATCTTCGCCCCTTATTTATTTCTGGCCATGACCCTTCAAGAAAATTTAGCATATCTCGGAAATCTTGCGGAGCTTCTTAAAATAGAGCGCGACGAAGATTGGGCGCGCTTTCAAAAACAATTGAAAGAACAACCGGTTAATGCGCGAATAAAGGAAGGACTTACTTGGTTTCCCTTGAAGATTGTTGAAGATGGATTTGGCTTCGGTTCGTATCCGTTTTTGGTGGTGGAAAAA
>JBEIKR010000208.1:0-3249 GCA_040379705.1 Crocinitomicaceae bacterium
AGTAGATTGCGTTCCTGTGATTTTCCGGAAGGATCACCCACCATCCCTGTTGCTCCTCCAACCAGTGCATAAGGCTTATGGCCAGCACGTTGAAAATGTACCAAGGTCATGATTTGTACGAGATGTCCTACATGCAATGAGTCCGCAGTTGGATCAAATCCGATGTATCCTGACGACACTTTTTTGTTGAGCGCTTCTTCCGTTCCCGGCATCATGTCATGGATCATCCCACGCCAGCGCAATTCTTCAATGAAATTTGAAGGCATCTTATTTCGTTAATTCTTTAAATACTTCTTCGAGAGATTTCTCCTCTGCACGCAATGTGAGTACGAGTAAATCATTTTTCTGCGCAAAACGGGAGATTTCTTTGCGCAAATCTACATCATCGCGCGTTTCAATCAGCCAGCCTTCTTTAACAGCTTCTACCTTTCCAACATGTGGAATTTTCGCAAGCATTCCTTTAGAAACACTTCCTTCAAATTCAACATAAACCGTCTGTAACGACATCGATTGCTGAAGAACAGAGGCGGTGTCGTTGGCGACAATTCTTCCTTTGTTTATGATCACCACTCTGTCACAAATGGCTTCTACCTCTTGCATGATATGTGTAGACAGCATCACCGTTTTTTCTTCACCAATCTTTTTGATCAACTCACGAATTTCAACCAATTGATTCGGGTCTAATCCAGACGTTGGTTCATCCAAAATCAGTACTTGCGGGTCATGAATAATGGCAGCTGCCAAGCCAACACGTTGGCGATAACCCTTCGAAAGTGCACCAATCTTCTTGTTTTGTTCGACATCTAACCCTACGGCATTAATCATTTCCTGAATGCGCGCTTTCAGGTTCTTCACCTTATAAATCTTACCGACAAATTCAAGGTATTCCTTCACATACATGTCAAGGTATAGCGGATTGTGTTCCGGCAGATAACCGATCAATTGACGTGTTTGCATGGAGTCCTCATTGACAGGCATGCCACATACCTTAACGTCACCAGAACTACTAGGAATAAAACCGGTGATTATTTTCATCGTAGTGGATTTACCAGCACCATTAGGGCCGATGAATCCTACAATTTCTCCTGCAGCCACATTGAAACTGATGTCCTGCACGGCAGCTTGCTCCCCGTAATACTTGAATAAGTGATTTACTTCAATCGACATTCTTCGTGATTTGAAGTACGAAGATAGTAATTGTTGGTCAGTGCTTGTTGATTGAACCTACCTTGATTTTCATTGCTTTCATGTGAATAACCTTGGTTCAACACAAATGATTGGAAGTAGTTGACTTATTCCTTAGATTCTAAACCCTATCTTTGCTTAATGGAATCGGGAATAGTCCTAAAATCAACGGGGAAATGGTACACGGTTGAGCTGCATGATGGCTCAGTGGTGAATTGCCGCATCCGTGGGAAAATTCGTCTCGATGGTTTGAGAACGACGAATCCAATTGCTGTGGGTGATATCGTCTTGCTCCACGACCAACCCGATGATGAAGGCAAACGCACGATTGCTGATTTTGAGCCGCGTAAGAATTATATCGTACGAAAATCAACAAACCTCAGCAAGCAAATGCAGATTCTCGCTGCGAATGTCGATCGTGCATACCTCTTAGTAACGGTGAAATCACCTGTAACGCATCGCGCATTTATTGATCGGTTCTTAGTGGCTGCGGAATCATTTCGGATCCCTGTTACCTTGCTGTTCAACAAGATGGACACCTATGCCGAGAAGGAATTAAAACAGGTGGATCAATTGATTTCACTCTATGAATCCATCGGTTATCCGTGCGCGAAAATCTCAGCAGAGAAAAAGGAAAATGTCGATTTCTTGAGAGAGGAAATCAGTGGGAATCAGGTAATGATTTCGGGGCATAGTGGGGTAGGTAAAAGCACGCTCGTTAATGCGCTGGACCCAGACATGGATTTGAGAACAGGTGAAATTTCAACGGCACATCAACAAGGTCAACACACGACAACCTTTGCGGAAATGCATAAATTGTCAACAGGTGGCTACATCATCGACACCCCAGGTATTCGTGCCTTCGGAATTGTTGATCTCGAAAAGGAACACTTTTCACATTATTTCCCAGAAATGCGTGAGCGAATAGGCGAATGTAAATTTCACAATTGCAAGCATTTGAATGAACCTCATTGTGCCGTTAAAAAGGCAATCGATGGAGGCGAAATTGCTGAATCACGCTATGCGACATATGTGCAACTAATGACAGAGGATGCTGATGATGTTCACCGTAAAAATATATACGGATGAGAATAGTTGTCCAGCGTGTGAGTGAGGCATCCGTTCGGATTGACAATCATCTTGTCGGTCAGATTGATGCTGGAATGATGATCCTTCTCGGAATAGAGGAGGATGATGATCAGTCGGATGCGGATTGGTTGGTTCAGAAGGCACTCGGACTGCGCATCTTTAGTGATGATGAAGGAAAAATGAACAGAAGCATTGCCGAAATAAATGGTCGTTTCTTGGTTGTGAGTCAGTTTACTCTACATGCATCCACGAAAAAAGGCAATCGACCAAGTTATATTCGTGCCGCCAGACCAGAACATGCTATTCCCTTGTATGAATACTTCGTTCATCAATTGGGAATCCTGTCAAATACAACGATTGAAACAGGTAAATTTGGTGCAGATATGAAGGTGAGTCTTCTCAACGACGGACCGGTTACTATCATTATAGATTCGAAGAGTAGGGAATAAAGAATTACGAATTGCGAATTACGAGTTACGAGTGAGGAATATGGTGGCTGAGGTGCGACAGCAGTCTCGAAGCCACACTTGGGAGTGAAGAATTATGAGTTATGAGTTACCAGTTATGAGTGAGATTCGAAGTGGCTGAGGTTCCGCAGGAAGTCTCGAAGCCACACTTATGAGTTACGAATTACGAATTACGAATTGCGAATTACGAATTACGAGTTACGAGTTACGAAGTTTGTATTAGAAACAAAACATTACGAAGATTGAATAAGTCTTTCAGCGCAGCGGGTCTTTTGTCTTTCAGCGCAGCGGTCTTTTGTCTTTATTACTAATTGCGCAGCATCAAATTTAACGAGGAATGACAATACAAGAAGCACAAGGAAAAATAGACCAATGGATTCAAGAGTATGGCGTGAGGTATTTCGATGAAATGACCAACATGGCGATACTCATGGAAGAAGTGGGTGAGGTGGCACGCATCATGGCGCGGCGATATGGGGAGCAAAGTGAGAAGGAATCGGATAAAAAC
>JBEIKR010000209.1:0-3247 GCA_040379705.1 Crocinitomicaceae bacterium
GGGCGGTCAATACACTCCGTCGTACATTTCAGCCTGACGGAGGGATTCAACATTACGATGAAACATTTTATTTCAAGGAAGACGGTAGTTTCAGTCACTCGATTGACAATTCATGGGACCGCGAACTGACAATTCACTATGAATTAGAAACCGAACCCGTTCAACCCGAAGTGAATCAATGCATGCCTGTGCCTCAAAAAGACAGCGTTGCGCTTTATATCCAAAATTCCACCACACACACAATTCGAATTTTAATCGGGAAAATTGGAAATGCCGAGGAAAAGAAACTCATTAAAATCCGGAATGACAAAAAGGTACTTGTCGCATATTATATTCCAATCAACAACGAACAGGCACCAACGCGCTATTTTGACATCGATGTGCTACCAAACAAGCGTACCTTCCAAGGAAAAATTTTCTGGTGGAACGATTCCTTTGATGGAAAAACGAATATGCTGTACATCATTAAGCCTATTCCACATTGCGACTTCTGAATCGGACTTTCTGCTTGTCTCACTTGAAAGGATTGGTTATCTTTGACCAGCTTTAAGGGTGATTTCTCTCCTGCATTGAAATGAGGAAAGGATCGACATTCTCCGCGATGAATGTCATTCAACATTGTAAACAACAGAATATGACAAAGCTCGGTTCAGAAGACTTAATGCAACTTGAAGATCGCTATGGTGCACACAATTATCACCCACTGCCTGTTGTTCTTGAAAAAGGCGAAGGTGTGCATGTGTGGGATGTTGAAGGCAAACATTATTACGATTTTCTATCTGCATATTCTGCTGTAAACCAAGGACATTGTCATCCTAAAATTATTGGTGCACTTACTGAACAAGCGCAAAAACTGACCCTTACATCCAGAGCATTTTACAATGATTCTTTGGGTACTTATGAAGAATATGTGACCAAGTTCTTTGGTTACGACAAAGTACTTCCAATGAATACAGGTGCTGAAGCTGTGGAGACGGCCATTAAGTTGTGCCGCAAATGGGCCTATGAGAAAAAAGGAATTGCTGAAAACGATGCGATTATTATCGTTTGTGAAGGAAATTTCCATGGACGAACAACAACGATTATTTCCTTCTCCAATGATCCAGATGCCAACACAAATTTCGGTCCTTTTACCCCAGGATTTATCCGTATTCCTTACGACGATTTAGAAGCACTTCAAAACGCTCTTTCTCATAAAAATGTAGCTGGATTACTTGTTGAACCCATTCAAGGTGAAGCTGGAGTGTATGTTCCATCTGCTGATTACATTCAGAAGGCCCATGCCATGTGCAACGCCAACAATGTATTGTTTATGGCCGATGAAGTACAAACTGGAATCGCTCGAACTGGAAGTATTCTAGCCACCTGTGGGGATTGTACCTGCGAAAAACGATGCGAACATCAAGCAAGCTCTGTGAAAGCAGATATCCTAATTCTTGGTAAAGCCTTGTCTGGTGGTGTCTATCCTGTATCTGCTGTTTTGGCGGATGACGAGATCATGATGGTGATTAAACCAGGGCAACATGGTTCTACTTTCGGAGGAAACCCTATAGCTGCAAAGGTAGCTGTAGCTGCACTTGAGGTGGTTGAAGAAGAACAATTGATGTTGAATGCACGACGCTTAGGGGTCATTTTCCGCAACGAAATGCAACGCATTATTGACTCATCGGATCTAATTCTTAAAGTTCGTGGAAAAGGATTGTTAAACGCAATCATTGTCAATGACACACCTGATAGTTCAACAGCATGGAATCTATGTGTTGCATTGATGCACAATGGACTTTTAGCGAAACCTACACATGGAAATATCATTCGTTTTGCGCCACCTTTGGTGATGACAGAAAGCGAATTGATGGAATGTGTGGCGATCATCGAGAAGACAATTAGCGAATTCTCGAAGTAATCTGACTATAACGTTTCGTCAGCCATTTCTCTACATTCAGCTGCACACAATTTACAGTTCTCAGCGCATTGCGCACAGCTTTCATGATGTGCAGCATGTTTCGCGCATTCGATTGCACATTCTTCGCAAATAGTGGCACATAACAGATGGATGTCATGGCTAAATCGTGATTTTCGGGCATCAAAACGAGCGCACAATGCACAAATATCTGCACAGTCGCGACAAAGGAGAATACATTCTCGATTTCCTGAAGCAATGCATTCTGTAATGGACATTTCACAGGAGATTACGCAAGCCAGACAGGCATCAATGCAATGTTGAGATTTTTTCATTTGAGTGGTTTTCTTGAATGTCAAATCTAGCACAGCCAAATGAATCAAGAAATGATACTCATCATAAAAATAAGAGTACTGTTCCTGCAGCATTAAAAGTAGAAATCCTACTTCTTCAGATTCCCCTCCCCCTTTTCACGTTGGAAGAAGCTTGTAAAAAAGGCTGGAATTTCAGTCTCAAACACCATTTCCTTTTTCTTGAAAGGGTGAATGATGCGAAGGTATGAGGAATGGAGTGCCAAGCGTTGTGGTCCTTTTACAGTAGTTCCGTAAATTTTATCGCCAAGAACTGGATGACCTTTTTCGGATAGATGCACACGTATTTGGTGTTTTCGTCCAGTGAACAAATCAATTTCCAAAAGACTAAACTCTTCATTTTCCTTTAGCACTTTAAATCCTGTTCGCGCCAATTTACCCGTAGTCATGTCTTTCACAGAATACACACGAAGTGCTTTATTCTCCATTAAATACGTCGTGATCTCCCCATGTTTGTGTTTCAATTTCCCCTGAACGACAGCCACATACTTCTTTGCGAAGTCCTGCCAGTTTTCTTGCATGAACTGCTTCGATTGTTCATTCTTGGCAAACACAAGGATTCCGGAAGTTTCACGGTCTAGGCGATGTACGATGTAAACACGATTCTTTGATTTTGCGTTTCCGCGCATCACGTAGTCGTTCAATAGATAATGCGCCGTGCGTTCCTTCTCCCGATCCGTCCCGATCGTTAGTAATCCCGGCGCCTTGTCAACTACGATGATTTCTTGGTCTTCGTAGAGAATAGTCAAGCCACTAGGCTGGTATTTTTTTGGTGGAAGTTTGGGCGCTTTGTTGTCGTTCATGAACAGGATAAAAGTTGACAAAGGTAAGTCAACACTACTTAATATGGTTTCTTAAAATCCTTAATGGCTTTATGCGAACCATCGCATGAAGGCATTCGTTTCGATAATCCGCAAATGCAATCGTCAATTCCTTTGCCTAGCAGAATTCGTGGTTTATACTTTTCGATGCGTGA
>JBEIKR010000210.1:0-3154 GCA_040379705.1 Crocinitomicaceae bacterium
ACGGAAACGTTTTTCGAAACGATGGTAATTCCACGTTCACGCTCCAAGTCGTTGTTATCCATTATTAATTCACCCGGTGGGCGGTCGCGTTCGGTCAGAACTGCTCCTGCTTCGATCATTTTATCTACAAAGGTAGTCTTACCGTGGTCAACGTGTGCAATCATTGCAATATTCCTAATTTCCATACCTATGAAATGGATTTCTTAAATTGATTATGATTTTTTCTTGAATGGTTTTCCGAAAGTAGAGTTACGGTCTGATGAACCTGATCCACCTTCTCGCTTGAACCCGCCTTCACGACGTTGTCCACCACCTTCTTTTTTGAAGCCGCCTTCACTGCGGAAGCCACCTTCACGACGTTGTCCACCACCTTCACTGCGGAAGCCACCTTCACGACGTTGTCCGCCTCCTTCACTTCGGAAACCTCCTTCGCTTTTGAAACCTCCTTCACGACGTTGACCTCCACCCTCACGGCGTTGCCCTCCATCACGATTTCCTTGGAATTTCCCACCGAATCCACTTCCATCCTTACGACCTCCGCCGCCACCTCGGTGACTGCTTCCTCCTCCAGATTTCGCTTTGGTCACTTCAATGCTCACTTCATGACCTTCGTAATCGGTACCATTCACTTGACGCACGATATCTGTTGCATACTGATCATCTGCCTCAAAGAAAGAGAATGATGTCATGATGTCGATACGACCAATGTTTGCTGATTTCAATCCTGTAGCGTCGCAAATATGACGTAGTAGACCCCCAGGATTTAATCCATCACGGCGACCAATACTCACAAAGAAACGTGTTTTACCACTTTCGATGCCATCACTTTTACGGTCACGACGATTCGAACGCTCATCACTTCCACGGTCATCTTTGGAGTTTTGTGCATTCAAATCCCCTGCTCTCTCATAATATTCGATAAAGCGGTTGAACTCAGCAGACACGAAATGTTTGATTACTTCTTCTTTGGATAAGTCCTCGAATTCAGCCATCACTGTTGGCATAAACTTTTGGATATCCTTTTCGCGCACATCCGTTTTGATGACCTTATTGATCAATTTCATCAACTGGATTTCACAAATCTCTTCCGCATTTGGAATAGTTCCTTGTGTAAATGTGGTGCGCATTTGCTTTTCAATCGCACGAATCTTCCCACTTTCGCGGGTGTTGATCAATACCAAAGATTCGCCTTTTTTACCAGCACGTGCAGTACGCCCGCTTCGGTGCGTATAATTCTCGATATCATCAGGAAGATTGTAATTGATTACGTGTGTAATGTTGTCAATATCCAATCCTCGTGCAGCTACGTCCGTTGCTACAAGAATTTGCAGGTCCTTCGAACGGAAACGATCCATAACACGGTCACGCATTGCCTGTGACAAATCACCATGCAATGGTTCAGCGCTATAGCCTTCCTTCGCTAATTTCTCTGCAACGGTTGCCGTTTCTTGACGCGTACGGCAGAAGATCAAACCATAAATCTCAGGGTTGAAATCAATCAAACGCTTCACTGCAGCATAACGATCCTTCTCTTTTACTTGGTAATAGATGTGGTCGATGTTCTCGTTACTTTGATTTTTGTGTCCAATAGAAACCTCAAAAGGATTGTCCATGTACGTTTTTGCGATGCGCGCTACTTCAGCAGGCATTGTTGCCGAGAAGAGCCATACATTCTTGTGCTCAGGTGTTGACTCAAGGATAGAATCGATATCTTCCTTGAAGCCCATGTTGAGCATTTCATCCGCCTCATCAAGCACTACATATTCCACATTGGAAAGAGAGATTGCGCGGCGTTGGATAAGGTCCATGAGTCGTCCTGGTGTTGCGACAACGATGGATACCCCTTTTTTAATCTCTGTCATTTGGCGACGGATATCCGTACCACCGTAAACAGCGACGATGTTTATCTTTAAATACTTTGCGTATGTTTCAAGATCTTTTGCAATTTGCAAGCAGAGTTCACGCGTCGGACAAATGACTAGTCCTTGAGGGACTGTTGCGTGATTATCAATGTTCGTGATTAGTGGTAGACCAAACGCTGCGGTCTTACCTGTTCCTGTTTGAGCTAGTCCAACGAAGTCGCTATGTTCCCCTAATAGATAGGGAATAGCTTGTTCTTGGATCGGAGTAGGTGCTTCAAACCCCAGTTCTTTTAACGACTTCAGCACCTCACTCTTGAGCCCGATTTCCTCAAATGTCATTCAATAATTTTAAAATTGGGTGCAAAGGTACGGATAAAAAGACGATTCTCGACATTAAATAAAACGCCGCCCCAATTGAACGAGATATTAATGAATTAAATGAATTTTCAACGTTCGATCACAAGAGAGGTCAAAATCACAGTCGTAAAAGACCGGTGCCGACAATACTGGTTTGAAGTTATTTGAAAATCCATAGGCCTCTGTTGGAATTCCGAAGAAGTTTTTATCACAAACCTTGTTGCTATTAACATCATGAAAAAGTGCCACTGCGTAATCGTCTGCCTCTAAATGTTCGAAAGTATAACTTACCTCATGGCCTTCAACTTTTACACGTATCATTCGGTGTGTTTGTCCCACCTTCGGGAATTTTGCGGGATCCTTATATACCGAAATTTCCATCATCCCCTTCACCGACTTAATATTGTCCACTTTAATTGTCAGGGAAAAGTGCTTCTCCGACTCGGCAGCGGAAACAAGAAAAAGGACAAGAAATCCAAGGATAAAAGTTCTCATTTTGCTCGGAATGTAGTTTTAAAAATACGGTCCATCCAAGTGAATGTCGATGAGTAATTACCGTCCAATTTTGAGTGGTGGTCGTCATGGTGGCGTGTTTTACTCAAAAAGGGAATTTTACTGACGATTGGAAGTTCAAGATCTGAATGGATATGAATCTCATGGAGGTTACGCAAGAATCCGAAAGCTAAAAATGCAAAGACACTAATCGAACCGAAAACGAGGTAAATGACGGCAAATCCAAGGACTACTCCAATCGTTCCTGACATCCATTCGAGCGGGTGACCATAAAGGTATTCCATTGGGAAAGGCGTATGCGCGCGGTGATGAATGGAGTGGATTTTACGCAGAAGGAACTTGTTTTCGTGGAAGTATCGGTGCATAAAATAGAACCAAAAGTCGTCCATAACGAAGGTAATGAACACCTGTAACGCGACAAT
>JBEIKR010000211.1:0-3152 GCA_040379705.1 Crocinitomicaceae bacterium
GATTCCTTCGGCAACGTGCGTGATTCTCACACTCGAACCATCGAGTTTTAATCTGTCTTCATATCCTGAAAGCATTATATACTGACGTCCAATCGAATTTGATGCCTTCGGCAATTTGATTTTTCGAGTTGCCATGTGTTTCACACTTCGAAGCTCAAAGAGCGAAGAAGTGGTCTTAATACCTTGAAATCCTAATATCTTGACGTCCAATTGAATTCCTTGTTCCTTGTCTTTCACAAAAAAAAAGGGCTGAATCTATTTCTAGTTCCAACCCTCTTCTCCCAAATCAGATCAATTAACTGATTGGTATTCGCTTTGCCGACCTTAATGCACTGGGTGCTTTTTTGGCGACATTCACGTGTAGTATTCCATTCTCGTATTGTGCTTTCACCTTGTCGTCATCAATACTGTCAGGCAAGTTGAATGAGCGTAAAAATGATTGATAATTGAATTCTTTTCTTGCGAAACTTTCACGCTTGTTTTTTTCAACCGATTCTTCGCGATGTTCAGATGAAATCGACAGCACATTATTGTTCAATTCTACCTTGAAATCATCCTTTTTTAGTCCTGGAGCAGCGAGTTCGATTCGATATTCCTTCTCAGTTTCCTTCAAATTTACCGATGGTAATGTGTTGCCAACAAGGGTGAAGTTTTTGTCGCTCCAATCGAAAAATTCACGGCTGAAAAAATCATCCAAGAGGGTGTTTACGGATGGGACAAAATTGTCCCTTTTGATTAAATTGCTCATACGATTATGTATTTTATGGTTTCTATGTGAAGCAAAGATAAGTCGGGCGTTTTGCATCAAACATGACGGAGGTCACATCTAAAATTGATTGAATGCAAGAACCTCGGTTTTTTCATTGAAAAATCCATGTGCATATGTCAATTCTTCTATGCATTCGTAGGGATGAAGCGATTCCTTTTGCCTATTTTTGCAGCGAATCAAAAGTTCTTAAAATGGAGAAATTTTCGCGCGCATTTTTTTCTATGCGAATGATGGCAGTGGCAATGATTGTGTTCTTGGTGGCCATTGGTGCTGCCACGATGCTTGAGTCGGCGTATGACATTCAAACAGCAAAAATCATCATTTACAATGCGCTTTGGTTTGAAATTCTACTTGTTTATCTCGGGATGAACCTCATTGCCAATATCTTCCGCTATAAAATGGTGCAGCGCGAGAAGATTGCGATGCTTACTTTTCACCTTTCATTTATTGTCATTCTAATCGGGGCAGGCGTAACGCGCTACTTTAGTTTTGAGGGTATGATGATCATTCGTGAAGGAGAACAGTCGAATTTCATCTATTCTGCGGATCCACATTTATGGTTTAGAATAAACAATGGGAAGCAACAATTGACATATGCTGAAAAGATGTTTATGTCTGAACAAACGGACAATTCATTTACCATTGATCATCTGAAATTCCCGAATCATTCCAGTGATATATCGATTGAATATGTCAACTTTCAAAAGAAGATGATCGACTCTGTAGTAGTCAATGATACAATTCTGGGCTATGCCTTGAAAATTGTCACAGATGGTATGACAGAAAATTACCTCTTCAAAGGTGGATTTGTGATGGCAGGAGATGTGGCTATTTCGTTTGAAAAGAAGGATGCGATGCCTGGGGTGACTGTGGTTGAGCGGAATAAACAGATTTTCATCAAGTCGCAACAGCCAATGCGCTATTTGGCCATGACCGAAATGCAAAAGGCAGCGCGATCAGGACAAGTGATGGATTCGCTGTTCACCCAAGTGCCAACCGATTCATTGGTTCCCTTTCTGACAAGCACACTTTACCAAGTCGGACAACAACAATTTGTCTTTAAGGAAAAGGTCAATCATGCGAAGAAAATACTCTTGCCATCAGGGAAACGAAATGTTGGTTCAGATTATCTCACGGTGCGTGTGCGGGATGGAAAAAAGTCAAAAATTGTGCGTTTGCAAGGTGGGATGGGTACAATTCCTGATGCTGAAGTGTTTACGTTTAATGGCTTGACCTACGAGATGACCTATGGTTCGACGAAAATAGATTTACCATTTTCTATCGCCTGCCGTGACTTCAAATTGGACCGCTATCCAGGTTCTGAAACAGCTTCATCATTCGAGAGTGAAGTCACAATTTTAGATCAGAAAAACAACTACAAACGCGATCAGCGCATCTTCATGAACAATGTCATGGACTACCAAGGGTATCGCTTTTTTCAATCGGGCTATGATCCTGATGAGAAAGGAACTCATTTGAGTGTAAATTACGATTGGTGGGGAACGAACATTACTTACTTGGGTTACTTATTGATGGCCATCGGAATGATGATGTCTTTATTTGCACCTGTGGGCCGTTTCAGAGAATTGAATGATAAGCTTCGCCGTTTGAGAGAGAAAAGAGAAAAATTGTCAGCGGTAATTTTAATCGCATTGATGTCAAGCTTCGGAGGAAGCGCAATGGCGCAATCACATGAAGGACATGACCATGCGGATGAAGCACCAATTAAGCCAGTGTATCGCGTAATTTCCAAAGAGCATTCAGAATCCCTTGCCTATTTATTGGTACAAGATTTTCAAGGTCGGATTATCCCGATGCATACCTTGTGTGATCAGTTGCTGCGTAAAATTCACCGCGGAAATACGTTCGAGGATTGGAATGCCGTACAGACGATTATGAGCATGCACATGTATCCGCAGCATTGGATGGATGTAAAAATCATTCAAGTACCGTCAAACCTTCGTGAATCCATGAAGATAGATGGTGAGTTTGCGTCGTTTGCCGATTTAGCGGACCCAAGAACTGGTGAATTTAAGAAGATGGGTGATTACAATATCGCTCATCGAAAACTGGAATCGAAGCGAAATGAGTACGATAAAAAGCTCATCAAGTTGGTGGAAAAATTTCAAGTCGTTCAGTCTGTTTTCAGCTGGCAATACATGAAAATTATTCCGGTGAAAGGGGATGTCAATCAAACATGGTACGTGCCGTTAAGTATGGAGTTAATGAAAGTTGATTCTGTATCTTCGACATTAGCACTTCGTTACATTTCTGGTTTGGATAGTGCTGCCAATTACAACCGCTATGGTGCAGTAGATGATTTGCTGACTGAATTAATCGCTTTTCAAAGAGAGACCGGTAGTAAAGTAGTTCCTTCCGAAAA
>JBEIKR010000212.1:0-3061 GCA_040379705.1 Crocinitomicaceae bacterium
TGCCCAAACCTGGTTCTGCTCGGCCTTGCGGAAGGTACTAAAGATGAGGTAGCCGATAAACACGAACATCCCGATAATGAAGAAAATGATGTAGGGGAAATACTGCAGTCGCTTGAGTTCCTCACTGTCGTCGAAATACAAGATGTTTCGCTGACCATTCTGGAAATCAATGACAATCGGTTCGTTTTGCAGCTTCAATTCACTGATGGTGCCTGAAAGTGCTTCGGGAGTAATTTTGTCCTTTTTTAGGTTGCTGCCGATGACTTGGTTGGTGCGCGCATCCACCAACAACACGGGAACAAGGTCTTGGTTGTTGATCAACTCATTGTTAAACGAATGAAGCAGGGAGTCACGCTGTTTTTCGAGCCGGATGAGTTCTTTTGAGTCGCAGTAATAGTAGGTGTTGAAGAGCCCATCGTAGATTTCAACAGTAAACGAGGGATTCGATTTTTCCCATGTACGTGCCAGAACTTTCAGGGAGTCTTCAAAAATTTGGGTAATTTCCTTTGCGGAAAGGACAGCATTTTTCTGCGCAGCACGTATATCTGATGTATCAAAATCAAGGTTGATGTATCCCGAAATGGCTTGATCGTTGTCCATCAAGATGACCGGAATGTCCTTGTTTTCATTGATAATTTTTAACGGAAATCCATAATCTGGAATCACATCCAAGGGTGTTTCCTTGGAAACTTCTTTTGTGGCGTCCACCCAGAGTTGCACTTCTTTTCGTTCCTTGTCACGCAATTGACGGAAGGTTCTGTCCGTCAGTGTCACCAACTCAAGTTTTTTCTTGATGGCATCTGCCCACTGCATGGCGCGCTCACGTTCTCGACTTCCAACCTTCGAAACGATGTTGTTGGAAACAAATAAAGATGCGCCAATCGTGATAATCGCAATGACCATCAGGGCAATTTTCCATTTTTGCTTGTTCGAGTATAAATTCATGAGCTAGAACGAAGTTAACGGAATTTTGATTGTTTGCGTATGTCATGAAAAACGATTCTTTGCTTTTGCGGGAATAAAGTACCTTTGACCCATGGAAACCTTGAATGCATACTTGCGCAAACCCTTGTTCGTCTTTGTCGCACTTTTCTTCGTGATCGCGATTCCCTTGTTCACGCTACCTATCAATTTATTCCCTGGAGAAATCGTTTTTAAAAGTGGGTTGATGACTGTTCCAGAGCAAGCGCCCTTGAGTTTGGCCTACTTTATTGGTCTTGGCTACAACGAAACAGACATGGTGAATATTGAGTCGTTCCACTTGTTGCCTCAGTCGTACTTCTTAGCGTTTTTCTTCTTGTTTGGTTTCCCGGGACTCGCAGCGTATCGGGTGCATTTAGCGAATGAGAAGAGGAGGAAAGGGACAAAGGACAAGGGACGAAAAGACAAGGGATAACTTACTAGTTAAGAGTTAGTTGGCAGAGTTGCGCAGCAGACTCGAAGCCACGAATTACGAATCATTGTTGTCCGATAAAATTTTGCTACTCTTCGCGAAACTATTGAAATTATTGGTTTTATGAAGTTGCATTAAAGTAAGGGGATGGTTTTATTTTATGTGATTTAATCATATAGTGCTTGAACAGTTTGACCCCGATGGGGTCATTGGCCTTTCGGGAGGGCCTATGTTTACAAGGATTCGACCCCGATTAGAAAAAATTTAAAGTTCGTTTTAGTCGGACAACAATGTTTTCAAATTCAAGAAATAAAAGGAATTGTCTTAAGTACTTTCCGTCAATTCTATCTAGATTTTTCTTTAGAGTATCAAGACCAATTTGTGATATTATTAACCAGTAGTCTTTTAATCAATTCGCTAACGTTTTTCTTGCAAGACCACCTCGATGGTTGTACTAACAGGTTGTTAAGTTCTCGCTACTCTTTAATGACCTTGAATGTCTGCGTCTTATTTTCTCCAACACTAAACAAATAAATTCCTCCGGTTAAATTACCCAATTCAACGGTTGTGTTTTCAGCGTCTATTTTACTAGCTAAAACAACTCTACCTGTGTTATCATAAATTTTATAGCATTCACCGATGAGTATTGGAGCTGCTTTTATGTGAATTACGCTTTGAGCAGGGTTTGGATATACAGAGAATAAGGTGCCATTAACATTTTCTTCTAATGCTGTAAATTCCAATGATAGAACAAGCGTAATAGTACTGTCACAACCCGCAACATTTGGAATAACTTCGGTGTATGTTCCAGATTGTGTATAGGTTTGATTGTTTATAGACCAAATGTAACTGTCAAGCGCCGTTTCGGTTTGGGTAGCGGTGGAATGTTGATTAACAGTAACAATGACATCATCAGTATTTGTACATCCGTTGTCATCAGTTCCAGTCAGTATATATGCCAAATCACCTGTATGAGTTGGGGTGAATGTTGTAGCATTTATTACATTATTATCCCATGTGTAAGATACACCACCCGCTCCTGTTAACGTCACTTCATCCCCTTCGCAAACTACTTGATCCTGACCTGCATTGATGATTGGTAGAGGATATGCCATTACGATAACATCATCTGTATTCGAGCAGTTATTAATGTCTGTACCAGTCACTGTATATGCAGTTGATCCTAAAGAAGGAGTAAATGAAACGCCATCTTGCACACCATTTGTCCATGTGTAAGATACTCCACCTGACCCTGAAAGAATTAGTGATGAACCGTCGCATATCGTTTGGTTTGCGCCTGCGTTTACTGTTGGCAGCGCGTTCACTATTACCGCTGTTTGGGCTGTGTTCTCACATCCATTAAGGTCCGTTCCTGTTACGATATACGTTTGTGTCGCGTTCGGGGTGAAGGCTACACCGTCTTGTACATTATTGTCCCACGAATAGCTGGACGCGCCACTTCCGCTAAGGGTTACGGCAGCTCCTGACCAGATTGTTTGATTTGCACCTGCGTCTACTGTTGGCAGCGCGTTCACTATTACCGCAGTTTGTGCCGTGTTCTCACATCCATTAAGGTCCGTTCCTGTTACGATATACGTTTGTGTCGCGTTCGGGGTGAAGGCTACACCGTCTTGTACATTGTTGTCCCAAGAATAGCTGGACGCGCCA
>JBEIKR010000213.1:0-2762 GCA_040379705.1 Crocinitomicaceae bacterium
AATTAACCACATCAGCAGATAACCTTTTTTCTGCTAATTCAAATGAAAGTCTCGTGCGTGTGGAGTTTTCGAAGAAAATATTGGCAATGGTAATGTCGCGAAGTGTCGGAACTTTTTTGATTGGTCGGTTGATGACTTCTTTGAAACTATCTGCCGTCTTGAAAATCAATTCAATATCTTCTCGGGTAAGGTCCCGAATTCCTGTGAGATGATCAACGCTCAGATTATTCATTGGTGTCAGGTGTAAACAATACTACTTTATCTTCTCCTTCAATTTCTTTCCATTCGACAGAAACGCGTTCTTTTGACAGGGTATCGACGCTTTTTCCGATGTAATTGGCTTGAATGGGCAAATCTCTATTAAAACGACGATCAACCAAAGTCAACAATTCTACTTTTTTCGGGCGACCAAAGGCAAGTAAGGCATCCAAACCTGCACGAATTGTACGTCCTGTAAAAAGCACATCATCCACAAGTACTACTTGCTTATTTTCAATGACAAAGTCAATATTCGTCACGCTAGGGATGATCGCTTTTTCTCGTCGTCGAAAGTCATCGCGGTAGAAGGTAATGTCCAAATTTCCACAAAGAATTTCTTTTTTAAGGATGCGCTCAAGCTCTGCTTTTAGGCGCACAAGCACATGAATTCCACGTGGTTGAAGGCCAATGAGTACAGTGTCTGAAAAATCGTGATGTTGTTCAATGAGTTGATAGCAAAGTCGTTTTATCGTCAGTTCGAAGTGTCTGCTGTTCAGTATGACCTGCTTTTCCATCGATACAAATATACGTGCTTTTCGTGTGGGTAGGATGACTCTATGGAATTTTTCAGCCTAAAATATCAACATCGAATTCACAAAAAAAGCGCCTCCAGAAGAGACGCTTTGATATTCAATGGAAGAATCAGTAAAGATTAACGTTGAAGCAACAGGTATTCTACGGCTTTTTCGGCGCTGACAAATCCACCACTAATCGACACCTCACTCACCTTCACTTTTCTCTTAGTTCCTGGAACAACCACCTTCTTTTTATACGGCACAGCTGTTTTCATCAACACCTCACGCACTTGAGCTGCGGTCAATTCTGGGAAATACCCGCGAATGATTGCGCACACACCTGCGGTAGCTGGTGATGCCATACTTGTACCCGAAGCATCTTTATATTTTCCGTCAGGCACTGTAGAATAAATGTCCACTCCTGGCGCGAATAAATCTACTGTCGTCAAGCCATAATTGGAGAAATCTGCCAAAAGAGTCTTTCCTTTTTTGGAAACACTCGCTGCACCTACCTCAATCCAATTGGTTGCAATCGTGCCATCAGAAAGTCGACGTGTAGGATAAGAATCTTCTACATCTTTATCCTTGGCATCATTTCCTGCTGCATGGACCATGAGCACATCATTTTCCATCGCATAACGAATCGCTGCATCCACCAAAGGCTTGTCTTGGAAGTAGTATTTCCCGAATGACATGTTGATTACCTTTGCGCCATTATCCACAGCATAGCGAATCGCGTTTGCAACATCCTTGTCGCGTTCGTCCCCATTTGGCACGGCACGAAGCACCATGATTTCTGCATTTGCTGCAATTCCATCGATCCCAATTCCATTGCCACGCTGTGCAGCAATGATTCCTGAAACATGGGTTCCATGCATTGCATCAGGCCCTTCATACCGGTTGCAACCATAGAATCTTTCTTCACCGTTTGAAGGATTATCTCCAACAAGCACCATACGCAAGCTATCGGTATTCATGCGGTTATACTTCGCCATGTTTGAGTAGGTTTCTGCGCCTTCGGTAATCATTCCATCAAGCTCCTTCGCATCATAGGCCAAAAGAATCAAACCTACCCGTTTCTGAATACGCTTTTCCATATCATCCTTCGGAACATAGGCCTTGTTCGTTTTCTTAGAGAATTCACCATTGGACGCGTCTTTCACCTTTTGGATATAGCCTGAGAGCATTCCCAAACTTTTCTCTTGCATTTCAATCTCACCTTGCTCCTTTTGGAAATCTACTTTTAGCTCAAGGTATTCTTTGTAAGCATCTAGTTCCTTCCCGCTCAGCTTACTTGTATCCTTGCCTTCAAAAGAACGACGTGCATTGTTATAAAGTCGTGCAATCTCCATCGATTCATGGTCAATATCGCCCCCAGGACCACCGAGAAATGACCACCCATGAATATCATCAATGTATCCGTTCTTGTCGTCATCGATACCATTGTCTGGAATCTCATTTTTATTGGTCCAAATTACGTTTTTCAAGTCTTCATGATCTACCTCCACACCGCT
Organism: Crocinitomicaceae bacterium; assembly: GCA_040379705.1. Lineage (GTDB taxonomy): Bacteria > Bacteroidota > Bacteroidia > Flavobacteriales_D > Crocinitomicaceae > M0103. Next base: position 2,288 of record JBEIKR010000213.1, read on the forward strand.
ATCAATAACAGCGACAATAACCGTTTGAGGTGTCATTCCATTCAGGTAGTCATACGCTTGAGTTGCCCCAGTACCAAAAACACCATCTTTAGCAATGCTTTGCAAATACCAGTTGATTGGTGCTTTTTGCGCGTTTAGAGTGCATGCCCCAGAAAGAACAAAGGACAATGTAAATAGGATTTTTTTCATTTTTGTTTAGATATTAGGATTTTAAGATAACTTCTTCGCTCTTTGAGCTTCGAAAGAAAATAGACAGAGGATATCAATATTTTAAGACTAGATTTTAACTATGGCTAAAAATTTCAAACTAATAATTCGCAACTCAGAAATCGCAACTCATAACTCGTAATTCGTAATTCGTAATTCGTAATTCGTAATTCATAATTCATAATTCATAATTCGTAATTCGCAACTCATAACTCGTAATTAATAACTCCACATCACCCTCCTTTCTTTTTCACGCGATATCCCTCCT
>JBEIKR010000214.1:0-2747 GCA_040379705.1 Crocinitomicaceae bacterium
ATGTCACAGTTGAAAGATTTAGAGCAGCTATTGGTGCAATTTCGCGATGAACGCGATTGGAAACAGTTTCATAATCCGAAGGATTTGGCAACGGCGCTTTCTATTGAAGCGGGAGAGTTGCTCGAGGCTTTTCTTTGGAAGAATGCCGATGAGGCGAAGATTGAAAAGGTGAAGGAAGAACTAGCCGATGTTCTGGCGTATGCCATCCTACTTGGACACCATTATAACCTGGATCTTGAGCAAGTGGTGAGAGAAAAGGTGCAGAAGAATGGAGAGAAATATCCGGTGGAGAAAGCGAAGGGTAGTGCTACGAAATACAATGAGCTGTAAATAACATGATTGTCTACCAAGAATCGAAAGAGACCTTCATGTCACATGTGCGTGAAAGCAAAATCGATTATATCATTCACGAGAATTTTCAGAAGCAATTAGGAAGATCAACAGGTAAAAGAGAAGTTGAGTCTTGGAAGAACTCCATGCAATACATGCGGAATGTGCTCGATGATTCAGCCATTCCAAACGATGCTAAGATTAGCATCGAGTGTCAAGTTCCGAATACCAGCAAACGTATCGATTTTATCATAACCGGACAAAACGCAGAGAAACGCGATTGTGCCGTTATTGTTGAATTGAAACAATGGGAAACGGCCACGAGTACAAACATGGACGGAGTGGTTTCAACATACGTAGGCGGCGGAGTGCGCGAGGTGAGTCATCCGAGTTATCAAGCATGGAGTTATGCAGCTCTCTTGGAAGGATTCAACGAAGAGGTCTACAATCAGAACATTGCTCTGCAGCCATGCGCGTTCTTGCACAACTGCGAAACGCCCGGAGATTTAGTCTCTCCGTTTTACAACGAGCACTTGAAGAAAGCGCCGCTGTTCATTAAGAACGATGTAGTGAAGTTGGCTGAATTCATAAAGACTTTTGTGAAATTCGGAGATCCAACGAACATCATGTATCGCATAGAGCACGGGCGTATTCGTCCATCGAAGACTATTGCAGATAGTGTTGCGAAGATGATAGATGGAAATGAAGAGTTCGTGATGATCGACGATCAGAAGATTGCTTTCGAGTATGCGCGCAATTTGGTGCATGCTTCTTCAGTGAAGGAAAAGAATGTGCTTATTGTTCGCGGTGGTCCGGGTACAGGCAAGTCGGTTGTGGCTATTCAGCTTACGGCTCGGTTAACATCTGAACAGAAGTTGGTTCAGTACGTGAGTAAGAACAGTGCCCCACGCGATGTTTATGCGAGCAAGCTCACGGGTTACCGCACGAAGTCGTGGGTGAATAATTTATTCAAGGGATCGGGGGCGTATATCAATACATCGAATGGAGAATTCGATGCGTTGATTGTTGACGAGGCGCATCGGTTGAACGAGAAGAGTGGTATGTTCTCGAATTTGGGAGAGAATCAGATTAAAGAAATTATCGCGGCAGCCAAGTGTTCCATCTTTTTTGTAGATGAAGACCAGCGTGTGACCATGAAGGATATTGGTTCTCGGGGTGAAGTTGAATTTTGGGCGAAGCGAGCAGGAGCGAAGGTGCATTACATGGAATTGGAGAGTCAGTTTAGGTGCAATGGAAGCGACGGTTATTTGGCATGGTTAGACAATATGTTGGGTATTCGTGAGACTGCAAATTTGAATATTGCTGAATTGAATTATCATTTTGAAGTGGTCGATGATCCAAATGTGTTGCGTAATCGCATTGTGGAATACAATTCTGTTCGAAATCGAGCGCGCATGGTTGCGGGATATTGTTGGCCTTGGAACTCGAAGAAGGATAAGCAAGCCATGGACATTGTGATTGAGGAAGAGGGGTTTGGCATGCAATGGAATTTAACGCAGGACGGGATGTTGTGGATTATCAGCCCCGAGTCTGTGAATCAGATTGGCTGCATTCACACCTGTCAAGGCTTGGAAGTCGATTATGTCGGCGTCATCATAGGTCCAGACATGGTCATCCGCAACGGCCAGTGGGTTTGTCGTCCCGAGTATCGCGCCAGCAGCGACAAGAGTGTTCGCGGCATGAAAGCCCTCATGAAACGCGACCCACAAAAGGCTAAAGAGATGGGAGATTTGATTATCAAAAACACTTATCGAACCCTAATGACAAGAGGCATGAAGGGGTGTTTGGTTTATAGTAGTGATGAGGAGACGAGGGGGTTTTTGTCGCAGATATGCCAGTAGTTTTGTCTGTGTAACCCTTGTTATTGCGGTCTTTTAAGTTTTCTGACCTTCACATTTGTGCATAACTTTCGGTTGTCGTGAATTACTATTCTTCGCAAATTCACTCCGGAAAATTATCTTTGATAGCGATGGGGAATTACAAATTTTCGGGGCATGAAACATTTCAATGCCGTCATTTTTGGTTGAAGAAAGGCTATGATTTTATCTCTAGTAACAAGGACTTTAAGGCCAACGATGCACTTGTTGAGCTCGGTGTGGGTAAGAATATGGTTAACTCAATGAGTTATTGGCTAAAGGCTTTTCAAATTGCAAATGCACAAAATGAAGCAACAGAGTTAGGGCAGAGGCTTTTCGATTCAGAGGGATTTGATCCATTTTTGGAAGATATCGGAACGCAGTTCATTTTGCATTACAAAATTCAGGAAAACGCTTCTTTTGCTTCCATATACAGATTGACTTTTGAAGCATTTCGTAAAACAAGAATTGCAAATGAATTCACGGAATCTCAGTTGCAAGATTTTGTTGTTAAAATTTTAGCGTGTAAATACCAGCAAA
>JBEIKR010000215.1:0-2728 GCA_040379705.1 Crocinitomicaceae bacterium
AGCGCGGAACATGGGGGTTGTGGGTCCAGACCGCCAGAGTATTATTTACCTATGGATTGGAGTCGGAATATTAATTTCGTTGATTATTGGACTTATTCGTATGATCTTCTTCGAGCACATCGAGCACTTGCGCGAGCTGAAGCACTTGACGAAACTACCTGTCATTAGTGGTATTCCGAACTACGAAGAGATTGAAAGAGATCCTATCGCCATCCAAGCTAACCCACGTGGAAATGTAAGTGAAGCTTTCCGAACCCTGCGAACGAATTTGCAATACCTTCTCCCAGATAGCGGACACAGTCTTATTTTGATTTCTTCACTCCACCCTGGAGAAGGAAAAACATTTATTTCAACCAACCTTGCCGCCACTTTGGCGAAAGCATCGAAGAAAGTGCTGCTCTTAGACTTTGACTTACACAAGCCGAAAGTGCACAAGATGTTCCGCACCACCAACATGCAAGGGGTGAGTACGTTTCTTATCGGAAAGGCAAGCTTCGATGATTTGGTTTTCCAGTCTGATATAGAGAATTTAGATATTATCCTTGCGGGCCCGTTCCTCCAAATGCCTCCGAGCTTTTGCTTAATTCTAAAGTAGATGAACTTTTAACGGAAGGATTGAAGCGTTATGACTACGTAATTATAGATACCCCGCCGATCATGCTTATTACAGACAGTTTGGTACTGTTGTCTAAAGTAGACCGTGGAATTCTTGTAATGAACACCCTTAAGGCTACTAAGCAAGGTGTAGCCTATTTAGAGGACGTACTTGCACAAAACAGTATTTCAAACACGAGTATCTTGTTGAATAACATCAAGCAAAAGCGCTGGAGATATTACTACGGTAAGTACGCTTATCGATACGGTTATGGTTACGGTTACGGATACGGCTATGGTTATGGATATGGCTATGGCTACGGTTATGGTGGTTATGGTGAAGAGGGAAAGGCCAAGGGTAAGAAGAAAAAAGATAAATAATAGCGTAAGCCATGGTATCGCTCATTATTACGACCTACAATTATGCTCACTATATCGAACGCGCTATTCGCAGTGCGCTTGACCAGTCGCTTGCACAATCAGAATACGAAATCATTGTTGTCAATGACGGGTCTACAGATGCCACTGTCCAAATTCTAGAAAATTATTCCGACGTTGTTCGCGTGTTCAATCTTATTGAAAACATAGGTCTTAGTGCAGCGCGTAATTTTGGTATTAGAAAGGCAAGAGGTCAGAATATTGTATTCCTCGACGCCGATGACTACCTGCATTCAGAAGCGCTGCGCGTTCAAAATTTATTTTTGAATGAGAACAATGTATTGGATGCAGTTGCAATCGATTATTATGTGGTGAATGAACGCGGACAGCACCTGGAGCATGTTGCCGCGAGTGAAAAACCCATTGCTTGTGGAATCATGTTTCGCAAGGATCATCTCTACAACATTGGTTTGTACGACGAGACGTTTACGGCTCGGGAAGAAGAGGACTTGCGCATTCGCTGGGAGAAAGCAGATTTCGGTATTTATCACATTCCGCTTCCTTTGTACCGCTATCGCATGCACGAAGGTAACATGACAAAAGACAATGAGCGAATGTTGAATTCACAGGAGCAACTCAACGCGAAGCACAGCATATGAGCAGAGTGTACCTGAGACCCTTGGAGTTTTCAGATATCACGGAAACTTATCTCGAATGGTTTGCAGACGATGAAGTAACTGCGTTTTTGCACGTGAACGGCAAAAGCCTCACAATAGAGTCAATTCAAAGTTATATCGAAGAAGGAAGATCGACAGGGTCATATTTCATGCATGCCATTTGTTTGGTTGAAAACGATAAGCACATAGGTAATTTGAAAGTCGGACCCATTCATCCAAAATATAGAATTGCAGATTTGCCTTGTGTTATCGGTGATAGAAATGAATGGGGAAAAGGGTTGGCCACTGAAGCCATTGCCATTGGCTCTCAATTGGCCTTCGACAAATACGATATTCGGAAATTAACCGGTGACGTTCATGCTGGAAACATAGGCAGTCTGAAGGCTTATTGGAAGGCAGGCTGGGTGGTTGAGGGAGTTAACCGCGGACGCTTTTTTGTGAATGGGGAAAACATGGATCAAGTTTTAATTTCTTGCTTCAATCCAAAATATTTTCCTGCGGAACAGACAGATTACACCGTCGGAAAAACCACGGAGTATATTCAGATGCGCAATGATTTTTTAAATTTGAATAAATGAATTTAGCGCTCCTTCAAGCTCGAATGGGCTCTACCCGATTACCTGGAAAAGTACTGAAGGAAATAAACGGCATTCCAATTATCCAAATCCTCATCAATCGCGTTTCACAAGCGAAATGTATCCATAAAATTGCAGTAGTAACATCGACGAATGTTGAAGACGATGCACTTGAAAATTATTGCAATCAAAACAATATTTTAGTCTTTCGCGGTTCTGATTGGGATGTGCTCGATCGTTTCTATTCAGCTGCGAAATTTTTCGGAGCGAAGGAAGGAGATAATATCATTCGCTTGACAAGTGATTGTCCTACTCATCACGGAAGCACCGTCGATTGGGTGTATGAGCAATTTGTGAAATTCGGAGTAGACCTGTTTTCCAACAGCAATGAAGATCCGAATTTTTTAGAAGATGGGTTCGATGTAGAAGTGGTGCGGTTTTCAGTTTTAGAAAATGCTTTTCAAAACGCAAAACTGCACAGTGAACGCGAGCATGTCATTCCCT
>JBEIKR010000216.1:0-2709 GCA_040379705.1 Crocinitomicaceae bacterium
ACACCAATGAATAATCTGAGCGTTGATCATCTCACAGGAATTCGGGACCTAACCCGAGAAGATATTGAATTGATCTTCAAGACGGCAGATAGTTTCAAGGAAGTAATCAATCGACCAATCAAAAAAGTGCCATCATTGCGTGATATTACGATTGCCAATCTATTCTTTGAAAATTCTACACGCACACGCTTGTCTTTTGAGCTTGCAGAAAAACGACTTTCTGCCGATGTGGTAAACTTCAGTGCTTCAAGCAGCTCGGTGAAGAAAGGAGAAACGCTCATCGACACCGTGAACAACATTTTATCCATGAAGGTGGACATGGTAGTGATGCGTCACCCAAACCCAGGAGCAGCCAAGTTTCTATCTGAAAAGGTGAATGCGCGCGTTGTGAATGCAGGGGATGGAACCCATGAACATCCGACACAGGCATTGTTGGACGCATTTTCAATCCGTGAAAGATTAGGTTCCGTAGAAGGAAAAAAGGTAGTTATTGTTGGGGATATTCTTCATTCTCGCGTAGCCCTCTCAAATATTTATTGCCTTCAGAAATTGGGCGCAGAGGTGATGGTGTGCGGTCCAACCACCTTGATTCCAAAATATATTCATGAATTGGGTGTAAAGGTCGAGCACAATTTGAGAAAAGCATTGGAATGGTGTGATGTTGCCAACATGCTTCGCATACAACTCGAACGCCAGGACATCAAGTTTTTTCCATCCCTCAGGGAATATTCAATGCAATTCGGTTTGACGAAAGAAATCTTGGATTCACTCTCCAAGAAAATCATTGTCATGCACCCTGGACCAATTAATCGAGGAGTGGAGATTACAAGTGATGTCGCAGATTCTGATCAATCCATTATTCTGGATCAGGTAGAAAATGGCGTTGCCGTGCGCATGGCTGTGATTTATTTGCTCGCATCTAAAATTGGAAGATAATGCGATTCAGTGCGATAGAAAGGGATTTGTCGCATGTGTATATCGCTTTAATTCAAAAAATGTTATTTTTGACTAAACAACAAACGCAATGAACTTCGAAACAACACAAAACAAAAACGAGGCAGTCGTAAAAACGAAAGTGGAAAAACTGGACGCGTCGAATGCTTCAGAATTGAAGTCTGAATTGTTGGTGCTGAACAAAAACGGAGTGAACAACATGGTCATTGATATGACTGACACGCGTTATTGTGACTCTTCGGGCCTTAGTGCAATTTTGTCTGCGAACCGTTTATGTCGGGATACCAATGGTCGTTTTGCCTTGTGCGGACTGAATGAAAATGTCATGAAATTGATTCAAATTGCTCAGCTCGATCGCGTTTTGACCATCACAAATGATCAAGCATCCGCATTGGAAGCATTGCGTCAGTGAGTTTTGAAGTAACCATTCTAGGCAGTGGTGCTGCGGTGCCCACATATCGCCGAAATCCAACTGCACAATATGTCGTTTGCAATGATCGACACATCCTCATCGATTGCGGTGAAGGAACCCAAATGCAGCTACGAAAGTACAGTATTCGTTTCCAGCGTATTTCGCACATCCTTATTTCTCACTTGCACGGCGACCATTATTTCGGTCTAGTGGGATTGCTCAGCACGATGCATCTCATGGGGCGCGATAAAGGGATCACCATCTATGGTCCCGAAGAGTTGGAAAGCATCATCCGTTCTCAGCTAGAAATCGCCGGCGCTCGATTGGATTTCGACTTGACATTCGCGCGATTGAATGGGAAAGAAGCAAAGTTGATCTTTGAAGACAACCTGATTGAAATTCATACTTTTCCGCTCAAACACCGTATTCCAACCACTGGCTTTGTTATTCGCGAAAAAATCAAGGAACGCAGACTGATTTCTGAAGCGATTAAAGGATCAGGTTTACTCATAGAACATCTTCCTAAATTGAAACGTGGTGAAAATGTAATCGATGAAAAGGGGAATGAATATGATTTTGAAGAATTTACTCTACCCCCTCATCCAAGTTTGTCATATGCCTTCTGCTCGGACACAAAATTCGATGAATCCATCATTCCTTACATTCAAGGTGCTTCTGCCTTGTACCATGAGGCGACCTTTACAGAGAAGGATTCAGATCGCGCAAAAGCAACCTTTCATTCAACTGCAAAACAAGCCGCGACAATAGCAGCCAAGGCCCTTGTGGGGCACTTGCTATTGGGTCACATAAGTGCCCGATATGATACTGTTGATACGCATTTGGAGGAGGCGAAAGAACACTTCCTTGATGTCTCCGTCGTGGAGGATGGCGAAGTTTTTCAGATTAAATAATTACTCAATTCCGTCGAAGTATTCTCCCACCATCATATTTGGCAATTCTAATTCCTTGATTATTTTCTTTAGCTCTTTGATATAGTTGGCAATGGCTTTTGGATTGTGTGGCATAGTAAAAACAAGAGTTGTAGTTCCATCCTTATATGTTGCATCCACCTGGCAAAAGAAGTCAAATGGGTCTAATCTGCCTACAGTCTGCCATAATGTTATTTTGCCTGTTTTTTCAGTTGCAAGATAATCTCGACTCCCATAATTTACAGCTTTACCAGCAAGCTTAACCTTTTCTAGAACATCAGCAATAGGAGCAGTTGAGGATACAGTTACTTTTGCAACTTCTTGCGCGTTTACAAATCCTGTCGATAAGAATACTAGTACAAATAAGAAAATTGATTTCATGTTGATTGAATTTAATTTTTATAGTTAGTAAAT
>JBEIKR010000217.1:0-2432 GCA_040379705.1 Crocinitomicaceae bacterium
AATACAAACATTCAATTTTTGAAGGACAACAATGTGTCGATTTGGGATGAATGGGCAGATGAAAACGGTAATCTTGGGCCGGTGTATGGTCACCAGTGGAGAAGTTGGCCGGATGGACATGGTGGAACGATCGATCAAATCACTAACCTTATTACTTCAATTAAAAAGAATCCAGATTCACGCCGTTTGATTGTTTCTGCTTGGAACGTAGCTGATGTGGATCACATGGCTTTGCCGCCGTGTCATACCTTATTTCAATTCTATGTGGCCAATGGCAAATTGAGCTGTCAATTGTACCAACGAAGTGCCGACACCTTCCTTGGGGTGCCTTTCAATATTGCATCGTATGCTTTGCTGACCATGATGATTGCGCAAGTGTGTGATTTAGAGGTAGGCGACTTTGTTCACACCTTTGGGGACGCACACATCTACAGCAATCACTTGGAGCAAGTGGAGCTTCAATTGTCACGTGAATGCCGCCCATTGCCAACCATGAAGATCAATCCAGCAGTGAAAGATATCTTCGGATTTACATACGAAGACTTTGAACTTGTGGGCTACGATCCTCATCCGCACATCAAAGGAGCAGTTGCTGTTTAATCGCTCAGGAAATTAGAATCAATAGCTCTAGGACGCATGCAAATTCAACTTATAGTGGCCATGGACCGCGAACGTGGTATCGGCAAAAACAACGACCTCATGTGGCATCTCGCTGCTGATATGCGTTTTTTTAAAGAGACAACGTCAGGTCAGATTGTGGTCATGGGACGAAAAAATTGGGATTCAATCCCAACGAAATACCGTCCATTGGCAAACCGTGAAAATGTCGTTTTAACGCGAAATACAGATTTTTCCGCAGAAGGAGCGACAGTGTTTCATTCCTTGGAAGAAAGTATTTCTCATTACGATGGTGATGAGCGCATCTTTTTTATCATTGGAGGTGGAGAAATTTATCGTCATGCCTTGGAGTTGAGTTGTGTGAATGAAATGTACATCACCCATGTCGATGCAGTTTATGGTGCAGACACGTTCTTTCCAGAATTTAACGAATCTGAATGGACCATGCACGAACTGTTTCATTTCGAACAGGATGAAAAGAATGAAGCCTCATTTACAGTGAGACATTACATACGCAACTAAGCCACACTACCTTACATGATTCTCTGCATTGCCGAAAAACCTTCTGTAGCGAAAGACATCGCTGAAATCTTGGGTGCGCGTTCCCGCAAGGACGGCTACTGGGAGGGAAATGGTTTTTGGGTAAGCTGGACATTTGGTCACCTTTGTACGCTGAAGGAACCGCATGATTACAAGGAATCGTGGAAGTATTGGAAGCTTGAGGACCTGCCGATTATCCCACCAAGTTTCGGAATCAAGGTGGTGGACGATGCCGGTGTTCAAAAGCAATTCAAGTGCATCGAGAATTTAGTAGCGAACTGCACCGAGGTCATCAACTGCGGGGATGCCGGGCAGGAGGGAGAATTGATCCAACGTTGGGTACTTCTCAAAGCGAAATGCGATAAGCCCGTGCGTCGTTTGTGGATTTCATCATTGACAGAAGAAGCCATCAAGGAAGGATTTCAGAAGTTAAAAGATGCCAAGCAGTACGACAACTTATACGCAGCAGGTTCTGCTCGTGCCATAGGTGATTGGTTGTTGGGAATCAATGCAACACGTGCGTTTACCACGAAATTTGGTCAGAAAAAAGCCACCTTATCCATTGGACGCGTTCAGACACCAACCCTTGCCATGATTGTGCAGCGCCAGAAGGAAATCAATGCCTTCGTGTCGGCTGAATACTGGGAATTGAAAACGATCTACCGTGAAACGGAATTCCTGTGTCAGATTGATCGTTTAACAAGCGAAGACAAAGCCACGAAAGGATTGGAATACCTCAAACAGCATGAATTTGAGGTGACATCCTTCGAGCAGAAAGAAGGAAAAGAGGGAAATCCACGTTTGTTTGACTTGACCTCATTGCAAGTGGAGGGAAACAAGAAATATGGCTTTTCGGCTGATGAAACACTGAAATTGGTGCAGAGCCTTTACGAGAAGAAAATAGTTACTTATCCCCGTGTCGATACCACTTACTTGTCAGAAGATATTCATCCGAAGGTGGAAGGAATTCTTCGCGGGATGCAGTATTATTCGCGTTTTACAGCGCCTTTGTTGCAACAGCCCATTCCGAAGTCAAAGACTGTTTTCGACGATAAAAAAGTGACAGATCACCACGCGATCATTCCTACAGGTGTCAATCCTAGTGGCATTACACCAGCGGAACATCAAGTATATGACCTCATCGCCAAACGATTTGTTGCTGTCTTTTATCCCGAATGTAAGGTGTCGAATACGACGGTTCTTGGTCAGGTTGGGACATTGGTATTCAAGGCAACTGGAAAGCAAATCTTGGAACCGGGATGGCGTGTCATCTA
>JBEIKR010000218.1:0-2257 GCA_040379705.1 Crocinitomicaceae bacterium
ACAGTTGGTCGAGGGGAAAAGATTGCTTTACTCGGACCAAATGGTGTGGGTAAATCGACCTTACTCAAACGAATTTTGGATAAGTTGGATGGCGATGGAAAAGTCAATCTAGGACATAATGTGAACATCACTTACTTCGCGCAAGATCAAGCGGAGAAAATTGATCCCACAAAAACCGTTCTTGAGGTTGTCGAATACGCTGCAACAGGAGGGATTAAACGCGATTTGAGAAGTATTCTCGGCGCTTTCTTGTTTTCTGGAGAGGATGTCGATAAGAAAGTGGGGGTTTTATCTGGTGGTGAACGAACTCGTTTGGCGCTGTGTCAATTGTTGTTGAGTCCTTCGAATTTCTTGATTCTCGATGAACCTACGAATCACCTAGATATTCAAAGCAAGGAGGTGTTGAAGGAAGCGTTAAAGAATTACGAAGGAACGTTTATCGTTGTGTCTCACGACCGGGAGTTTTTAGATGGTCTCACCAATCGCATTTGGGAAATTCAAGACAAGCTGCTACGTGTTCACCATTTCGACGTGAAAGAATACCTGAAAATGCAGTTTCAGCCAGAGAATGAAGGTGCCAAACAAAAAGTTCAAGAGACTAGGGAAGTTCGTTCCGAACGCAGTCATGAGGAAACAAAGGAACTGAAGCGTCGCAAAAACCAATTGAGCAATCGCATTCAAAAGGTGGAAGATCTAATCAAAGAGCACGAACAATCCATCGAAAAATTGAATGTGCAAATCAGTGAGTTAGATTATTCCAATGAAGAAGCGGCCAACAAGGTGCTAGCGGTTTTTGCAGAAAAGAAAGAATCGCTCGATCAATTTATGGAAGAATGGGAAAACCTCACTATTGAATTGGAATCGTTGGAGGATTAAGGACGAATGCTTCCTCGTTTTTCGCGTTTATGACGGCGCTTGTTGCGTTTAATTGATTTCTTCGCCGCTTTACTTTGTAAGGACCAATAATGCTTCTCAGCGGCGCGCTTTTGCTTCTTGGCAATTCGTGCCTTTTTCTTCCGTTCTTTAGCGATAATGGCTTCGGCTTCTTCGACCGTTGCAGCGGTTTTTCCTGGTTTTGCGCTGCCACACGAAGAAAATATTCCGAGCAACAATAGGAACACGATAAAAAACGTTTTACTATTCATACTTTTGTAATACAAATTCGATGATGAAGTTACGGCTAATTTTATTCTTTTCGCTCTCTCTGCTTTTTATTGCATGCAACAAAAACAAGCGTAATCCAGTGCCGAGCATTCCGTTCGACATCACCATCGATATCAATCTTCCAAGCTATAATGCGCTTATTAGTGTGGGTACCTATGCATATGTGAATGGTGGTTCTCGTGGAATCATTGTGTACCGGCGAAATATTGATGAATTCATCGCGTTTGACCGCCACTCTCCAATGGATCCAACAGGAACTTGCGGACAACCTTTATATCCAGATCCCGATAACTTTTTAACCCTTATCGATAGCTGTTCAACGGCCCGCTTTTCGCTGTACGACGGTTCACCGATCACAGGTTCTGAGTTTGGATTGCGGATGTATCAAACCATCTACAACGGCACAAATCAATTGAGGATTTTTAATTAGTTTCGCCAAATCAATTAGGAACAATGAACGAGATTACAGTCACTATCATCGACCGAGAGGGAACAGCACATGAGTTAATCGCACCTACAGACATGAACATGAATGTCATGGAGTTATGTAAATCCTATGAACTTCCTGTTAAAGGTGAATGTGGTGGTATGGCCATGTGTGCCACATGTCAATGTTACTTGGAGTCGGATACAGATCTTCCAGAACAAAGTGATGCAGAATTGGACATGCTTGATCAAGCTTTTTTCGTGAAGTCCAACAGCCGCTTAGGATGTCAGATTCACATTGCCGATGAAATTGATGGGATTGTGTTGCGCTTAGCGCCAGAGATAGATTAGGGAGATTTCTCCATCTAAACGAAAGTGAATTCCGTTATCTTTGAATAGTGAATAAAAACCTTTACATCATTGCGGGATGCAATGGAGCAGGAAAGACTACGGCATCTTTTACTATCCTGCCTGAGATTTTAGCGTGTAAAGAATTTGTGAACGCAGATGAAATTGCTAAAGGACTTTCTCCATTTCAACCAGAAAAGGTACAAATCGAATCGGGTAGAATTATGTTGTCTCGTATCAATGAACTTTTGGATACTGATGAAAATTTTGCTTTTGAAACAACTTTGGCATCTAAAAGTTATAGAACGAAAATTCAAAA
>JBEIKR010000219.1:0-2165 GCA_040379705.1 Crocinitomicaceae bacterium
CGCGTGATACGCGAATAACTAATCTACATTCAAATACTTATGTATTTGTAAACCCACACGCCAGTGTGGGTTTTTTATGGCGAATTCAAAAATCAAGGGCATCATACGCTCTTTTTTTTCCCATTCAGGTTGAAGAAAAAACGATGTTTGAGGACTCATTTTTTTTGCATGATTCTCGGCCCACTCGAGATCACTCTCATGATTCACCACTACTTTAAGTTCATGCGATTTGGAAAAATACTCTTCCAAGGGCTCTTTAAATTTCTTCGGAGAAAAGGTAATCCAATCAAATTTACCTGTCAAAGGCTCAGTGCCACTCGTCTCTAAATGCACGCGAAAACCCAAGGCGGCTAGTTCGGTGGTTAACGGATTCAAATCATGCATGGTTGGCTCGCCGCCAGTTATAATAACAACTTTTGCATTGCTGGAAGTTGCTGAATCTAAAAGATCATGAACTGATTTCATGGGATGCGCTTCACTGTCCCAACTTGCTTTAACATCGCACCAAACACAACCAACATTGCATCCAGCTAGGCGTATAAAAAAAGAAGGCACTCCAGAAAAAGCACCTTCACCTTGAACGCTAGTGAAGGTTTCCATGACCGGATATTTGACCGTTCCGTTCACCTTTAACCATTTATTATGTTACCAATCAAATCGTAATGCTCTGCGCGAACAATCTCAATTTCAGCGAAATCACCTATTCTCAAATACCCTTCAGACTTGGGTATTACTACTTCGTTATCTACTTCAGGAGAATCGAATTGCGTTCTTCCAATGTAATAATCTCCTTCAACTTTATCAATCAACGTTTTGAACACCTTCCCCACCTTTTGTTCATTTAATTCTAAAGAAATATGCGATTGCACCTCCATAATTTCATCGGCTCTTTTCTTCTTAGTTCGTGCGGGTACATTGTCTTTTAATGCAAAAGCATGTGTATTTTCTTCGTGGCTGTATGTGAACACACCCAAACGATCGAAGCGCATGGCTTCCACCCAATTCAGAAGTTCTGTGTGATCTTCTTTCGACTCATCGGGGAAACCGGATATCAATGTGGTTCGTATTGCAATATCAGGAACTTTCATTCGAATGTCTTGAATGAGAGCATCTGTTTTTTCCCTTGTAATTCCTCTTCGCATGGCCTGCAGCATTTTTGTAGTTCCATGCTGCAAAGGCATATCTAGATATTTACAAATATTCTCACGCTCATTCATCACGTCTAGGACATCCATTGGGAACCCACTTGGAAAAGCATATTGTAAGCGAATCCAGTCTATTCCTTCAACATCTGACAATCGTTTTAGCAAATCAGAAAGCGTTCTTTTTTTGTGAATATCCAAGCCGTAATAGGTCAAATCCTGCGCGATGAGTATCAACTCTTTTGTTCCATTGGCAGCCAAATTTTTTGCGTTTTGAATCAGCTGGTCCTCTGGCGTACTTAAATGTTTTCCACGCATGAGCGGAATTGCACAAAACGAGCATGGCCTATCGCATCCCTCAGAAATTTTGAAATATGCATAGTGGCTTGGTGTAGTAAGTAAACGCTCCCCTACCAATTCATGCTTATAATCTGCTTTTAGCGTCTTTAAGAGTCGTGGCAATTCTCTTGTCCCAAAAAAAGCATCTACCTCAGGAATATCGCGCTCCAATTCGGGTTTATATCGCTCACTGAGGCAGCCTGTCACATATAATTTAGTCACATTACCCTCTTCCTTTTCTTTTGCCCAAGCTAAAATGGTATTGATGCTTTCTTCTTTTGCATTATCAATAAATCCACATGTATTAATAATGACAATTTCTGCGTCTGCCTCTTCACTCTCATGCTCAACATCAAATGAATTCGCTTTCAATTGCGCCATCATTACTTCAGAATCAAAAATATTCTTTGCACATCCCAGGGTGACTACATTCACCTTGTTCTTCTTTAATGTTTTTGTTTTCATTCTTGTTTTTGAGCAAAAAGGCTATCTACAAATTCAAATCTATTAAACACTTGAAGGTCTGCCGCTTTTTCTCCTACTCCAATAAACCGAACAGGAATACTGAACTGATCAGAAATTCCAATAACTACACCTCCTTTCGCAGTGCCGTCAATTTTAGTAATGGCCAGTGATGTAACTTCAGTTGCTGCGGTGAATTGTCGCGCTTGTTCAAAAGCGTTC
>JBEIKR010000220.1:0-2142 GCA_040379705.1 Crocinitomicaceae bacterium
AGTGAGCAATGTCTGATGAACGAAGAACGTCATTTCCTCCACCTGCATTTCTTTCGTCCATAAATCTATACGCATGGTGTTAGCTTCAGCCTTGTCCCACACCGACAAAATCATTGCTTTACATTCAGCCTTTTTACCCAATTCCGGAGCCTCCCATTGAATGGTCTCTGGCACATTGTTCTCGTCTAATTCAATATCTATTGTTATGGTCGACTTCTTCATAAATTCGGTTTATAAGCTTGTAATATTTTTTGCGCGTTGTCTTCTTTTAATAACTGACTAACAGAAATTTCAGGATGCTTTTCCATGTAACTTTTCACCATTTGCAGCCCCATATAAACACCTAATTGAGGAGCACTCTCTTGAGGAACATTCTCAGCATTGGTGAACGGTCCGTACTCAAACCACTTTTGCACTTCTGTTCTGTTTTTCGAAAAAAGCACCTCTTGCCGGGCTATTTCCTTCCAAACATTCAACTGGTGACTCTGGGTCCAAGTGTATTGCTCTTTGGTCCAAGCCATAAGCGTGGAATCATGGATTTCCTCAAACGACAACCAGGTCAAGTAATGCGCTTTACCATGAAAAATCATTTCAGACAACATATCCTTTCCGGCCTGAATAGTATCTGCTTTCATTAGGTGATAATAAGCCAAATTTTTAATTGCATTCGGAACTAGCTGTTCGCGTATCATATCTTCTTTTTGATATTGAGGAAAGGGAACAGACTTAGTAATTCTATTGTTCCTGCCTAAATAAAAATCCAAACCAACAGCCAAATAATCATCGGTGCTGTAGGCCCCCGCATTGAATCCAGAGTTCATCCAAATCAATTGAGGCAGCTTCATATTTGGAATCAAGGTTTGAAAACGCAAAGTGGACTCTAGAATCTTTTCATGAAGTGAGTCGAGCCTTTGCTGCGGATAATTCTTTTCAATCTCAGATTTCAAATCTTGGAAGTCCGTGTTAGAAATAAATCCTTGAACAAGCTTATAGGTAGAAACGCTATCGCAGGGGCCCGCATTAATTATGCGCTCCAGATAAAGACAGAAAAACTTACCGTATTTCTGTTTCAGAGCAGACACCTGCTCTACATTTCCCCAATCCGAGATAAAACAATCTAAATCAAATCTTAATGGTGACAATGATTTTCCATCTATCTCAATGTCAATATTCTTATGCTTGTCGGCGTCACGGCATGAATAACAAAGCATTGTCAACAAAATTGACAATACAACAAGGAGAGAATTCGTTAGCTTTGGCATAGTTATTTGCAAAAGTCACTAAAAAAGATCTTTATATGAAAAAAATAAACACCTTAATTCTGTTCTGCTTATTGACTTCGTTGTCATTTGCGCAGGAAAAAAAAGTATCAACGAGTAAATACCGCTTGGGATTTAAAGTTTCTCCGAACATTTCCTGGCTCGCGAGCGACAATTCAAACATGACAGTGGGCGACAAATCGCTTCAATTTGGATACGGCTTGAACTTCGATATTTTCTTCGCAGATCATTACGCGATTGGCACTGGATTTAACATTAATAACACTGGAGGAAAATATTCCTATTTCGCAGAATACACTGGAGATGATATTGATGCTACAGGAACCGCGATAACAAATATGAACCAAGTGGGGTTAATTAGTAGAGATCTTCGTCTTCAATATCTTCAAATACCACTCACCTTTAAAATGAAAACCGACGAGATTGGATACATCACCTATTGGGGACAATTCGGCTTGGGGTTGAATATGAATCTTAAGGCGCTTAGTGACGATGATATTGATTATCTATATTATCAGAATAAAAACTCATACGCTTGGGAAAAATCAAATCGTGAAAGCTCTACAGTGAGCACGAACGATATTAAAAATGAGATAAACATATTTTCCTCTAATTTAATTTTCGCTGCTGGAATAGAGTACAGTCTTTCAGGAAACACAAGCCTTTTAGCTGGATTAACTTTCCAAAACGGATTCACAGATGCATTTAAAGGAAGTGGTGTTGCGAAAGATCAAAGCACAAATTCACCTGTATTCAATAACGACGCGACAAAAACAGCAAAACAATTCGATTTATCTGGACTTCCAAATTATGTTGAATTGAACATTGGCATTTTGTTCTAAGTCCTTACTTTCATTTTGTA
>JBEIKR010000221.1:0-1939 GCA_040379705.1 Crocinitomicaceae bacterium
AAAATGCACTGGCGATGGGGACAAAATGCGGATGTTGTAGTGCGCATGCCTACAGGGGCAGGAACTGCTGCAGGACCGTTCCATTCACAAAGTAATGAAGCATGGTTCTTCCATACACCAGGATTGAAAATTGTCTATCCCTCGACACCATACGATGCAAAAGGATTGATGAACGCGGCCATTGAAGATCCAAATCCTGTGATGGTGTTTGAACATAAATACTTGTACCGCAGCTTGAAAGAAGAAATTCCTGACGATTACTACACTGTTGAGATTGGGAAGGCTCGTCAAGTTGCTGAAGGAAATGAATTGACCATAATTACTTATGGTTTGGGCGTTCATTGGGCAACTGAAGCAACCGAAGCGTTGAGTATCTCCGCTGAAATCATTGACCTCAGAACCTTGTTGCCATTGGACACAGAAGCAATTTATTCCGCTGTGCGTAAGACAGGAAAAGTGCTCGTGCTGCATGAAGATTGCATGACAGGTGGAATAGGAGGAGAGCTGGTGGCACTGATTAACGAGAATTGCTTCGCTTTTCTCGATGCACCAGTGAAACGTATCGCATCACTTGATACTCCCGTTCCATTCGCTGTTCCATTGGAAAATCAATTTCTGCCTAAGGAAAGATTGATTGACGCACTCAAAGAATTAAGAAATTACTAGACAAAAAAAAACCGGTCATCACTGATCGGTTTTTTTGTTTTATTCGCATTCAACTAATCTTTAATCAATTCGTATCCGGGATATTTCTTGATGTCGAAAACAAACTTTGAATCTTCAACAGTTGGATTTGACTGGAACTTAGTGATCGTGTATGTCATTGTAGTTCCATCTTTAGTTTTCATCACGGCCTTTTTTAATTCATTTGTGGATTTTGAAATGTACAAGGTAATCGTGTGATAATCAACTTTGCCTGGGTTTTTTGGGTATAGGCTAATCACGTGAACAGCCTCATTATTCAACTTATCTTCACGCTCGTACTTGTTTTTAAAGCCTGTCTCCCAGATGGTCATCAATTCTTTTGGGTTCATCGACTCCTCATCATTCTCATTCGCGTCGGTTTCATACACCAATTTCTCTTCCTTAATGATGGTCCAAGTTTTTATACCATTGGAAATAATCGTGTTTTCACCATACGACGCGTAAAATTTTTCTCCTTTTACCCAACCTTTCCCAGTTTCGCTTTCATTGGTTCCGTTGTCCGCGTTTTTAATGCTTGCAGAAAATTCAATATAGAAAGATTTTTGCGCCTTCATTTTCGCAGAAAGCTTGTCAAGAATGCCTTGTGACTTTGCATCTTGCGCTACAGCAGATGTTCCAAGGGTAAAAAGTGTCGCAAATAAGAGTATCGCTCGCATCGTATAAAATTTCGGCGCAAATATCAGAAATTATGCCAAATAAACAGTAATTAGATTGTATTATTCGCTTTTCAGGACATTTAGCAGGGTATTCTCATCGAGATCGTGTCCTCCGTCAAAGGTAAAGGTTGAGAAACCAAGTTGTTGAAAATGAACAATGGCCATTTCATGTTCTTTCTCGGGAAAATAAGGGTCATTTTTACCAACGACAAAGATACCATTGTCCGCCTTCGCACTTATTTCATCTTTAATTGCCAAGTCCGGTGGAAAAATACTTGCCCACATGATAAGTTGGTCTGCCTGGGGGGCTCCGTTGTAAAACCAACGGGCTGCAGTGGCACCGCCTTGAGAAAAACCTAAAATTATTTTTTTTCGTTTCTTTTGATCCAAAATTATCCGTTTGTCCAATTCATTGAGCCAATGGATGTTGTCTGCGATATCCGTTTCTCGTGCTTCCTTGGTCATCCATGAGGCTCCAACGCGACCAGAGGTTCCATTGAGATAAAATCGATGCATCCCCTCGGGAGCAACTATGAAATAACTGTTCCCCAGGCTCGAAAATTTTCGAATGAAAAATT
>JBEIKR010000222.1:0-1861 GCA_040379705.1 Crocinitomicaceae bacterium
CTGAAATTGGTTATACGTTGGATGCGGGAGAGAGAGGTTGTTATGAAGACGAGACTTTTAGTGCTGATGGGGCGAAGGTTCATTTTTATGGAGTGAGTGCGCATCCGGGTTATGCGAAGGACAAGTTGGTGAACGCATTAAAGATCGCAGGTGATTTTATGTCGGCTTTGCCCAAGGGCGAATGGAGTCCGGAAACTACGGAAGACACCCAAGGTTTTGTACACCCCGTTACGATGGGCGGCGTTGCCGAGCATGCGTGGGTTCAGTTTATTGTCAGAGATTTCAAAACGCCTAAGTTATTGGAACATGAAGCTCGTTTGGAAGGGATCATGAACGATGTTGTTTCTCGTTTTCCGGGGGCAACTGCCAAAATGGAGGTGACGGAACAATATCGCAACATGAAAGAGGTGGTGGACTTGGATCCGAGGATTTCGTCATTTGCGGTAAAGGCGATTGAAAAGGCAGGTATACCAGTTCAGTTGACTAGGGCGCGTGGTGGAACCGATGGTAGTAGGTTGAGCTTTATGGGCTTGCCTTGTCCGAACCTATTTACGGGAGAAATGGCGTTTCACGGCAAGCACGAGTATGTGAGTGTGCAGGACATGGAAAAGAGCAGTGAGGTGCTTTTGCATTTGGCTGGACTTTGGTCGCAAGTGTAAAATTGACGATAGTGTGGTTTGTGATTTATTGAAAATCACGCTATCAGTTGTTCTGTTTGGGTTTAACGATAATTACTGTAGATTGTAATTTATTGCAACAAACACCAATTATGACATTATTATGACCTTTTTATGGCGAAATGCTCGCTATTTTGCGCTACCAAAATATGTAAAGTTCTCCTAATGTTATGAGTATATTACATATGAGGTCTCATTAAGCAAGCAACATATATGAAAAATATTTTTACTAAGACCCATCTAGTAGCCAGTGTTTTCGGTTTATTAGGTTGGTTCAATGAATCCGAAGCTCAAATCTGTGCGGGGAACAATAGTTTAAACTGTACTGGAGATTACTTATCTGGTATAACGTTCAAAAACAGCGGAGGAACATCCTTTTCTGTTTCTGGAATGAACTGTGTGAACACTGGTCCATCGAACAAATTAATGACGAATGGTGCGGTGATGGATATTACTCCTGGTGAAGTGATCTCAATGACAATTGAGAACACTTGCTCTTTTTCAGAATACGTAGGCGTATGGATTGATTTGGATGGTAGCAATGATTTTTCTGCAGCGGAATGTCTTTGTACGAGTTCCAATGGATTTGGTTCTATTCCGGTAAACACGACAAAAACGGTTTCGCTTACAATTCCTTGTATCGGTGCCAAGGCGGGCAAAGCTATTTTGCGTGTTCGTTGTATGTATAGTACGTTTACTGCCAACCAAGGTTGTGGAACACAGTCAAACTATGGTAACATTTTGGATTTTGAAGTCAATGTAAAATCAGTTAGTCCTCCAGTGGCTGATTTTGCGGTTCCGGTGGGTCCTAATTTTATTAAGACGCCAATTACTTTTAACTCAACAGCTACAAATTCAGCGTATGCACAGAAATGGACATTCCAAAGTGGAACTGCTGTCGTATCGACTGGTGCAAAAGGTAAAGGGTCGTGGCCTAACATAGGATACTACAATGTAAAATTGGTACAGCAATTCTGCGGTATGAAAGATTCTATCGTAAAATCTGTAAAAATCGAAAAACCAACTGCGGCTCCAGTGGCTGATTTTATTGCAACTAGCAACCAAGTAGAAGTGTTTTATACCACTCAACTTTCTGATTTAAGTACCAATGGTGCTTACAAGTGGAATTGGACTGCGACTTCGCCCTCTGGTGCGATTGTGTATACAAGTACTGCACAAAACCC
>JBEIKR010000223.1:0-1737 GCA_040379705.1 Crocinitomicaceae bacterium
CATTTCATTGGCCTTTCCGCGTCCAACCAATTGAGCCAAACGCTGTGTGCCTCCGTAGCCTGGAATTACTCCTAGTGAAACTTCTGGAAGGCCCATGCGTGCTGTGGTTGAAGCAACACGAATGTGCGAACACATCGCCAACTCCAAACCTCCACCTAAGGCGAAACCATTCACAGCGGCTATGACTGGAGTGCTTAGATTTTCGATAAATGTAAAGAGTGTCTTCTGACCGTTCATTGCCAATTCACCACCTTGTGCGATGTTGAAATGCGCAAACTCTTTAATATCTGCACCCGCAACAAAAGACTTTTCACCAGAACCTGTAAGGATAATCACCCCTGTGTTCGCGTCTTCGTTTGCGGCATCCATCGCTGCATGCAATTCTTCGATTGTTTCCTTGTTCAAGGCGTTGAGTTGCGCAGGACGATTGATTGTAATCATCTGTATTTGTCCGCGCTGCTCAATGAGTAAGTTGTTGTACATATTTTTTTGTGCTTGTGTAAATGTAAAAAGACTTTGTGGATTGCTTGGTTTTTCAATTAGCGTTGCGCATTTCTCTTGCGCAGTAATTTATAGATGCGAATACCAATCATGAGCCCCATGGCAACTCCAAAAAATCCAATTGTGCCGTAAAGCCAGTTCATTGTTGATTTCATTTCAACAAGAAACACAATTGCAACAAGGCAAAGAGTTGCTACTTCATTCCAGATGCGCAATCCGTTTGATGACCATTTGAAAATACCTTTTTTGAGGTCGAATAGCTGTTTTTGACAGATAAAATGATAAACCAAAAGCAACGTTACAAAGCCCAATTTGATATGCATCCACGTGGCTTCACTACCAAAAAAGTATCGTTCTGACTGAATGTGAAGCATCCAAAAACCAAAAAATAAGGTTAAAATCATGGCTGGAGTGGTGATAATCCACCACAGCTTACGTTCCATTTCAACAAATTGACGAGACAAAATGCCTTTTTCCACCTCATCTTTTTGCTGTGCTTCGGTGTGATAAATGTACAGCCGCACAATATAAAACAGGCCTGCGAACCAGCTGACCATGAAAATAATGTGCAGTGAAACTAATGTTTGATAATTCTCAGGTGACATGGTCCAAAGTTAATTACGAAATGTGAAAGATAATCCATTCTCTTCAATATTGATTTCTTGGTATCTTTGCGCTCAATCTAGTTTGGATATGAGTGTGTTTGAATTGTCGGAGCAAGAGCTCCAGCGCCGTGAGACTTTGCAGAAGATTCGTGAATATGGAATTGATCCATACCCCGCTGCATTATACCCAGTGAGTGATTTAACTGCCGACATCAAGGCGGACTTTCAGGAAGGCAAGGAAGTATGTTTGGCAGGCAGAATGATGAGCCAACGGATTATGGGGAAGGCATCTTTTGCTGAACTACAAGATTCTACAGGTCGCCTTCAAGTGTATTTCAATCGGGATGAATTGTGTCCTGGTGAAGACAAATCGCTGTACAATGATGTATTCAAGCGCTTCCTAGATTTGGGCGATTTCATCGGAATCAAAGGGGTACTTTTCCGCACTCAAGTGGGAGAAATCTCTGTGAATGTGAAAGAATTTACGCTATTGAGTAAATCTTTGAAGCCACTGCCTTTGCCAAAGACGGATGCCGATGGAAAAGTGCATGATGCCTTCACTGATCCAGAACAACGCTACCGTCAACGCTATGCAGATCTTGCGGTAAACCCACATGTCAAGGAAGTTTTC
>JBEIKR010000224.1:0-1599 GCA_040379705.1 Crocinitomicaceae bacterium
TGGATTGGGTAAGCTAATTTTTTTAAGCCCCACTTTTCGCTGTGTTTTAGCTTGCCACCAAATGCAGCAATTTCACCTTCGAATTTTTGTACTGCTTCCTTTGCCTGATCATCAGACAAAACGGGAGTTAAGATGAAAACAGTTTCGTAAGAATTCATGATAGAAATGTTTAATGAATAAAAATTTTAAGGGTGCAAAGATAGACATTTATTCAGAAAATACTAGTCCTCAATAGAAAAAAATGCTCTGCGACTTGCTTTCTCATCGAACATTTTCAAAAATCAAGCGAAAATCGCTCAGTTTTATCCTTTTTTCAAGGCCTTTTTGGGCTGTCAATCGTTCAAGATTTACTACATTTGCAACCGTTATTCAAAATACAAATTTAATAGTTTCTTCACGATGGTTTTCGATTTAGACATGATCAAGAAGGTGTATGCCGCATACCCAGAGCGCATCGCTGCTGCACGACAAGTGGTAGGTCGCCCTTTAACACTTTCAGAAAAAATATTGTACGCTCACCTTTGGGAGGGCAATGCGTCAAGTGCATTTGAACGTGGGAATTCATACGTGGACTTCGCGCCAGACCGAGTAGCAATGCAAGATGCAACAGCTCAAATGGCTTTGTTGCAATTCATGCAAGCAGGTAAGAAAAAGGTGGCAGTACCATCAACAGTGCACGCCGATCACCTAATTCAAGCACGTGTTGGTGCAAGTAAAGACCTTCAAGAATCGTTGAATCAAAACAATGAGGTATTTAATTTCCTCTCATCTATATCGAATAAATACGGTATCGGTTTCTGGAAGCCAGGCG
Organism: Crocinitomicaceae bacterium; assembly: GCA_040379705.1. Taxonomy (GTDB): domain Bacteria; phylum Bacteroidota; class Bacteroidia; order Flavobacteriales_D; family Crocinitomicaceae; genus M0103. The sequence goes on from JBEIKR010000224.1 coordinate 812, forward strand.
CAGGGATCATTCACCAAGTAGTTCTTGAAAATTATGCGTTCCCAGGTGGAATGATGATCGGAACGGATTCACACACGGTAAATGCTGGTGGACTTGGAATGGTGGCGATCGGTGTTGGTGGTGCTGATGCAGTTGATGTAATGGCCGGAATGGCTTGGGAGCTTAAATTTCCGAAACTTATCGGTGTTAAATTGACAGGTAAATTGAATGGATGGACATCTGCTAAAGATGTGATCTTGAAGGTGGCTGATATCCTGACAGTGAAAGGTGGTACAGGCGCTATTGTTGAATACTTCGGTGACGGTGCGATTTCTCTTTCGTGCACTGGAAAAGGAACGATCTGTAACATGGGTGCAGAAATCGGAGCGACAACTTCAACGTTTGGTTACGATGATTCAATGCGTCGCTACTTAATCGCTACAGGACGTCAAGAGGTTGTGGATGCAGCAGATAAAATTGCTGAACACTTAACAGGAGATGCTGAAGTATATGCAAATCCGAACGATTACTTCGATCAAGTCATTGAAATCGATTTGACAGAATTGGAACCTCATATCAATGGACCATTTACGCCAGACCGCGGTACTCCAGTTTCTAAAATGAAGGCGGAAGCGGCAGCAAACAACTGGCCAACGAAAGTTGAGTGGGGATTGATTGGTTCGTGTACAAACTCTTCGTACGAAGATTTGGCGCGCGCGGCATCGATTGTTGAGCAAGCGGTTGCGCAGGGCATTGAGCCTAAAGCAGAATTCGGAATCAACCCAGGGTCTGAACAAGTGCGATTCACA